>CAVRRT010000179.1:0-31924 GCA_963723305.1 uncultured Pseudomonadota bacterium
CCGGCGCGCTTCCGATGCTTACTTCTTGTGAGACCGGGGGGTTGAGGTGCGGATGCGAGAAGTGGGGCGAGCGGGGCGAACCGGGTGGACTGCGGCGTTGCTCTGCGCGGCGGTGGCGGCCTGCAGCGTGAACGGCGGCCAGGGGTTGCACGGCGACGGGGGCGGCAGCACGGGCGCGACCGGCAGCGGCGGCACCGGCGCCGCCGTCGGTCCGACCGATGGGCCGCCGATCGTGATCGACGGGGGCGCCGTGCGCCCGGGCTCCGTGCACATGATCGTGCCCGCCTACTGGGATCCGGACCAGCAGTGGCAGAAGATCATCGCCGACGCGCCGACGGTCGGGATGATCATCTTCAACCCGGACAACGGCCCGGGGACCGCGACCAAAGCGGCCTACACGGCGGCGATCGCGCAGGCGCAGGCGGCGGGGATCATCGTGCTCGGCTACGTGTCGACGCAGTACGGGCAGCGCGCCGAGGGGGACATCGACGCCGACGTCAACGGCTACTATCAGTACTACTCACCGTCGGGGATCTACTTCGCCGAAGGGCCGACGGCGGACACCTGCGACACGCTGCAGGCCGAGTACCAGCGGCTCACGGCGCTGGCGCATTCGCACGATTCGAGCGCCTACCTGGCGATCGGCACGCGCTTTTGCCCGACGTTCATCACCTTCTCCGATCTGATGGTCGAGTTCGCGGAGACCTATTCGACGTACCAGAGCTACACCATGCCGTCGTGGATGCCGAGCGGCTCGCCCGAGCGGTTCTGCCACTTCGTCAGCGAAGTCCCGGACAACGAGGCCAGCCACGTGCTGTCGATGGCGGTCGGCTTCGGCGCCGGCTGGGTGTTCACCACCGACGGAGTGCTCCCCAATCCGTGGGGCGCGCTGCCGAGCTACTACAATCAAGAGGTCGCGGCGATTCGCGCGCTCCCCTGATCCGCCAGCCGTGATAATGGCCTTTTTCCCCGTCAGTTGACGGTGGCTCGCTCTCGCGGCGCGGTGACTGCTGCTAGCGGCGCTTCTTGGTCGGCTTGGCGGGCTTCGCTTTTGCCTTGGCCTTGGCCTTGGCCTTGGCCATCGGCTTGGCCTTCGCCTTGGCCTTCGCCTTCGCCTTGGCGGGCTTCGCCTTTGCCTTGGGCTTGGCCTTGCTCGCGCTCTTGCGGGCCGCGGTGCGGACCGGCGCGGGCTTCGCGCTCGGATCGGCGTGGCAGACGACCTCGACGTTGTTTCCCTCAGGGTCGCGCACGAAGGCGCCATAATAATGAGGGTGGTAATGGGCGCGCGGGCCGGGCGGCCCGTTGTCGACGGCGCCGGCGGCCAGTGCCGCGGCGTGGAAGGCATCGACGGTGGCGCGATCGGCGGCGAACGCGATGTGCGTCGGGTTGGTCGGCAGCTCCGTTGCCATGAGCCAGAAATCGGGCATGCCGGCGCCCAGGCCGGCGACGCCCGGGAATTCCATCATGACCTGGTAGCCGAGAGGAGCGAGCGCAGCCCGATAAAAGGCCACAGCCCGCGGATGGTCCTGCACGCGAAGGCTGATGTGGTCGAGCATGGGCGCGACCATAACACGATCTCACGGGCGCGAGCGTTGCCAGTACACCCCCCGAGAATGGCTACAATCGGCCGGTGCCGATGCCTACCGAACGGCTCGCGCGGCTGACCGATCGGTGGGCGGCGCCGCTGACCCGCGTTGCGGACTGGGCTGCGCACAACGAGGCCAGCCCAAACGGGAATTGGCTGGGCCGGTTCGTAATTCTGCGTCTTGTCGGGCTGGTCTATCTCATGGCCTTCCTGACCCTCGTTTGGCAGGGGCCGGCGCTGCTCGGGCCGCGGGGCCTCTTGCCGATCGACAGCTACCTCGCCGACGTGATGGCCGAGGCGGGATCCCGCGCGGCCGGATTCTGGCAGCTGCCGTCGCTGTTCTGGCTCGGCGCCAGCGATGGCGCCCTGCGCGCCGCGGGGATCGTCGGCGTCGTGCTCTCGGCCGCGGTGCTGGCCGGCTACGCCAACGCCATCGTGCTCGCCGTCCTCTGCGCGTTGCAGATCTCGATCTGCAACGTCGGGCAGACGTTCTACGGATTCGGCTGGGAGCTGCAGCTCGTCGAGACGGGATTCCTCTGCATCTTTCTTTGCCCGCTCGTCGACGGCCGCCCGTTCCCGCGCCGTCCACCGCCGCGCGCGGTGATCTGGCTTCTGCGCTGGTTGGCGATGCGGATCATGTGGGGGGCCGGGCTCATCAAGCTGCGCGGCGATTCCTGCTGGCGCGATCTCAGCTGCCTCGACTTTCACTTCGAGACGCAGCCGGTTCCGAGCCCGCTCACCCCCTACTTTCACGCGCTGCCGCACTGGGCGCACGTGGTCGGCGTCGCCTTCAATCACCTCGTGGAGCTGGGGGCGCCGTTCTTGATCTTGGGCCCGCGCCGGATGCGGTACGCGGGCGGCGCGCTGATGGTGGCGCTGCAGGCGATCCTCATCGCCAGCGGCAACCTCGCCTTTCTCAACTGGCTGACGCTGGTGCCGATCCTGGCCTGCTTCGACGACGGCCTCTGGCGGCGGATTCTCCCGGCGGCGCTCGTGGCCCGCGCCGACGCCGCGTCGGCCGTCGCGGCCCCGTCACGCGCGCAGGGGTTGACCGTGGCGGTGGTCGCCGTGGGGATCGCGTCGCTCAGCGTCGCGCCGGTCCTCAACATGCTTTCCGGTTCCCAGGTCATGAACACGTCGTTCACCCGGCTGGCGATCGTCAACAGCTACGGCGCGTTCGGCACCGTCGGCCGCGAGCGCGCGCAGCTGGTGTTCGAAGGGACCACCGACCGGACGATCACGCCCGAGACGAAGTGGCTGCCGTACGCCTTCAAATGCCAGCCGGGCGATCCAGCGCGCCGCCCCTGCTGGATGAGCCCCTACCACTACCGGCTCGACTGGCTGCTCTGGTTCGCCGCGATGGGGAGCCCGCGCGAATATCCCTGGGCCCTCCACCTGGTGTGGGAGCTGCTGGCGGCGGACGCGGGCGCGCTGGGGCTGCTGGGCGACGATCCGTTCCACGGGGTGCCGCCGCATTATGTCCGCGTCGATCTCTACCGTTACACGCTGGCGCCGCTGGGAGGGAACGTGTGGTGGCGCCGCACCCGCCTCGGGCCCTGGCTGCCGCCGCTCGCCCGCGACGATCTCGCGCTGCAGAACTACCTTCGCGCCGAGGGTTGGTTGAAGGACCGTTCGTCCGAGGAGGGCGCTCCGCCCGGGCCGTAGCGCCTGCGCGCGGCGCTCAGACGCGGCCGTAGAGCTCGCGTTCGTGGCGGACCGCCGCGGGGCCGTTGTCGACCAGCGCGGCGATGAAGATCGCGATCGCCACGATGGCGTTGTTCCAGGTGGTGGCCCTGGTCAACGAGGGGAGCGTCAGCGCCGACAGAAACAGCATGACGGCGACCGCTGCGTTCAAGTAGCGCGCGGCGGCGGTATAGATGGCCACGATCGCCAACGCGAACGTGAGCACCGCGGCCACGACGGTGACCATCCACTCCCCGTGCGCGTGCGGCCACATGAAAGCCGTGACGAACAGCCAGATGCCGATCAGCGCGTTGAAGATGCGTGTGGTCATGGCAGCCCTCCTGGGTCGCCGGCTCGACCAGGGGCGAACCCGGCGATCCCTCCGTAAGTAAATGTAGTAACCGGCCGCGCGCCGTGGAGGTCCCTCGCGGCCCCGGCCGAGATCGTCGAGGTCCCCTCGCGGCCTGGCCGAGATCGGCCGCAGCTCAGCCGGCCTCGGCCGCTTCGTAGGCGCGCACCCAGTCGACCTTCATCGTTTGACGGGAAGGTGGTGCTCGAGCTTCCGGCGGCGGCAGCGGCTCTGGCAGCGCCGCCGGTTCCCGGAGTGCCGCGGTGGCAGCGCTGCCGCCGCTCGCCACGCTCGAGCTTCCCCCGGTGGCAGCGGCTCCGGCAGCGCCGCCGGTTCCCGGAGTGCCGCCGGTGGCAGGGCTGCCGCTGCTCCCACTCTTGCTGCCGCCGCTGCCGGTCGCCGCATCGGAGTTAGAGCTCGTACCCCCGTTCGAACATCCGAGAGCGATGAGCGCCGCCGCGCTTAGCCAGCGATTGAAGCGCACGCCCGAACGGCATCACGGCGGTCACTTTGGGTTCGTGTGATTTGGATCCCGTGTGCGCGTCACAGCATTCGGCGTGAACCAGCGGCACGCGCGGGCGCGTCTGGTGGCATCGATCACCGATCGCTTTTGGGTCCGATCCCGCATTGCCGCGCGCGATCGCGGCACTAACTAAATCGTTCGGGATCGGCGCGCGCCGGAACCATGTGGCCCGTCGCTTGCGATGTGCGGGCAGGCAAAGGAGCACTCATGAAACGCCTTCACTTCATCGCCGGTCTCTCCGTGATCTCGATCAGTGCGCTCGCGGGCGCGGGCTGCCTTCCCGTTGCACCTACCGATGGCAACAGCGGGAACGGCTCTTCGACCTACACGTACTGTTATTGCGACGCCGACTGCCCGTCAGGCTCGGTCTGTGACGAGGAGTACGGCAAGTGCATCCTCCCGGCGTCGACCGGCGGTCACGCCGGAAGCACGGGCGGCGCCAGCGGGCACGCCGGCCATGGCTACGCCGGCGCAGGCGGCACGACAAGCTCAGGCACTGGCGGCGCGGGAACAGCCGGCGTCTCCGGAACGGGAGGCGCGGGCGGCGCAGGGACGGGGAACACGGGCGGCGCCGGCAGTGCGGGCGGCGGCTCAGGGAGCAAGGGTGGAGCTGGCAGCGGGGGCGTTGGGTCGGGCGGGGCCAGCGGCGGCGCGGGCGGCAGCGGATCCGGCGGCGGCGGCGGTGGAACGACCGGTTCAGGCGGCACGACCGCGACCTCGTGTGAAGCCACGAGCGATTGTGGTCAAGGCGCCTGTTGCGTGTCGGGAATGTGTCAGCCGTTGCCGACCGCGTCGCCGCTCTGCCACTTCAGCAGCGAGTGCGGCGTCGGCGGGCAGTGCGCCAACGGCCTCTGCGAGCCGGCCTGCAGCTCGGTGGCGGACTGCGGAACCGGCGACGTCTGCACGAATGGGCTCTGTCAGCCGAGCACGACCGGCGGAGGCCAGTGCGTCTTCGATAGCCAGTGCGCCTCTAATCACACCTGCGTGAATGGGTTCTGTCAGAGCGCCTGCACGATCGACGCTGACTGCGGCCCGCACGACATGTGCTCGGCCGGGCTCTGCACGCCCGACGTCCGCCCGCGCGCGAGCTGTCTGTCGAACGCCAGCTGCAGCGCCGGTCAGACCTGCGTCGACGGCTACTGCCGGGCGAGCTGCAGCACGAGCGCCGACTGCTGCACGTGCACGACGGCGACCGTCTGCGGTCCGGGAGGGTTCTGCGAGACGCCCGGCGAGGCGTCACCGCAGTGCCAGCTCAACGCCCAGTGCGGCGGCGGCATGTCCTGCGTCGACGCGCTCTGCTCGTCGTAATCCCGGTAATCCCGCGTCGTCCACACGCCCGGCCCGCGGCCATCCGCCGGCCGGGCGTTGCTTCGCCCGCCCGGCCGGCCGTCATCCGCCGGTCGGGCGTCGCTTCGCCCGCCCGACGCGCCGCCATCGACCGGTCGGGCGTCGCCTCGCGGCCGCTTTTGCCGCGGCGCGGCGTCATGGAATTGGCGCCGCTTTGCGCTGAGCCGTTGCGCCACGTCGGTGGAACTTCATTCCCGACCCCTCGCGCGCGCCCGTCGGCGGCCAGTGCGGGCGGGTCGCGGAGTGTACAATCATGAGTCGGACGAGATGAAGGCGCCGGGCATCGATCGTTCCGCGCAGATCTCCTATCTGCCGAGCGCCACGCTGGCGGACGCCGACGACACCACTCTCGTGCGCGGGCTGCTCGAAGGCGATCCGCGTGCCACCCGCGAGGCCTGGCGCCGGTTCGGGCCGCTGGTGCGCCGGATCCTGCTGCGCACGCTTGGTCCAGAGAGCGAGCTCGAGGATCTTTCTCAGGAGGTCTTCATCACCTTCTTCGATCGCGTGAAGACGCTGCGCGATCCGCGGACGATCACCGCGTTCATCATGTCGATCACCGCCTTCAAGATCCGCCACCACCTGCGCTGGCGCTGGCTCCGCCGCTGGCTGGTGCTGCCGGGCCAGGTCGAGAAGCTCGACCTGCGGACGTTTCAGCCCAACGCCGAGGGACGCGAGGCGCTGACCCGCTTCTTCGGGATCCTGGACAAAGTGAACGCGGTCGACCGAACGGCGTTCACGCTTCGCTTCGTCGAGGAGATGGAGCTGCGCGAGGTCGCGGCGGCGCTCGACATGTCGCTGGCCACCACCAAGCGCCGGCTGGCGCGAACCTGGAAGCGACTGGCGGTCCTGGTGCGCACCGACCCCGCGCTGGGTGAGCTGTTGCCGATGTTCGAGGACGGAATCGAGGGAGAGGCTTAGAAATGCGGGGCACGCGGGATGATTTGAGGCCGGGGGTGGCGCAGCCGGAGGACGAGGCGCTGCAGCGCCTGGTCGAGTTGACGCGCGAGACGCTGAGCGATGAAGCGGCCGGACGATTCTGGCCGGTCGACGAGAGCGGCCTGCGCCGGCTGGAGGCGGGCGGCCGTCGTCGGGCCCGGCTGCGCTGGCAGGCGGTCTCAGCGCTCGGGTTGGCGGCGCTGTTGATGGTGGCGGCGCCGGCGGCCTGGTTCGCCGTCCGCAGGCCCGGGCCGCTCACCTTCGAGGTGATCAACGGGACGGTCGGGGCGGCGGGGGAGATTCTGCCGGCCGACACGGGGACGCGGATTCGCTTCTCCGACGGCTCCGAGATCGCGCTCGATCGCGACGCCCGCGCTCAGATCAGCGACGTCACGCGGGTCGGCGCGCGCATCGTGCTTTCCAACGGCCGCGCCCACACCTTCTTCGTGCCGAAGCCGGGCGCGCGCTGGCAGGTGGCCGCCGGCCCCTACGTCGTGCAGGTCACCGGCACCATCTTCGACGTGCAGTGGTCATCGGACAGCGAGGCGTTCGACGTCTGGTTGCAAAAGGGCTCCGTGCGCGTGAGCGGTCCGCTGATCGGTGACGGCATTGCCATGACGCACGGGCAGCACCTGCTGACGCGGGTGAAGGAGAATCAGATCCTGCTCGACGGCCAGCACGCCGACGCGGTCGAGCCGGCCCCCGCGGCTCCGGAGCCGGCTGCGGATCCGGCTGAGCGGGCCGCAGGGGCGGGAACGGCCGCGGCGGGTCCTGTCGACCAGGAAGCCGTCCCCGCCGGTATCCCGGCCCCCGCGCGCGTCACCCACCCGGTGGCCAAATCGTGGAGCCGGCGGATGGCACGCGGCGACTTCGAGGCGGTCGTCGAGGCGGCCGAGCGGCGGGGGATTCGATTCGGTGCTGGCGCGCGGCTCGCACGCGGAGCTCGCCGCGCTGGCGGACGCGGCCCGCTACACGCGTCGCAGCCGGCTGGCGGGGCGCGCGCTGAACGCGGAGCGGGAACGGTTCCCGGAGACGGCCGAGGGGCGCGAGGCGTCGTTCTTCCTCGGCAACCTGGCAGAGGACGGCGGCGACCGCTCGGGCGCGGTCTCCTGGTACGGCCGCTACCTGCGTGAGGATTCCGCCGGGACGTACGCGGCGCAGGCGTTGGGACGCAAGATGTTGCTCGAGAGCAGGCGCGGGTCGTCGTCGGCCGGCATCGACGCAGAGGAATATCTGCACCGCTTTCCGGCGGGCTCGTACGCCGACGCGGCGAGGCTCATACTGAAGTAATGAAGCTGGCGCGCGCCGCGCTTGGCGGGCGGACCGTTCGTACAGCGTTCGTTCGTGCGGCGTTCGCGGGGGCGCTGCTGGCGGGGCTGGCCTCGGGCGCGACCGCCGAGGCCGAGTCGGCCCGCCGCGTGGTGTTGGTGGTGCCCGAAGCGCCCGGAGCGGTCGCCACCGAGGCGCTGGCGCGCGTGCGGGGGGAGCTGCAGGCGGCGCGGTTCGAGGTGGAGACGGACGTCGTCGGCAACAACGTCGAGCGGCGCGCCACGGTCGAGCGCGCGCTCCGGAAGGCGGAGGCGCGCGCGTCGTTCGGGATCTTCTTCGGCTCCGGTGTCGCCGAGATCTGGGTGAGCGACAGCGTGTCGGGACGGACCGTCGTCCAGACGCTGCCCCTGTCCGCCGCGGCGCCCGAGCGGCGCGCGGCGGTGCTGGCCGTCAAGGCGGTCAATCTGCTCAAGGCGACGCTGGCGGAGGTGTGGGTCGCCACGCCGATCGCGCCTGCGCCGGCCGCGCCACCGCCCGCGCCACCGCCCGGGCCGACCCCGCCACAGCGAACGCCCGCAGAGCCTGCCGCGTCGCCGCCCACGCCTGCGCCGTCACCACCGCCGCCGTTGGCGTCGGCGTCCGCGCCGCGCGTCGAGGCGGACGAGCATGAGACGCGATCGACACCCCTCGTGATGGAACTTTCGCGGGAGGAACAGCCGGAGCGGCCGCTCGGCCGCCGGCTCGACCTCGCGGTCGGCGTGGGCTGGATCGGGGCTGGGAGCGTCAGCACCTGGGCGCCGCTCGTCGCGCTCTCGGCCTTCAGCGGTCACGTCGGGGGGCGGCTGATCGCGACCGGTTTCGGCTCCTCGAGCGAGGTCACGCAGACCGTCGGATTCCGCCCGCGTGGCTTACGGGCTCCTGCTCGCCGAGCTGGCGGTGCGCCAGCCCTTCGGCAGCCATTTCGAGACAACCGCCAGCTTGAGCGCCGGCAGCGCCCGCTTCGCGGTTGACGGGTCGGGTATCATGCCTGCCGTCGGCCACTCGCCGCGTGTCTGGTCGGCGGTGGGCGGCGGCGGCGTCGGTGCAGCCGTGCTGGTCTCCCGGTTCACCATCGCCCTCGATGCCCGCGTGCTCGTGTCGGCGACAGAGACAGAGGTTCAAATCGGCGGCGACGAGGTGCTGCGCGTCGGGCGCCCACTCTTCTCCATCGGTGGCTCGCTCGGGGTGCGGCTGTGAAACGCGCACTGCGCCTCGGGCTCTGCGGCGTCGCGCTGGCCGCCGGGGGCTGCACGCGCGTCGTCGACGCCGTCACCGCTCCGGGCGCGAGCACGGTCTGCACCCAGCAATCGACCGATCCCGACTGCGCTCCGACCGCCTGGCCGACGGTCGGCCACACCGCCAACTCGGATCCCTGGCTCGTCACGCACAACGAGGTCATCACCTCGATGGCCCCGGCCGTCCTGGTGCTGAACTTCGACGACGGTGTGAGCGCGACGGACACCGGGAAGTACGCCGGGCAGGTCGCCGCCGCGCTGGCGGTGGGTTCGACCTATCACGGCTATTCGAACCCGGCCGCCATGCCGTTCCTCAACTACGTCGTCACCCAGGTCGTCGATCTGACGGACTCCACGACGGCGGGCACCCAGAACCAGAATCTCCCCGTCACCGACGGCGCCTTCGATCCCACCGCGCTGTTTTCCGCCCAGTTCGCGGCTTCATACGGCTACGTCGATCCGACGAACCCCGCGCGATACCTCACGCTGTGTGAGCTCTTCGAGCAGGGCCTCGTCAACGAGGTCTGGATCCAGGACGGCGAGTCTCCGCCGCGACGCTCGCCGCTCTACGCGGAATACAAGCAGGAGTACGACGACAACGGGCTCGCCATTCCGAACAAGTTCGACGACGCCGTGGGAGGCGGGAGCGTGGTGACCGTTCTGAGCGGCATCACCTGCGGCGTGACGGTGAGGATCGCGCACCTCGACCCCTCTCCTTCGGGAGGCGTCGGGTGTGATGTCTACGTGCGCGGATGGGGAATCGAAGGGATGTGGCAAAACGCGCTCCCGGCCCTCAATACGGACGCGGCGGCGTTCCTCAACCAGGACTTCGACACCAGGTTCGGCGTTCGCTTCAGCGGATGGCCGGACATCTGCGACGCAATGTCCGCGCAAGCGGGCGTGCCCTGCGTGAGCTACCCGTCGGCGACGAGCGCCACGGGCACTTACCCCAACGATGGGACCAGTTGGGCGATCGCCGCGTTCTACCAAGGCTGCGGCAGCTCGCAGTTTCCGCCCAATGCAATCTGGCGCGGAGACTTCGGAACGACGACGCCCGCGGTCGCGGTCGACGCGCGATGCGCGAACTTCGGTCTTGGCGGCGGAGCGAACGGCGGCGATCTCTACGAGCCGTACACCGCGGGGATGGTCTCGAGCTTGGAGCCGAACTATCCGGCGTCCCAATGTGGCGCCGACTGGCAGATCTACTGGCGGCAGAACATGCCCGGCTACGGCAACCAAGCCAAGACGCACGACGGTCAGCCGATGGAAAACTGGTGGCCGGTCTTGTTCTACTGACGAGTCTCGGTCGTGGCGCCTGAAAGAGCCGCTCGACAAACAGCCGGCCGTCTCGCCTGCCGCGCAGCGGTGCCCCGGGTCAGGGCTGCGTGACGACGACGTTGTCGAAGGCAGCCTCCGCGCTCTGGGTCGCCACGGCGACATAGCCGCCCGCGACGCCCGTCGCCGGCGTGTAGGTCCCGAGCAAGGTTCCGCCCACCGTCGCGCTCAGCACGCCGGCGGCGTTGACGCTGAGCTCGGTTGTGTACCAGGTGCCGACCGCGAGCGTCGTGGCCCAGACCGGCCCGCTGGTGACGGTGCCCGCGTTGCGCAGCTTGATCTGCGCGCCGCTGCCGGGCTCGAACGCCAGGCAGGCGTAGTCGCCCGAGGCGCCGCCGCTGTAGCGGAGGCAGAGGTAGGCCGTCGTCGTCCCCGACGATCCGGTCGCCAGCACCTCGACGCTGGCGGTGATGCTGGTGGCGCCGCTCCAAGGCGCGCCGGTCGCGCTCGAGGCGTAGGCGAGCCGGAACGTGGCGCTCTGGGCGTGATTTTGGGCCAAGGTTTTGGTGCCGTCGGTGATCACCTGCCAGTCGCCGGTGCTCCCTCCCTCGCGCGTCCAGCCGGTCGCCATCGCGCCGACGGTATCGGCCTCGAAGTTGTCGCAGTAGACGCCCGGGCAGCCACCGGCGCAGGTGCCGGCGCTGCACGTGTTCGGCGAGACGCAGTCGGCGGTTGTCGCGCAGGTGGTCTTGCAGGCGGCGGCGCCACAGAGATACGGGGCGCATGAGGTCTGCGTCGGCGCGGCGCAGGTTCCGTTTCCGTCGCAGGCAGCGGCGGCGATGAGCGTCGATGCGGTGCAGCTCGCGGCCGCGCAGGAGGTCCCGGCGGCGTATTTCCGGCAGGCGCCGCTGCCGTTGCAAAAGCCGTCGAGGCCGCAGGTCGTTGCGCCGGCGTCGGCGCACTGGGCGAGCGGATCCTGGCCGGCAGGCACCGGCAGGCAGGTGCCGGCCGAGCCGGGGAGGTTGCAGGCGCTGCAGATCCCCGCGCAGGCCGAGGCGCAGCAGACGCCCTCCGCGCAGAAGCCGGAGTTGCAGGCCGCGCCGGCGGTGCAGGCCGTTCCGTTGGGCGCCAGGCCGCAGCTTCCCGTCGTCGTGTTGCAAGTGATCCCAACAGCGCAGTCGCCGTTGCCGGCGCAGGTGGTGTTGCAGGCGGTGCCGGCGGCGTTGCAGGCGTACGGTGCGCACACTGCCGGCGTGGCAGCGCGGCAGGTGCCGGCGCCGTCGCAGGTGCGGGCGGGCGTGGCGCTCGCGCCGCTGCAGGTCGCCGCGGCGCAGGTCGTGCCGGTGGCGTAGAGCTGGCACTTGCCGGTGCCGTCACAGAAACCGTCGGTGCCACAACCGGTGGCGCCCGTGTCGGCGCACTGGGCCAGCGGGTCCTGGCCGGCCGGGACAGTGGTGCAGGTTCCGGCGCTGCCGGTGACCGCGCACGACTGGCAGGTTCCGGTGCAGCTCGTCGCGCAGCAGACACCTTGCTGGCAGAACCCCGATGCGCAGTCGCCGGCGCCGGCGCAGGCCGTGCCGAGCGCGCCGCCGGCGCACTGTCCGGGCAGGCAGCAGATGGTCCCACTGCAGCCGTATCCCGGTGCGCAGTCGGCGCTCGTCGCGCAGCTGGTCTTGCAGTCGCCGCCGGCGGCGCAGGCGTAGGGCGCGCAGCTGACCGGCGCGCCGGGGACGCAGTCGCCGACACCGTCGCAACGCGCGCCCGGCGTCTCGCTGCCGTTCGCGCAGCTGTCGGCGCCGCAGGAGGTCGTGGAGGTGTAGCTCTGACAGGCGCCGTTGCCGTCGCAGAAGCCGTCGGTGCCGCAGGTGGTGGCGTCGCTGGCGGCGCACTGACCGAGCGGATCCTGGCCCACCGGGACGTCGGTGCAGACGCCGGCGCTCCCCCCGAGGCCGCACGATCGACAGATTCCGTCACAGGTGGTCATGCAGCAGGTCCCCTCGGCGCAGATTCCCGAGTTGCAGTCGCTGTCCACCGCGCAGCTCGCGCCGAGCGGCTGCTTGCCGCAGCTCCCGCCCAGGCAGTGGTTGCCCGCCGCGCAGTCGGCGTCGGTGGTGCAGGTGGTCTGGCACTGACCGGTGGCGCCGCAGATGAACGGCGCGCACGACTGGGCGGGAGTCGTCACGCAGGTGCCGAGGCCGTCGCAGCGTCCAGCGAACGTCAGCGACGATCCCGCGCAGCCCGCCATCTGGCAGGTGACCCCCGCGACATATTCTTCGCAGGCGCCGGTGCCGTCGCAGAAGCCGTCGGTGCCGCAGCTGGCGGCGCCCATGTCTTGACAGTCGCCACGCGGATCGGTCTCGGCGTCGGCGGGGATGCAAGCACCGATGTGGCCGGTCGCCACGCAGGTCTGGCAGATGCCCGAGCAGTCGGTGGCGCAACAAAAACCGTCGGCGCAAAACCCCGACGCGCAGTCGCCGGCGACAGCGCAGGGGAGCCCGATCGCCACCGTGCCGGTCGGCCGGCTCTCCAGCGGCGCGTCTGTCCTGGTCTCTCCGACGCCGCCGTCTTTGGCGCCGCGGGCATCCTTTGTCCCACCGTCGTTCGGGCTGCCGGTCAGCGCGCCGCCGCCGCATCCGGCCGATAGTCCGACCACGGCGCCGACCATGGTGCCGATCACGCAGCCGACCACCGGGCCCACCGTGGCACCGAACGCGGCGATCGCCAGCATTCCGCCCCGTGCCAGAGTCCGCCGTCCGATCGCCATGAAAAGAGCCCAGTCGGAGGTGTCCGACGGGCTCGAAAGCGGTTCAGCCGCGGGGCGCGGCGGGCGTTACGTCTCGACGTCAGCCGGGGGCTGTGGTCCGGGCACGATGCCGGCGATGTCGGGATCCTCGCCGGCCTCGGTCGACGGCCGATCGGCGCGCCCCCGCTCGCGCTCGTCGCGTCGCTCAGCCTTCTTCTTCTGACGCTCCTTGCGAGCGATTTCCTTTTTTCGTTTCTCGAATGGGTTCGGTCGCGGTCGCATCGTCGCCCCTATTGTGCCTCACGGCTGCCCGCGGTGCATCATCCAGATAGTTGCAGATAGTTGAGCCAAGGTCGCGAGCTGTCGTCACCTTCAGGAACCCCGAGGTGAGTCCGATGAACGTTCGGAATCCGATGGCCATTCGAAGATACACCGCGCCGGTCGTTTCTGCGGCGGCTCTCTGTCTGTTGTCGCTCGGCTGCGCTTCATCGCAGAGCCAGCCGGGGGGGACGGGCGGCTCTGCCAAAGGCGGTAACGGATCGGGCGGCAGCTCCGCCACTGGGGGCAGCTCCGCCACCGGGGGCAGCGGCACTGGCACCGGCGGTGGTCCGGGCGTCCCGGTCCCCGACGGCGGCTACGGACCGAGCGGCGACGGCGGCGTCTGCTCGTCGGCGCTCTCCGCGCGGGTGCGCATCACCGAGATCGACGTCGGCGCCACGTATGCTTACAACGAGGTCGACAACAACGGCGCGGCGCTGGGGCTGACTCCCCTGGCGATCTCGCCCATCCCGGGCGGCGGCTCGCGCCTCGCCTTTCTCGACAAGACCGCGAGCGAGGTCCACGTCGTGACGCTCGACGCGGACGATCAGGTGGTCGCCGGCTCGGCCTTCACGCTGCCGGGCTACGACTTCCAGGATATCTACGCCGACACAGCGGGCGGCGTGCTGCTGGTCAGCCGCGCGGCGATGGGCTCCACCGCGGGCAACAACTGCGGGAACATCGACAACCTCTGCGGCCTCACGGCCAACTATCCGACGGCCGCCTCCTGCTACGACATGTACATGGTCCGCTTCGACGGCGCGTCGGAGACCTGGGCGACGAAGCTGACCGACACGACGGCGTCGCTGCCGGCCTACACGAACAGCGCGACCGACACCAACCAGCCCATATTCATCTGGTCCGAGTACGCCCACAACGGCCGCATCGCCTTCGACGGCACCAACTATGCCGGCTACTTCGGCGCCGCCATCTCGGTGAGCCAGCCCTGCGTCGGCTCGAGCACGCTCACCACCGGGATCAACATCCACCAGGGCGATCGGATGAAGCTGGTGAACGGCAGCGGCGCGCTGCAGACCAGCGGCTTCGACTGGGGCTGCAGCCACAGCGGCTACGAGCGCGTCATCTACGACACGGTGGCCAAGAAGTTCATCCCCGTGTGCAAGAACGACGCGATGACCGGCACCAAGTCGGGGCGGATCGCGCTGGCGCCGAACACCTCGACGATCGATCCCGTCGATCTGTATTACTCCGACCTCGGCAACGTGCTGCAAGCGGGCGGCAGCGGCGACTGGATCATCACCAGCGACATCCGCGCCGGGCAGACGCCCAACGCCAACGGCCTCGCCGACGTGCACCTCTTGCACATCGCCAGCACCAGCGCGCTGACTCCGGACCAGGATCTCACGCTGGTGAGCGACACGGAGAACGACCGCGTCCCCCACCTGGCGACCTATGGCAGCGGCCAGATGGTGGCGGCCTGGGAGGAGTCGACCACCACCGGCGACCTCGCGCAGAACGACAAGGGGCGCCAGATGTACCTCCAGATCCTCGACAGCACGACCGGCGCGCCGCCGGCGGGATCGTCGACGTCGTCGGTGGGCCCGCTGATGCTCTCGCCCAACGTGCTCGGCAGCCGCTATCAGGACTTCCGCGCCTACCCCGACGGCTCGGTCGCCTACCCCGCGCCCGGCAGCAGCGCGACCAAGATCAAGATCCTGCGGGTTCTCGGCTGTAGCTGAGTCGAGTCGAGCCCTTCCCCGACGGGCCCCGTGAGGCGAAGCCTCGCTTCGCTCAGGCGATCGTCGCATCCATGACCGGGCGGGCTTGACCGCGCGGCCAGATCGGCAGGAGATCGTGGGTGCGGGACTCCCCGCAGGTCAGGCAAGATCGTGCCCGTCATCGGCGAGACCATCGGCAGCTACCAAGTCCTCAAGCAGCTCGGAACGGGCGCCATGGGTGAGGTCTACCTTGCCGAGCACCGCCACCTGAAGCGCAAGGCGGCGGTGAAGCTGCTGGCGCCCGAGCTGGTGGGCCGGCCCGATCTGCTGGAGCGGTTCTTCCTCGAAGCGCGCGCGACCTCCGCCATCGCGCACCCGGGGATCGTGCAGGTGTTCGACTGCGAGGTCGACGCCACCGGGCGGCCGTACATCGTGATGGAGTACCTCGACGGCGAGACCCTGGCCGCCGTGCTGGCGCGGCGGGGCGCGCTCCCCGGTGTCACCGCTGCGCGCCTCGCGCGCGGGATGGCGGAGGCGCTCGAGGCGGCGCACGCCAAGGGGATCGTTCACCGCGACCTCAAGCCGGAGAACATCTTCGTGCAGGCGCAGCCGCCCGACTCGGTGAAGCTGGTCGACTTCGGCATCGCCAAGCTGGCGGGCGATTTTCGCGCCGGCCAGGTCCATCAGACCCGGAGCGGCGCGATGATGGGGACGCCGCTCTACATGTCGCCGGAGCAGTGCCGCGACTCGGCCAACCTCGACAGCCGCACCGATCTCTACTCGCTCGGCTGCGTGCTCTACGAGATGCTGACCGGCCACCCGCCCTTCACCCACGCGACGCTGGGCGATCTGGTCGTCGCCCACATGACCGAGGCGCCGAAGGACGCCCGCGCGATGAACCCGTCGGTGCCGCCGGCGCTCGCCGCGCTGACCGCCGAGCTGCTGCGCAAGAGCCCGGCCGAGCGTCCCCCCGGGATGCACGCCGTTGCCGAGCGCCTGGCCAGCTTCATCGGGGGGATGACGACGGTGCCTGATGCGACGGCGCGCGGGCCGGTGCCGGAGCGACCGCCGACCAAGGCCAAGACGACATTCGGCGAATCGGCCGCCGAGATCGTCGAGGGGGCTGCCCCGCCGCGCAGCCGCGCGTCGATGACGCTGCTCGTGGCGGCGTTGCTCGGACTCGGCGCGGGGGGGGTTGGCTTCAGCCGGTGGCGCGCGCATTCCGTCGAGGAGGCGCTCTCCTCTGCCGCGGCGTCTCCGCCGCCGGCGTCACCAGCGAGCGCGACGGTGTCTCCCGCGGCGCCGACGCCTGCCGCGGCGCCGACGCCTGCCGCCACGCCGACGCGTGCCGTCGCCGCGGCGCCGACACCATCACCGGCGGGTGCGATGGCTGGAGCTGCGCCGCCGCCGTCGCCGGTGGCCGCAGCACCTGCTGCCGCCGCGTCCGTGAAGGAAGATGCGGCCTCGACCAGGAAGAAGGGACGTCACCACGGGGTCGAGGTCGCGTCTGCCGCGGAGCGTCCGGCCGCCGCCGCTGCTGCCGCAGAGGCTGAATCGTCGACGTCGACCTCGATGCCGGGGCCGCTCGATCTCTCCGGCGCCTGGGAAGGGCCCTGGATCGACAACGAGCGGCACCAGAACGGCCGGCTCTATCTACAAGTCACGAGTGGCGGCGGGGCGAGCGGTTGGTTCTCGAACGGGACGGCGGGCCGAAGCTATCGTCTCAGCGGACGCGCCGAGGGGCCGGGCGAATTCGCGCTCGCCTGTGAGTGCCCCCTGAACCAGGGGTTCAACGTTCGCGTCGTGCTCCACCAGAGCGAGGCCGGCGATCTGAAGGGGCGGCTGTCGCTCTCGGCGACGGCGGGCGTGTTCGGACAGAGCCACGTGGTGCTCCGGCGATCCGCCGCGCGGTGAGGCGTCGATCGCTTTACGACGCGGCTGACTCCGCCTAGAGTCGCTGCCATGAGCCTGATCCGTTTCCGCCTGGGGCCGCTCTTCACGATCGCCTGCCTGCTCACCACGGCCGCGGTCGCCGGTTGCGCGAGCTCGACGGTGTTGCAGAGCCAGCCTCCGGGGGCACGCGTGTTCTTGAACGGCGCGCCGGTGGGACAGACCCCCTACACGATGACCGACACCAACATCACCGGCACGGTGACGCAGCTTCGCTTGGAGTATCCGGGCTACCAGCCGATCAACACCATGATCGCGCGCAGCGAGGAGCTCGATCCCGGCGCGCTCATCGCCGGCATCTTCATTTGGCCCATTCTGCTTTGGGTCATGCGGTATCAGCCGAACCACCTCTTCGTGATGCAGCCCGGAGGCCCGCCCGCTCCGCCGCCGGCCGGCAACGGGTGGGCGCCGCCGCCCGGCGAAGGGGGCGGAGGCTACCCGCCGCCGCAGCAGGGCTACCCGCAGCAGCCGCCGCAGCAAGGCTACCCGCAGCAGCCGCCGCCCGCTGGTTATCCGCCGTCTCCGCCGGCCGGTTATCCGCCGCCGGCCGGCTACCCGCCGCCCCAGTAAACCGCCGCCCCAGTAAACGTCGATCCGTCGGCCGCCAGCGGCGGTGGACGAGGCCGGGCGTCCGTTCAGTCCGCCGCCTCGGCCGTGTCGGCGTCGGTGAGCGGGGTGCCGGCGTTGATTCGCATCGGCTCGCGCCCCTGCTTGCGCGGCTTGGCGGCGTCGGTGCACGCCTGACCGAGCGCCGGGGCGAGCCGCTCCCAGAGCTCCTTGCCGAGGCCCGCCGCGAGCTGGTGGCGATCGGCGGCGAACGTCGCCGATGCGGTGCGCATGCCGGTGGCGCCGTTGCGCACGTAGATCGTCGCGCTGCCGTCGTTGCCGTCGATGGTCACCTCGCCGTCGACGTAGGCGACCAGGTTCAGCGTCGCCGACATCTCGCGGTACTGCTCGGCGCTGTCGACCGGCCGCAGCGCGGTCAGGATCTTCATCCCCCTCGATTTGAAGAGGCGCATCACCTGCCGCCGCACCGGCTCGGCGTCGTCGCCGCTGAAGGCGAAGACCGCGACCTTGGACCCGGCCACCATGATGGGCGGCTGTGGCGGTGGCAATTCCCGGGGCGCCGGACAGCCCTTGGCCAGCGGCTTCGGTTTCGCCTTGGCGTGCGGCGCGGGGTGTCGGCTGGCGGCGCCGGCGGCGAAGGGCATCGCCACGAGCACCGCGACCAGCCCGACGACGGCCACCCACGTCGAGACGGCGATCTGCCGGGGGGCGAGCCTGCAGCCGAGCGGCATCCGCCCTCCAGAATAACCCAGGAGGCGCCTCAGCTGCGCAGTTTGTATCCGGTGGCGAGCATCCAGATCGTCGTGGTCGTGGCGACCGCCACCACCGCGCCGGTGATCGCCAGGCCGAGAAACGGCGAGCTCGATGCCTGCCCAGGAAACCGAAGCGCAGCCCCTCGACCATGTAGAGGATGGGGTTGAGCCGCGTCACCGTGTCCCACGGCTTCGGCAGCATCCGCGCGCTGTAGAAGATGCCGCCCAGGAAGGTGAGCGGCGTGAGCACGAAGGTCGGGATGACGTTGAGCTGCTCGAACTTGTCGCTCCAGATCGCCACCGCCAGCCCGATGGCGGCGAACGCCGTCGCGATGAGCGGCACGTAGACCAGCACCCAGAGCGGGTGAGCCACCGAGAAGCCGGAGAAGAAACCGGAGATCAGCCAGACCAGGCCGCCGGTCAGGAACCCGCGCAGGACCGCCGCGGTCAGGAAGGCGGCCAGCAGGTCGGCGACGCCCAGTGGCGCGATCAGGAGATCGACGATGGTCCCCTGCAGCTTGGCGATGAACATCGACGACGACGTGTTGAGGAACGCGTTCTGCGTGAGCGTCAGCAAGATCAGGCCGGGGATGATGAAGCGGACGTAGGAGACGCCGTCGATCTCGCGCACCCGCCCGCCGAGCGCGTAGCCGAACACCAGGAAGTAGAGCGTCGTCGTCACCACCGGCTGCGCCAGCGTCTGCCCGGGCACCTTGAGAAACCGGCGCGTCTCCTTGGCGAGCAGCGTACGGAAGCCGATGCCGTTCATGATGACCGCCTCGGCGAAGCTGGCGACGTCGGGCCGCTGGGTGAGCTGCAGGAACACGTCTTCCAGCGACGGCTGGACGATCTCCACGTCGACCACCGCCGGGGAGAGCGCGCCGGCCAGCGCCAGCAGCTCACCGATGGGCGTGCTGTCGACCGGGCAGATCACCGTTTCGCCTTTGCCGTCGAGCGTCGCCCCGCGCAGGCGCAGCGGCTCGGGGAGCGCGGCGACCCCCCCCGTCCAGGGCGACGCCAGCCGGAAGCGGACCTGCTTGCGCCCGAGCTGGCGCACCAGCGCCGCCGGCGTGTCGAGCCCGACCAGCGTCCCCTTGTCGATGACCGCCACCCGATCGGCCAGCGCCTCCGCCTCTTCGAGGTAGTGCGTGGTGAGCACGATGGTGGTCCCCGCGGCGCGCAGCGTGCGGACGTAGGTCCACAGATCGTGCCGCAGCGCCACGTCGACGCCGGCGGTCGGCTCGTCGAGGAACGCCACACGCGGCCGGTGGACCAGCGCCTTGGCGATCAGCAGCCGGCGCTTCATGCCGCCCGAGAGGGCGCGGGTGTTGGTGTCCGCCTTGGATGACAGATCGAGCGCGGCCAGCACCTCGTCGATGCGCGCGTCGTCGGGCGGCACGCCGTAGTAGCCCATCTGAAAGCGCAGCACCTCGCGCGGCGTGAAGAACGGATCGAAATTCACCTCCTGCGGCACGAGGCCCACCTGCCGCCGCGCGCGCAGCGAGTCGCGCACGACGTCGTGGCCGAGAACGGTGGCCGTGCCGGCCGTCGGCCGCACGAGGCCGCAGACGATCGAGATCCAGGTGGTCTTCCCGGCGCCGTTCGGTCCCAGCAGCGCAAAGATCTCGCCCGGCTCGATCCGCAACGAAAGACCGCGCAGCGCTTCGACCTTGGGATAGGTCTTGGCCAGGTTCACGGTCTCGACGGCGGCGGCCGGCATCAGGGAGGCGCGAAGGATGGCCTCCGGCGATCTCAAGCGCAAGGGATCCTGGATCGCAGAGTCGGCCAGCGCGGCGGCGCAGGAGCGCCCGCGGTGTTAGAACCGGCCACCAACGCCAGGAGGCGCACCCTTGAAGCTGGACATCATCGTTGCGAGCACACGTGAGGAACGCGTCGGGCCCTCAATCGGGGCCTGGGCCCTGGAGCGAGCGCGGGGGCATGGCGGGTTCGAGGTGGAGCTGGTCGATCTGAAGATGGTCAACCTGCCGCTGCTCGACGAGCCGAAGCACCCGCGCTTCCGGCAATACCAGCACGCGCACACCAAGGCCTGGAGCGCCGTCGTCGACGCGGCGGACGCCTTCGTGCTCGTGACGCCCGAGTACAACTATGGGATGCCGCCGGCGCTGCTCAACGCCCTCGACTACCTGTCCGCCGAGTGGGCCTACAAGCCGGCGGCCGTCGTCAGCTACGGCGGCGTCTCCGGTGGCCTGCGCTCGGCGCAGATGACGAAGCAGATGCTCCCCTCGCTGCGGATGGTGCCGATCCTCGAGGCCGTGTCGATCCCCTTCTTTCGGAACTTCATGGATACCGAGGGGCGCTTCGCGGGCGATGAGACGCAAGAGAAGGCCGCCACCGCGATGCTCGATGAGCTCGTTCGGATGGCGGCGGCGCTGGCGCCGCTGCGCCGGCCGCCGGCCAAGCTCTGAGCTGCAAGTTCCGAGCTGCGCGCCTCTCCGGGCGGGCGGTTGGTTGTTATAGTCCCAGCCGTGAGTGACCTGACGTTGGCGCCGGCCCAGCCGACACTGTTCGCCGCGCCGGCGGCGCGCGGCGCCGAGCGCCCGTGGATGATCGCCCCCGGCGTCGACGCGCTGCTGTTCGTGGGCGTCACCCTGCTCACGCTCATTCCCTGGGTCGTCTCGGACGTCCTGCACTACCCGGGCTGGTACGTCATCCTGGGCGTGGCGGTCGCCAACGGCCCGCACCTGATCTCGACCTGGACGCGCGTCTACCTCCTGCCCGGCGAGCGGTTCAAACGCCCGCTCCGTTACTGGGTCATCCCCGGTCTCGCGCTGGCGTTCGCCATCACCGCCGACGCGACCGGGGGCCTGCCCCTGCGCATGATCCGGTCGACCATCTTCTATTGGGCGACCTGGCACTTCGTCGCGCAGAGCTGGGGCGTGATGCGCATCTACCAGCGCAAGCAGGGCGCCGCCGAGCGCCTCGAGGCCAGGCTCGAAAAGGCGCTCATCTTTCTCCCGGCGTTCTTTTGTGCGCTGCATCGGCTTTACACCGGCCCCTGGACGCTGTTCGGAGTGGAGGTGATTCACGTCCGTCCGGCGGCCTGGGCGGTCAACGGCTTGGGCGCGCTCATCGTCGCGCTGGCGGTGGTCTATCTGATCGTCTGGATCTCGGGCAGCAAGCAGCGGCCCGCGTACGAGTGGCTGCGTCCAGTCTATCTGGGGTTCAATTTCCTCGGCTTCGCGATGCCGTTCCTCGTCATCCGCGACGGCAACAGCGCGTTCGGGGCCGCCGCGCTCTGGCACGCCGTGCAGTACATCGCGATCGTCTGGCTGTTCAACGATCGCCGCTACCGGGGCGGCGTCGACCCCCAGGCGCGGCTGGTCTCCTGGGTCTCGCAGCGGGGCCGCCCTCTGGCGTACATGGGCCTCATCGCCGCCTGCGCCGCGGGCGTCTACCTGTTCGCCTTCGGCGTTTCGTTCTTCGTCCACCGCCCCTTCCCGGACATCGCGCTGACGTTCTGGACCGGATTCACGCTCGGCCACTACTACCTCGATGGCGTGATCTGGAAGTCGCGGCGTTACGATCTTCGCACGCTGACCACCAACGCGCCGGCCCCCGCGCTCTGACGCTGCGCCCTGCCGCAGCTCGACCGCGGCCCGCAGCCGGCCCTGCGCGAGGCATTGCAGCCCATCGCGCTCTCTGAGAAAATGCGGCCCTTTTCCCCCCCAGGAGAACCGCCTTGAAATACTGGAAGATCTTGTTGCTCTGTCTCGCGGGCGCCGGTTTGACGATCGCTTCGTGCAGCCACCCGGGCGGTACTGGCGGCACGACAGGAACCGGCGGGAGCAACGGGACCGGGGGCTCGGGGAATTGCCCTGTCGGGACCGAAGGGTGTCCGTGCAACGGCGGCAGCTGCGATCAGGGCCTGTCGTGCGCCGCCGATCTCAACGCCTGCGTGACGACCTCCAGCGGGACCGGCGGCAGCCCCGGCACGGGTGGCTCCGTGGCGACCGGCGGCACCCCGGGGACGGGCGGCTCGGCAACTGGCGGCGCGCCCGGCACGGGCGGATCGCCCGGCACGGGCGGCACGCCGGCGACGGGTGGCGTGCCCGGCACGGGCGGCACGCCTGCGACCGGCGGTAACCCCGGCACGGGCGGCAGTCCCGGCACGGGCGGCGGCAGCTCCGGGAGCAACCTGATCATCAACGGCGACTTCTCGCAGAGCGACACGAACTGGGGCGTCCCGAACGGCACTCCCACCAGCAAGGGGGTGCAGAACGGGGAGTACTGCGTCACCCTGAACAGCGGCAGCGGCCAGGTGGTGCTCGGATGGGGCGGCACCTCTGTCTCCGCGAACCTCCTGGCGAACGTCAACTACACGTTCTCGTTCCAGGCCTCCTCGACGAGCGCGCTCTCCGGTTTCGACACCCACGTGGGGAGCGCGGTCGAGGTCGGTGGCGCCTACCCGGTCGACAAGGATTCTCGGCAACGACACGATCGGGACCGGATTGCAGACCTTCACGCACATGTTCACGATCACCACCGCCGACCCGCAGGCCGGCGTGGCATTCCTCATCTCGGCCAGCACCGGCACGCCAACCGTTTGCGTCGACAACGTCAGCTTGACCGCCGACTGATCCGGCCGGCCGCGTTTTCAGCGAGCGCACCGGCGTACCGCGAGGTCGAATTGGTCGCGGTCGGGCCGCTCTCGACAGAGTAGACGTCCCGGTCGACGTCGGCCGGCATCGGCTGCTCAAGTATTCGCGCGCAAGAGGCCGTCGGCCGTCCAGCGGCCGCACAGCTGGAAGGCGCGCGAGGCGGCGGCCTCGTCGGAGCGGCCGATCGCCAGCGCGGCGCATAGCGTTTCGAAGGCGATCTCGTCCGATGCGAGGCGGGGCAACCAGGCGGCTTCCTCGTCATCGACCGCGCGGTGAAGGACCTCGAGCTCGCGTCGCCAGACCAGCAGCGTCGCGGGCGCGGGCGCGGGCGCGAGGGCCGCCGGATCGTCCGACCGCCAGAGCGCGGCCACGTCGTGGCGAACAGGGAAGAGCGCGTGGCAGGGGACCAGGCGCAGGCGAAGCGTGGCGAACGCGGCGGGGGGACGCGCGCGCAGCGCCTCGATCGTGAGCGGCTCGGCGTCGGGGCCGTCGACCATCTCGAGGCGCGCCCGTTCGAGCCGGGCCAGCTCGGCGAGCCACGGGCGCCGCGCCGCTGCCGCGTGGGCGGCCAGAAAATCCGGCAAGCGCGCCCCCACCTCGCGCATCGATGGGTCGCGCGGCCGACAGGCGTCGAGGTAGTCGGTCGCGACGTCGTGAAACGCCGCTGCGCCGAGCGCCGCCGCCGTCTTGGCGTACTCATCACGAAGCACGTCGCGGATGCGGACGAAGTACATGTCGGCGTAGATCTCCAGCCGCGCGACGGCCGGCAGTCGCGCGTCGCCGACCACCATCTCCTCGACGGCGCGCCGCGCTTCCGCCCCGCCCGCCGTCACCGTGGCGGCCACGCTCTCCCGCGCGGTCACCAGCGCGTAGAACCTGGCCTCGACGTCGGCGAGCTTCACGCGCCGGCGCCTCTGGTCGCGGCGCGCGGGATCTCACCCGCGTCGTGGTCGTCGCCGTTGTGTTCTGCACCGTTGTGTCTCCCGCCGTCGTGGTCGTCGCCGTCGTGGTCGTCGCCGCTGTGTCCTCCGCCGCTGTGTCCTCCGTGGGCCTGCCGGGCAATCTTGCCCGCGTGCCGCAACTCCCTGACGAGCTCGTCGAGCGGCGGAATGTTGTCGTCCCGCTCGATCAGCGTCGCGACGTCGCCGAAACGGGCGACAGCGTGACGGTAGAGCTCCCAGACGCCGTCGCAGATCGGATGATCGTGCGTGTCGATCAGGTGCGTCGGCAGCGTCTGGTGCCCCGCCAGGTGGAATTGTCCGACGCGCGCGCGCGGTATGGCGTCGAGGAAGGCGGTCGGATCGAACCCCTGGTTGCGCGCGCTGACGAACACGTTGTTGACGTCCAGCAGGAGCCCGCAGTCGGCGCGCTCGGCGAGCGCCGTCAGGAACTCCGGCTCGCTCAGCGTGGAGTGCCGGTAGGTGAGGTAGCTCGAGACGTTCTCCACCAGGATGCGCCGTCCGAGCCGCTCCTGAACACGCGCCACGCGCGCCGCGACGTGTGCCAGCGCCTCTTCGGTGAACGGCAGCGGCCAGAGGTCATGCGCGCGCTGGCCGCCGAAGCTCGACCAGCAGAGATGGTCGGAGATCCAGGCGGGCTCGACTTCCGCGGCGAGCGCGGCCAGCCGATGGAGGTAGCTCGCGTCGAGTGGATCGGTCGACCCGAGCGACATCGAAACGCCGTGCAACACGATCGGGCGGTGCGCGCGCGCCGCCCGCAACACCCGCCGCGGATTGCCTCCCGGGCCCAGAAAATTTTCGCTGATCACCTCCCACCAGTCGACAGGCGCGTCGCCGGCGGCGGCGGCCTCGTAGAAGGGGGGGCGGAGGCCCAACCCCTGCCCGAGCGCGGCAAAACCCTCCATCGCCCCAATCATTGCACACCGCGCCGAGCAGGCAGGCGGCGGCGCGCCCGCGGCGCCAGGGTCTCTGCCGCGCGGCGGGGCGGTGTATGCGAACGTGACATGATCGGGCTCCGGTGCTTACAGGCAGCGGCGCGCGCGCGTGGCACAAACGTCTCTCGCGCACACTGGAGCGCGGCGATTCTTCGCAGACTCGGCCGTCGCCGGGCCTCTAACTGCCCGTTCCGTCTCGGGTGATGGCGGCGCGAGTCCAGCTCTGGCGGCGGCGCGAAACATGCACACGAAGGGGACAGCGCGGTCGACGCGACCGGAGATGGCATCGGCGCCCGGATGCGCTAGAAAAGAGTGAGACTATGAGGACCTTGGTTGTCGTCTCGTTGTTCGGCGTGGCGGCCCTTTTCGGTCTCCCTGCGGGCGCGCAGACGCCCGGCCAGATGCCCGCGCCGTATGCCCCGCCGGTCGCGCCGCAGCTTCAGCGGATGCCGCAGGTCCAGCAGGTCCCGGTGGAGGGCGCGGCCCCCGAAGGCACGATCCCCGACGGAATGATTCCCGACGGCACGGTCGGCGGTCAGCCGCCAGCCGAGCTGCCGTTGCCGACGGGCGAGTCGCCCTACGGCCAGCAGCAACCCACGTACGACCCGAGCGATCCGAGCTCGCCCAACGGCCAGTACGATCCGAGCGCCGCCGCCAATTATCCGCCGCCCGACCTGGGCCCCGACAACGAGATCGCGCAGAGCTACGACGACGGCTACGACGCGCAGGCCTACAATCAGTTCCAGACGGCGCTCGCGCCGTATGGCGCCTGGGATTACGACAGCTCGTACGGCAACGTCTGGTCACCGAGCGTGTCGATCGTCGGCGGCGGCTTCTCGCCCTACGCAACGCGCGGCCACTGGGTGATGTCGGAGTATGGCTGGACCTGGGTCTCGGACTGGAACTGGGGATGGGCGCCGTTCCACTACGGCCGCTGGATCACCCGCGCCGGCCGCGGGTGGAGCTGGGTTCCCGGAACCATGTGGGGCCCGGCCTGGGTCTCCTGGCGGTCGGGCAACGGCTACGTGGGGTGGTCGCCGCTCCCCCCGCGGGGCGTGCGCCTGGCGGGCGGGTACGGCGCCAGTTCGCCGTGGCGGTTCACGTCGGCCGCCGGTCTCGGCGCCGCGCACCCCGCCTTCCTGTCGTCGCGCTATCTGCCCGCGATGTTCGCGCGGACGACCGTCGTGTCGACCGATCGATTACTGACGCACGGGAATTGGAGCGTGCACGTCAACGCTGGCCCGACCCGCGGCATCGCCGCCAGACCGGTCTCGCTGGCGCGCGTGGCCCCGAACGTCCTGCCCCGGGTCGCAGTCTACCCGCGCGCCGGGATGGGGTTGAACGAACGCCCCTGGACGCGCACGGCAGCGGCACGCGCGGACGTGTTGACCCAAGGGTGGCACGCCGGCGTCTCCGTTCCACAGATGCATACGGTCGGGCGAGCGCCCGCCTACGGATCGAGCCCCGCGGCGCGCGCCGAAATCCGCGCGCCTTTGCCGAGTTGGTCGGCGCGTCCGGCCGCGACGTACGGGAGCGCCGGCGGCTACGGTCGTCCGTACGGAAGCGGGTGGGCGGCGCCGGTGGCGCGCCCGTCGTATGGCGCGCCGAGCGCTTACGGTGCGCAGACCGCCTACCGTGCGCCCGCGCCGCCCTACCGTGCGCCCGCGCCCTCGTACAGCGCCCCGCTGCGTTCCTACGCGCCGCCTTCCGGTGGAGGCTTCAGCCACTTCGGCTCGTCCGGCGGCGGCAGCCACTTCGGCGGGTCGGGCGGCGGCCACTCCGGCGGATTCGGCGGCGGTCGCCGCCGCTGAGCCGGGCCGCACCCCGCTCGCCCGCGATCACGGGGCGGTTGACGCTCCTTCCCCGCCGCGCTATCAAAGATCGCTCGGGCGTTTAACTCAGCGGAAGAGTGCCACCTTCACACGGTGGAAGCCGTAGGTTCAATCCCTACAACGCCCACCAGAAAAGCTAAGCAGAATCGGCCAGTTGGATGTCAAAAGCCCAGCTGGCCGTTTTCGTTTTTGGGGTCGATACAGACCACTTCCATACCACCTCGAGCTCCATCGCCTCCCGAACGCCCGCCAGCGAGATGATCTTGGCGATCCCCTGGCGCATCTCGGTTTGCGCGACCGTGCTGTAGTGCTGCTGCATCTGCTCGGTCGCGTGCCCCGAGATGGCCCGGGTCACGCAGGTCCTTCATCTCCGCCGCTCGCGCCAGGTCCTGATAGGTCCGCCGCATCGCCCGCGGCGTGACGCGCTTCCCGAGACCGATCGGCCTCCGCCGTCTTTCGAACGGCTTTCCAGGACCAGACCCCGCCCTGAATCCCCCCGTTTCGGACGGGAAGAGAAGGTCGGCTTCGGCCTGGATGGCCTTCCGGGATCTGGTGCTCGTACGTGCCACCGCAGGACATCCATGAGCTCCTTAGGAGAGAAAGAGCTTCTGGCGCTTCTTGGTCTTGGTCGTTTCCATCACCTCGTCACCTACCGTCTGCGACCGTCGCACCAGCAGCACGTTCTCGTCCCACTTCACGTCCGCGAGCCCGCCGAGCCGCCGAAGCGGTCGGAGGCTCGACGGTCGGAGCCCGGTCGCGAAACCGAGCGCCGTCATCGCGAAGTGCTGCGGGAACGTGTCCTTCATCGCCGCCAGGAACGACCGAACCTCCTCCACCGTGAGTGAGTTGGGCTCCTCCTCGGTGTAGGTGGGGTGCTCGGAGGTGTCGAACAGAGACAGCTTCCGGGTTGGGTCACGTTCCAGCTCGAGGTCTTCGACTGCTGCTGCAGCGTGGTCAGCAAGATCGACAGCCAACCATTTACGGTGTTCGGACTGTAGTCCTTCCGTTCGATCTTCCGACCCTGCACCGCCTTCCACTCTTCGATGTCCGGCTTGCGGATTGCGTCCACGTACCATTCACCGAAATAGGGGATCAGGTGGAGGTCCTGCGTATCCGCCCATCGCTCCCGTGTCTTCGCCGATTTCAGCTCACCCATCGCCAGTTTTCGCCCGAACAAGGATTTCGCGAAGTGGACGTACTTCACGCGAGCTCGCTCCGTTCGGCTGCCGCTGATGCGGATGCCATCCCGAAGCTGCGCCTGCTTGAGCACGGCCTGCTCCATCGAGATCCCGTCGAATTGCTGGTTCATCTCCTTCTGCGTGCCGGTTCGCGGATCGACCGCGCGCACGCGCACGCGATAGCCGCTTGGGGTCTTGTAGATACCCGGGTACCGGGTGGGCTTGCAGCCGACCATCCAGTTCCTGTTGCTCATGGTCATGTTCCCTTCCAGGAGCATCGGGCCGTCGAATATCGAGGCTACCCGACGTCTGCCCCAAAACGAAGCGATCGAGGTCAACCCGGCGATAGAGATCGGCCCCTCCTCGGCGGCCCGCAGGGCGTATCAAGCCACGCATCTTGAGGGTCCGGATGGCCGATGCCGAGCGGTACCGGAGATAGACGGCGGCCTCGCTAATGGTGAGGTAAGGCGACTCAATCGCGTCGTGGCCGGTACCTCGACGTGCGTCCGGGAAAGCGGCCTTCATCGAGATACCCGATCTACGGCGAGGTTTTTAGCGCGCGGTGACTACCGCGGCCGATTCGGACAGCCGGTCGTCACGGAACTGCATCCGAGTGATTACCGTTGTCCCGAGACCGCATTGTCGAAGGGCTTGGGCGGTAGTCGGCTGTCTGTCGCGCAAGCAACTCGGATCGGCCGCCGGCGATAAGGAGGCGTCCGAGACGCCCACGCGCGCAGCTCCTCGCGCACGGCGTCCCGGATCACCTCGCGAAAGTACTCCTCCAGGGTCACGTTCGAATCCCAGGTGACGAATGTCTTCAGCTACTGGTCTGCGACCCAGTCCGACCGTCACGCCCACCCGGCGGTGGGAGAGGGGAGGGTGCGGTTGCGGTTCGGGAGACCGGCGAAGGCGACGACGCCGCCGGGGTCGCGGCCAGGGCGGGCGACGCCGTTTCTCCCGTCCCTACTGCCCGACCGCCCGTTCGCTTGTACTCCTGCCAGCACTTGTCGCGGCCGAAGACGCCGCGGAGCGCGAAGTCGATCGTCTTGGAGGTGGCCTCGGCGGGCGTCATTTTCGTAGGAGCCGACTCCTTGACCCACGCCGCGTAGTCGCTCAGCTCCTGGGCGGTGTCCGCGGAGATCTCGGTGAGGATCGTCTCCCGTTTTTGAACCCCTTCGAGGACCAGCGGTCCCGTGCGGGGCTCGGACTTGGGTCGGCCAACTCTCTTCTTCGTGTTTTCCATGGTGCGTTCCTTTCTTGGTGGGTGCCCGTCCGTGTTCGCGACACGGCTCAGCGGGAAATCTCCGGACTGCGTCGAACCGAAAGGCGGCCTGCGGGGTCACGCGAGAGCGTCACGACCTTTCCCCGCAGCAGCTCGGTGTCCTTGGGCTTGGGAACGAGGGCGAGCTGGCCGTGCCGGTAGTCCACGACCTGGACGTATTCGGTCCCGGACGATCCCGACGGCCCCGGAATCAGCTGTCCGCTGAATCGAGGCGGATGGGTCACGAAGGCAAGCCCGAATCGTTGAGCAGCCGCCTGGCCGAGCGCTATCCGCTCCTTTTCCAACTCACCGACGGCCGGCGCGGCAGGCTCCCGCTGTGGCTGCAAGGCCTTTTCGATTTGGAGCAGCTGCCGAGGATGCGTCCGTTCCCTCGATTCCAGCTGGGGGACCAGATCGGATGGGACGCGCCATCGACCATTCGGCAACCGGCTGGCCAGCCCATACGCAGCCAGGCGCTCGAGCCGGCGAACATTTCCCATGACAAGGTCGGCCGGCGACGGAGCAGCGTGTTCGGAGCTCCGGCCTGGCAGCCTTTCGAGGTCCCGCTGATGCTGCCGCGGGTCGTAGACGCCACCATTTTCTCGGACGACCCGGGCGATGATTCGGTCCGCCGGCTTCAGCCACTTCTCCGTCTTGAACCCGACCCGGATCCTGTCGCCCCGCAGCAGGCTTCTCCGCAACCTCCGGTCGAAGCGGGATGTAATAGCCCCGGTCATCAGCTGCCTCGGCTGCCACGAACATCTGGCCGGATAGCTCGTCGTGCAGGCCCTTGCCGACCACGACAGCTTCGAAAGTGGACAGGGGCAGTTTCGGATCGACGAACTGATATTCGGCCGCCTTCTCGCCGACGATTGGATACAGCCGCTCGATTCGGTCGTTCTGCTGGCCGAGACGGGCAAGCGATTCCTTCCAGCCGTCGGCCATCCGCCAGATTCCGGGTCGCTCCTCGACCGCCAGCTCGAGTTGCTTCAGGGTCTGAAGCCGCGCGACGCAATTCCGACCCTCCGGTCCCGGTCGGGAGAGCAGCTGCTTCAGGGTCACCGTGCCGTCGGGCTGAATATGTTCGCCGAGAAATCGATCGAGCACGGTGACGCGCTCGGCCCGAATATCCTCTTCGCGCGCCCTGGAATATTCGAGGTCCGTCCTGGGTCCGAGCTCGCGCGTGACAATTTCCTGCGCCCGCCAGCGCATGTGGTGCTTGATGTAGTCGGAGTCGATTCGGACTTCGTGGCCATCGATGTCGACGCCTCGGACGTCGATATGGACGTGAGGGTTGGCGGTGTTGTGATGATTGACGGCGGCCCAGATCAGCCGCCGCCCGAGGTCGTTCTCGACCTGGTTCATCAATTGTCGCGCGAATTCTTTCAGGTCGAGCTCGTCCCCGTCTTCGCGGCGAAACGATGAATCGAAATTGGCGCTGCTCGCCGACCAAAGGGGCGCGAAAGGCATCCCGATAGAAGCCGTCGTCGGCTCCATAAAGACGTCCCGGCGAGCCGTCTCGTTCGACGCCGTCGCGCTCCAGATACGCGAGATGGCGTTTCATCTCCCGCGAGATCCCTGATTTCCGATGCGGAGCGTAGTTGCTCTTGATTACGCATCGCCGGCTATTTCCTGCGGCTCGACTAGACCGCCACGCGGGCTGGCCCAGCGGCCCTTCGCGCTAGGCGACGAAATGCCCCCCCCGGTCGACGGCGCACGATCGGATTCCGTCGTCGCCGCCCGATGCGCGGCCGAAACCGGTCTTCGGGCTCGCCAGGCCCTGGCGTACTCATCGGCCTGGCCTCCCACTTTCCCACCGCCACCAGCGGCCCCCGAACCAGGACGAGGTGGAACGTTATCGCCGGTCGCCGGGAAGACCTCGCCGCTCAACCTACGGCCCGCCCTGAACTTGGTCCCCGCCCCGCGCATCAATCTGGCGTACCAGCTCTCGCCCCGTGCCACCGATCCGGCGTTTAGGGATTCCGCTGGCAGGAACCGACACCACAGTTCCGCGTAGCGTGCGAAGGTCATCGCGAGAATCTCGAGACTGGATTGAAGCCGTTTCGAGCTGTTGGGTCAGGAGTGTCGAGGCGCGAGCCGACGAGGTCCGCTTCTCCGCACTCGCCGTCAGGAACCGCTCATACGCCTCCTTCGTGAACGCGCTGTGCGTCCACCCCTTCGCTGCTTCATAGGCCTGGACCTGCTGCAGCAGCTCGGGGTCGACATAGGACTGCTCTCGAATTCTGTGACGCATGTTATGCTCCTGGCTGGGTGGACTGGTCGCTTCGTCGGCCTTCTCGGCAACTGGATAGCAAAAGCGACTAACTTTCTTCTGACGCGGTGACGTTTTCGATTCCTTGCACCGGACTTCTCGGGAATCAGCGTTGAAATGGTCCCCACTTTCTTTCGGGCAGATCGCCTTTGCGTAGCGGCGGACTTGTCGACGTGGCCCCGGAAAATCCGACCAACGTCTTTCGATCTTCGGCCCGGCCTCCCGGTCGAAGACGAACGCGCCCGGTTATGGGTCGTCTGCTGGGAGGACCGCTGCCGGCCTCGCACCAGTTTTCGCAAAGAGACCCCCCTCCGTTGCCGGGGTGGCTGCTCGCTCGAATCGATTTGCAGAGACACCCTCGAGAAAACCGCGGCATTTCGGGGGTGCCTCCCGCGAATACCCAGTTCGGACGCTGCCTTCGGCGCACGTGAGCGCCAGCTCGAAAGGCGTGCCTCTTACTTTTCCGAGTGAACGCGCCCGCTTAGGGCAGCGTGAACTCCGACCCTTTATCTTGCTCTTCCGCCGTCTCCATCGAAGACACACGTACCACTCGGTCCCTGATCGTCCGCGTTGCGGAAACCGTGGGAGGCGCGACTCGGCCGATCTGTCGCCGGGTGA
>CAVRRT010000180.1:0-12066 GCA_963723305.1 uncultured Pseudomonadota bacterium
GTCCAGCCCAGCGGCGCGGGGCGGCAGGTCGGCCCGGCGCCTTGGCCCGGCGATTCGAATCGAAGACGCGCAACCGGACGAGCGGACCGCCGAAGAGGGGTGACCTGAGTCATGCGCGAGAATGCCGACCCCGAGACAGACACCGAAACGCTGCGCCCGCGCGTCGAGCCGGGGTTCCCACGAAAGATCGATCGCTACGAGCTGCAGGCGCTCATCGGGTGCGGCGGCATGGGCGCCGTCTACCGCGCCGTCGACACCAAGCTCGGGCGCACGGTCGCGCTCAAGACAGCCACCGGAAAGCGCGCCGGAGCGCGCCTGACCGATTGGGTGCGCCAGCGGTTTCTGCGCGAGGCGATGGCGCTCTCTAAGGTGGAGCACCGCAACGTCGTCCAGGTCCTCGACTTCGGGTTCGCCGACGACGGAACTCCGTTCCTGATCATGGAGCACCTCCACGGCCGTGACCTCGGCGCGCTGCTCGCCGCGTCGGAGAGGCCGCTGCCCGTCACCGACGTCGTCGACATCATGCTCGGTGTCTGCGCGGCACTCCGCGCCTGCCACCGTGCGGGGATCATTCACCGCGACCTCAAGCCGGGAAATATCTTCCTCGCGGAGACCGACACCGGCCGAGAGGTCAAGGTGCTCGACTTCGGCGTCTCTAAGGCACCGACGGCCGACGACCTCACCCGCGAGGGGCAGATCCTGGGGACGCCGCAATATCTCGCGCCGGAGCAGATCGACGGCAAGGTCGGACCGGCCAGCGACCAGTACGCCCTCGGCGTGCTGCTCTACGTCTGTCTCACGTTGCGGCTCCCTTACGAGGACCATCAGAATCGCGCCCTGCTGCGCGCCATCGAGGCCGGCAGGTTCGCAGCGCCCCACACATTCCGGCCCGATCTGCCGGAGGCGCTGGACGCCATCGTCCTCCGTGCGATGCACGTGACTCCCTCCGAGCGCTTCGAGTCCGTCTACGCCCTAGGACAGCGTCTGTGGCACCTCGCCAGCCCGCGAAGCCGGGAGGAATGGCGAAGCTACTACCGGCCGCACTCCCAACGCGCCGACGGACCGGGTGCGGACCTGCTGGCGAGGACGCAGATCCTGGAGGACGCCGAGGTTGCCGAATCGGCAAACGAAGGCGTCCTGTTTCGTCTACCGACCAAGGCCGTTCCCGCGAGCACGCCGGTCGATCTGTCGACACCCGAGGAGCGGCCGCCGTCCCAGGAGAGACGGGCGGAACGTCTCCTGCCGGCACGCCGTCAGATCGTTGCGGCAGTCTTGGTGCTGCTGGCCCTGGGCGGATTGTTCGCCGCTCGCGTCGGCACTTCGCGCCGACGGACGCCCCCATCGCGGCCCTCTCCGTCGGCCGCGTCGGGCGCGGCGGCCCGTTCCGTCCGGGGTTCTCCCGCGGTGGTGGCCTCGCCGTCGCCGCGGCTGGCGCCGCCGTCACCTCCAGCCGCGGCGGAAGAGCCGCCCCGCCCCGCCGAAGGGCCGCTGGTCGCCGTCCCAACGGCGCGCCTCACGCCTTCCTTGCGGCGCCCCGGTGCGCTCCGGCGGCGCCGCGCACCTTCAGAGCGGGTCTTACCGAACATCGACCAAGCCGGAATCGGCATCCCCTCAGAATAAAAGGTCAATCGATGAACACTCTTCGTGTAGCCGCCATCGCCCTGGCCGTCTTCGGCCACCTCAACGCCGCCGTCGCCCGGGACAACGCCGCCGACCCCGAGGCTCTCATCAAGCGTGGCCTCGATTTGCGCCGCGCCGGAAGAGCGACTGACGCCCTGGCGCTTTTCCGTCGCGCCTACGAAGCGGCCCCCTCACCGCGAACGCTCGGCCAAATTGGCCTCGTCGAGTCGTCACTCCAGCTCTGGAGCGACGCCGATACACATCTGGCCGCCGCCCTGGCGACGCCGGAAGACGCCTGGGTTTCGACGAATCGCCAGTTTCTCGACCAGGCGATGCAACGCACCACCGAGCACATTGGCGAGCTGATGATCGTGGGACCGCCAGGGACCAGGGTCTCACTGGGGGGAAGGGCGATTGGCGCGCTCCCCCTCTCCGCGCCCGTTCGCTTGGTCGAGGGAGACGTCGCCGTCACTGCAACCTCTGACGGCCACAAGCCCTACGCGATCGACATTTCAATCAAGGGCGGGGCGCGAGCCGCCGTCTCGATCGTGCTCGATCCGATCGACCTCGCGCCCCGCGATCGAGAAGATCAGCCGCTGCTGTCGGCCGATCGGAGGGACAAGCCGACCAGGACCCGGCTGCAAGCCGGTGCCGCCCTGACCGTTGCCGGGATCGCCGGGCTGTCCCTGGGCCTGGCCTGGATCGCCCTCGATGGGCACCCCGTCTGCGACGGTTGCATCAACGTCTACGACACGAGAGCGCGCGGCATTGTCGTCGCGGGGGGCGGAGCCGCGCTGGCGCTGGCCGGCGGCGCGCTCTTGTTTTCGGTGTTCCACGCCGGCACGGCGAATCCGACAATCGGACTGGCGGGCAGGTCGCTTCGATTCGAAGCCCGCTTCTAACACGGCGCCGCCCCATAGTGCCCGCCAACGCGGCGAACAAAGGTGAGAGTTGGCGCCGGGCCAAGAAAAACGGATTATACGCGGCACGGCCATGGGTACCTCTGAAACGGGATCGTTGAGACGACGTCGAATCGATCGTTATGAGCTTCAGGAGCTCATTGGCGAAGGCGGAATGGGAGCCGTCTATCGGGCGATCGACAGCCGCCTCGGCCGGATGGTCGCCGTCAAGACGGTCGTTTCGCATCGCACCGGAGAAGGTCTGACGGACGAGTTGCGCCAGCGGTTCATGCACGAGGCACTCGCCGCTTCCAAGGTCGATCACCGCAACGTCGTCCAGGTCATCGACTTCGGTGTCACCGAGGACGGAACGCCCTACCTGGTGATGGAGTATCTGCGGGGTCGCGACCTGGGCGTGCTGCTCAAGAAGACGAAGACGCCGCTCCCGATCGAGTACGTGGCAGACGTGATGCTGGGCGTCTGCGCCGCCCTCCGCGCCTGCCATCAGCTGGGCATCGTTCATCGCGACCTCAAGCCGAGCAACATCTTCCTGGCCGACACCGACACCGGCCCCGAGATCAAGGTGCTGGACTTCGGCGTCTCGAAAGCGCCGATGGCCGGCGATCTCACGCAAGAGGGACAGATCCTGGGGACGCCACAGTACCTTTCGCCCGAGCAGGTGAACGGCAAGGCGAGGCCCGAGAGCGATCAATACGCCCTCGGCGTGCTCCTCTATGTTTGTCTCACCAAGAAGCTCCCGTTCGAGGAGCACCAGAACCTCAGTCTCTTGCGCGCCATCGAGGTCGGGCGATTCCAGGGTCCCCGCGCCCACCGGCCGGACATCCCGGACGCGCTGGAGGCGATCATCCTCCGCGCCATGCACGCCAACCCGGCCGAGCGGTTCGAATCGGTGCACGCGCTCGGTCAGGCGCTGTGGACCTACGCCAGCTCTCGCGGCCAGGTTGAATGGAAGAATTACTACTTCCACACGCCACAGGTTTCTCAGTCCGCGAAGGATACGCTCCAAGGGGTTCCTCTGGCGCCCGCGCCGGAGCCCTCGGGAGGACTCTCGGCGGAGACATCGAATCACTCGCCCGTGGCAGTCGAATCGACGGCGATCCTGCCGGACGCCGCCAACGTTTCGCGGGACGCGTCGTCCAGCTCGGCGAGCCCCCAGCTTTTCCTCTCGACGAAGCTCGCCAAACCAACACCCGCGACACCCAAAACACCGGAGCCATCGATTCCGTCTGTGGGCCACTCCAGCTGGCGCCGCTGGGTATTTCTTGGTGTCGCGACGGGAGTGATCGTTGCAGGAGTCGGCGTCGGCTTTCGGCATCGCCAGACAAACACCGTCGCTCTCACGCCACCTTCCAATGCATCCCGCGAACCGGTTTCGAAACTCATGCCGGCTTTATCACCGACGGTTTCGGTCCGAACGCCCGAACCTGCGCCCGCGGCGTTGTCCAACCGCCCTGCGCCAACCCTCCCGCCGCCGGCCGAACCTTCGCGGTCGAAGGCACACCGAAAGCACGTCGTCGGTGGACAGCATCACACGACTGCAGCGAGCACGTCACCCAAGTCGTCCAAGAGGAGCGGCCTCGATGAGAACGGCATCGGCATCCCGTCGAACTGAGATGCGCTCATGACCCGCGCTTTCTGCATTCTCTTCTTCGCTGCCTTGTTTGCGGCCGGCTGCCCCACTCGACCCAAGGTCCAGTCCGACAACAGCGACAGCGGCGCCACCACCGACGCCGGCGCACAGCCCGTCACGTTGCAGATCATGTCGCCGACCGACGGCACATTCGCCAGCGGCAAGGTGACCGTCACCGTGGTGACCAATGTGGATCGGGCGTCGCTGACGGTCTCGCTCCTCGATGGCCAGATTCTTCTCGCGAACATCGTGGGCCCTTCGCCGTACATCTACGCTTGGGACACCAGCGGCGTCACCGAGGGCCCCCACCACATCGTTGCTCAGACGATCGCGAACGGTCGGTCGGTCGTTTCGTCGTCGATTACGATCAACGTCGACCACACAGCACCCACCGTGACCGCGACGACTCCCGCCACCGGCGCCATGAACGTCGTTCTCCGAGCTCCGATCACGGTGGCGTTTTCGGAGGCCATCCTACCGGCCTCGTTGACGGCGTCCGGCGCGGTGACCTTGACCGTCGGCGGGAAGGCCGCTCCCGCCACGACGTCGCTGAGCGATGACGGGACAACCGCAACGATCGTCCCGGCGAACCCGACGTCCATCGCACTGCCCGCGAGCTGCATGGTCAGCTTCGCGTCTTCGATCACCGATCTCGCGGGAAATGCATTGGTGGCGCCGTCTCCAGGGTGGTCGTGGACGGTCCCCGAATGGGTGACGTTCCCCGCCCTCACAACCACGACCGGGTCAATCCAGCCCAAGCTCGGCAACCCCCACCTCGCGATCACCAGCGACCTTCTCCCTGCTCTCGCGTACACCGACCCTTATATCGATCAATCGGGCACCGAGCAGTACGCCGCGCTGGTCGTGCAGATGTTCGACGGAACAGCTTGGAGGTCTCTCGGAAGCCCCTCGCCGACCAACCTTCCTAACGATCAGCTCGGTCATTTCCTGGCTCTCGATTCGGGCGACCATCCAGTCGTGGTCTGGCCAACCGGAGCAACGAACAGCGCCGTCCTTTATCTCTCGGTCTGGAGCGGTGCGACCTGGGGCACGGCCACGCCGCCACTCAACAACTCCGTCGGCCCGCCGACCTACGCGATCAGGCCGATCGTCAGGATGAACGGCGCAGGTCAAGCGGTCGTGGGTTGGCTAGAGCTGACGGGCGACGGCGTGGGGGCCCGAGGAGACGTGTTCGTGGCGACCTGGACGGGAACCGGGTGGGACAAATCGCTGGGCGGACTGGGTCTCTCTACTCCCAGCAGCCTCGACCTCATCTTCAACGACGCGGGAAACCCGGTTGTTGGTTGGATCGACGGCGGCTCGGTCGGAATCTCGACCTGGAGTGGAAGTGCTTGGATGCAGAGCCTCCCTCTCGCCGTCATATCTTCCACGATCGGACATCCGACGGTGGCCTTCGATTCCCTGTCGAATCCGGTAACGATCGCGACCGGGCCGCCGACGTTCATTCTGATCGAAGAGCTCACGTCCGGCGGTTGGCAGCAACCGATTCAGAATCCCACCACCTTGATGAGCAATGCCACGGCTCCCTTCCTGGCCATGGGTCTCGACCACAATCTCTCGCTCGCCTGGATCGATCAGGGGATGCTGAATCTGGCTCGAAGGACGAGCAGCAACCAATGGGATGTTCGCGCGACGACGGTCGCTGGGTCCAATGGACCGATCAATTCGGACTTCGATTTCCTGATCGATGCGGAGGGGGAGGCGTGGTTCGCTTGGAACGATGGTAAGACGATGAATGTTTGGATGAACAACTACCCGGCCGGACCGTGAACCGTTCCCTCTCGCTCGCTGTCTTTTTTCTTGCGGCGTTGTGCGCCGTCGCTGCCGGGGCTGCGGAGCCGAGCACCGACGCGTTGATCGAGCAAGGGCTCGACCTCCGTCGTGACGGCAAGCCCGAGCAAGCGCTGGAGCTGTTTCGTCGCGCTCATGCGATCGCGCCGTCGCCGCGGACGTTCGGGCAGATGGGGCTGGTGGAGTCGTCGCTCAAGCGGTGGGTCGAGGGAGAGACGCATCTCTCGGTGTCGCTCTCCAATCCCGATGATTCATGGGTGATCAAGAACCGGGCGTTCCTCGACGAGGCGCTGGCGCAGTGCAGAGAGCATGTCGGCGAATTGGCGGTGAGCGGACCGGCCGGCGTCGAGGTCTTGGTGGGCGGGAGAATGGCCGGCACGCTGCCGGCCGTCCCCACTCTGCGCCTCGCCGAAGGGACGGTGCTCGTCACCGCCAGCTCTCCCGGCTTCACATCGTTCGAAAAGACCGTGACGGTTCGCCCCGGCGTACGAACGCCGCTGGCGATCGTGCTGACTCCTGTCGCCCCCGCCCCCGTACCGCTGGCTCCTCAGCTTGCGGCGACAGTGGTCTCCGCATTGCCGCCGCCCGCGAACCGCGCCGCGCCACCGCCGGGTGGCCGAGGCTGGCACACCTGGGCGGGAGCTTCGCTGGCGGCCGTCGGTGCCGCCGCGATCGGGTGGGGAGTCACCTGGATCGCCCTCGACGGCGGCGACGCTTGCGGCGCGACGACCGGCGCGGCCTGCCAGAACGTCTACGACACCCGGAGGCCCGGATGGATCCTGGCGGGTGTGGGCGCGGCGGCTGTTGCTGGCGGCGCGGCGATCTTTTTCACCGGCCACCACGCCGCCGGTCCGACCGTCTCCCTGGGCCTCACGCCCAGCTCCGTTCTCGTGGACACCCGCTTCTAACTCTTCCCTGGATCGCAGCGCGAGCCCCGGCCGCGTCAGCGACCGGGGCTCCTTTCGAAGTTGCGACCGTGCGGTTTTCGAGAACGCCCGCGCGTTACGCCTTGGCCTTCTCGGCACCCGGCGCGCTCGCGGCGTTCGCCCCGATCACGATCTTCTTGGGCTGCACTTCCGGCTTCTTGGGCACCGTCAGCGTCAGCACCCCGGCCTTCAGATCGGCGGCGACATTCTCGCCGTCGACGCCCTCGGGCAGCGTGAACGACCGCGTGAAGCTGCCGTACGAACGCTCGCTGGCGTAGAAGGTGTCGCCCTGATCGTGACGCTCCTGCTCTCGTTTGCCGGAGATCGCCAGCCGCGTACCGGTCAGCGAGATCTCCAGATCCTGCTCCTTGACGCCCGGAAGATCGGCGCGGAACAGGTAGGCGTCCTTGGTTTCGGTGACGTCGAACGTCGGCGCGAACCCGGCCGCATCGACGGGGCTCAGCACCGCTTCCACCTCGCGGAACGGATCCCAGCGCAGCATGTCGCGCATGAGCCGAACGGGATCCCACGCCGGACCGGTTTGAGCAATCTCGTGTCCTGGAATTCTTCTGATGAACGTTGCCATGTCGTCGTTTCCTCCTTCGCGGTGACTTGGATAATCACCGCTCGAAGAGCGACAAGCGCGACGACGACGGGCCCACCGCTCGAGGCGCGGCAAGCGCGACGACGGGCCCACCGCTCGAAGAACCACAAGCGCGACGACCACCGGCTCATCGCGCGAGGAGCCACAAGCGCGTGGCAGCTGCCGTGCAGGGTTTCGAGCACGACAAAGCACAGGCCCCCGCGACAAGCCCGCCGCTCGACGAGCGGCAAGCCGGCGGTTACGGCTCGAGGCCCAGCGTGCGCAGCTCGGCTTCGAGTCGCGCCACTTCAACCTGAACCATGGCCGGCGCAGGGCCGCCGATGATCCCCCGCGCTGCGACGGCCCGCGCGGCGTCGAGCGCCTGCATCACCTCGGGCGTGAGCGCGATATCGATCGTGCGCAGATCGGCGGCGTCGAGCTCATGCAGCGGGACCTGCTTTTCTTCCGCGCGCCGGACCAATCGCCCGATGACCTCGTGCGCGCTGCGGAACGGCATCCCGCGACGGACCAGCTCTTCCGCCAGATCGGTCGCCCCCAGCGCCGGATCGCCGGCCGCCGCGCGCATCCGCTCGACGTTGAACTCCAGCCCCCCGATCAATCCCGGCAGCACCGCCAGCGACTGCTGCGCCGTCTCGACGGCGTCGTAGAGCGGCTCCTGCGTCTCTTGCAAATCCTTGTTGTAGGCCAGCGTCAGCCCCTTGCTGATCGTCAACAGGGCGACCAGATCGCCGACCGCGCGTCCCGACTTGCCGCGCAGGAGCTCGGCGATGTCGGGGTTGCGCTTCTGCGGCATGAGCGAGCTGCCCGAGCAGTACCCCTCACCGAGCCGCACGAAGCCGAATTCGGTCGTCGACCAGAGGACCAGCTCCTCGCCGAGCCGCGACAGATGCACCGCCAGCAGCGCCGCAGCGAAGGCGATCTCCGCCGCGAAGTCGCGATCGGAGACGGCGTCCAGACTGTTGTGGGTCGGCCCGCCCGAAAATCCGAGCGCGGCAGCCGTGTGCGCGCGATCGATCGGCAGCCCGGTCCCCGCCAGCGCGCCCGACCCGAGCGGTGACTCCCCCGCGCGCCGTTCGGCGTCGGCGAACCGCCCGCGATCGCGCGCCAGCATCTCGGCGTAGGCCAGGAGGTGGTGGCCCAGCGTCACCACCTGTGCGCGCTGCAGATGTGTGTAGCCGGGCATGAGCGTCGCCGCGTGCGCGCGCGCCTGCCGGCAGAGCGCCAGACGGGCGCGATCGATCGCCGCCACGATCTCGATCGCCGCGCGCCGCGCGTAGAGACGGAGGTCGGTGGCCACCTGATCGTTGCGGCTCCGCGCGGTGTGCAGCCGCCGCGCCGGATCGCCGATGATCTCGGTGAGGCGACTCTCCACGTTCATGTGGATGTCCTCCAGCGCCGGATCGAGCGCGCGTTTCCCGGAGGCGATCTCCCCGGCGACCTGGTCGAGCCCGTTGACGATGGCCTCGGCGTCGGCCGGCGAGATCAACCCGGCCGCCGCCAGCATGCGGGCGTGCGCCTGGCTGCCGCGGACGTCGTCGCGCAGGAGGCGCCGATCGAAGTGGACCGACGCATTCAAGGCCGCCGCCGCCGGGTCCATCGCTCCCGCGAAGCGCGCCCCGCGACCACCACTCGGCTTACCAGCAGACATTTTTCACTCTCATATCACGCTCACCGACTGGCGAAATCGATCGGTGCACGCTAACATCGAGGAAGGGTCCCGCGAACGACTGGCCCACAAAGGAGGAGAAGAACGCATGAGTAAACGCACCCACTGGAACGGTACGCTGTCTCTACGCCATCTTCGCCGGTTCGGACACAAGGAGGCCGACCGGAAGTAACAGCCCTCCTGGAGTTTCCCTCTCTCTCACGATCGGCGTCCAGAGCCCATAGAGGACGCAGACCCGGATCTTTCGGCGCGGCTCACGTCGAAAACCCATGAACTGGGCGGCGCTCCGCGGCGTCAGCCCCCCGACCAGTCAACTAGCGGACCCAGACGCGCCGGCAGGAGAGCCTGTCGGCGCGTTTTTTATTGGGGCATCTACTTCGGGCCCCCCAAGGGGTTGGCGGCCCGGACCTGGCAACGAACCGAGGCTCGAAAGTCGAGAGCGGAGGCGGCAGGGGTGTCTCTCCGCCGCGAGCCCGCAGGCCGCTCTGATCGTTGGCGGCCGAGGATTCCTTCTCGCGAGCGGCGGGAGACACCCCTGCCGCCTCCCGCCCGAGAGCCAATCCCGACCGAGCGACCGAGCGCTAATCTAGCTGGCGCGCTTGACGCGAAGGCCGTTCAACTCGTCGAGGAACTTACCGGTGGTCTCGATGCTGTTCTCCAGCGACTCGATCACCAGGTTCAAGAGCGCATCGTTCTCGGTCCGAAGCGCCTCGTAGTAGCGCTGGCGCTCGATCGAGTGGATGACCGCCGGCAAGTAGCCATGCTTGATGAGGATGAAGTTCATCAACAGCCGCGCGACCTTGCCCGAGTTCTTCGTCCATGGGTAAGCCGACAGCAGCCGGAAGTGCACCTTGGCCGAGCGGGTGATCGGGTGGAGCTCCGTGAACTCGTCCGACTCCATCCACTCGCTGAGCTTCCTCATCTTGTAGGTGATCTTCTCGGGCGGCGTGATCTCGTGATAGTAGAGCCGGTGAAGCGGGTTCTCCTTGCGATAGGGGTAACCCTTGGCGGCTTCTTCGGGCGTCAGGATGGCGTAGAGTTTGCGTACCAGCTCGAGGTCGACGATGGGCGGCTTCTTGGCGACGCTCGCCTCACGGACGAAGTCGACGGCGGTCTTCTGATTGCGGACCTCTTCGTACATCGGGATCAGCGTGACGTCGCTGATGATCCGCTGATCGATCGCCGCCTTCAGCTCGGAGTAGGAGAGCACGACACCCTCGAGCGCGTTGTCGTGGAAAATCCACGAAACGTCCAGACGGTCCTGGTAGTCCTTCAGGATCTTGGCCGGGAAGCCCGCCGTCTTGGAGCGGAGAGCCTCCATCTTCATGTCCATTTCAAAAAACTTCGCGTCCATCCCCGTCTCCTGCATGAGTCCTGAAGTCCTCCGCCGTTGAAACCCGCGAGCACTATAATCCAAAGAACCCTTTAGTCAAGCGTAGTTAGCCCAGATAGCCCATGCACCGCCGCCCTGGACGGAACGAAACGGTCCAGTTACCCGGCCATAGAGGGGCGGAAACAGATGAGGCGCCGCGTAACCTATCTTATTGAAATCACGCAAGTTATACCGCCACAAAACTTGACACCCGGGCGACCAGGTCAAGAATGAAGCGGCAGATGCCGCCCGAGCTGTCGGAACCCAATGACATATCGCGGCAAGAGCGCCCGGCCCACCTTCCGGTCCTGCTTGAGGAGGTCCTGACCTGGCTGGATCCGAAGCCCGCCGGGCGATACTGCGACGCGACCCTGGGGCTGGGCGGACACGCGCGCGCCGTGCTCGAACGGTCGGCCCCGGACGGACAGTTGATCGGAATCGACCGCGACCCGGCGGCCCTGGCGGCGGCGCGCCTCACGCTTCAGCCGTTCGGCGATCGGGTGACGCTGGTCCACTCCCGGTTCTCGCAGGTACGTGAGGTTCTCGACCGGTTGGGGATGGTGCCGATCGACGGCTTCGTGATCGATCTCGGCGTGTCGTCGCCGCAGCTCGACCGCCCGGAGCGCGGGTTCTCTTTCCGTAACGACGGACCGCTCGACATGCGCATGGACCCGACCACCGGCGAGACGGCGGCTGACCTGCTGCGGCGGGTCGACGAAGAGGAGCTGGTGCAGATCATCCGCGAGTACGGCGAAGAGCGGCACGCCGCCCGCGTCGCGCGGGCGATAATAGAGGCGCGGAACAGCGGCGACCTCGACACGACCGGCAAGCTGGCCGCGCTGGTCGCCCGCGCCATCCCCCGCCATGAGTATGGCAAGAACCCGGCGACGCGGACGTTCCAGGCGCTGCGGATCGCGGTCAACGAGGAGCTGACCGAGCTCGAGCGGTTCTTTGAGGTGGCGGCCGACTGCCTCCGGCCCGGCGGCCGTCTCTGTGTGATCGCCTTCCATTCGCTGGAGGACCGGATCGCCAAGCGCCGGCTGCGGGCGCTGGCCGGCAAGGACGGCGGAGGACCGGCGGTCCTGCGGATCCTCACCAAGCACGTCGTCCAGGCGAGCAGCGAGGAGCGGGCCCGCAACCCGCGCGCCCGTTCCGCCCACCTGCGCGCGGCGGAGCGCGTCTGACATGCTCAGGCGGCTCTTCCCGTATCCGTATGAATCGACCCTGACATGCGCGCGGAGCGCCGCCCTGACATGCGCGCGCCGCCCTGACATGCGCACGGAGCGCCGCCCCGACATGCGCGCGGAGCGCCTCCCGGCATGTGATCGTGACCCCGGACGTGGGCAACCGACGCGGCGTGGGCGTCTGGGCGTTCTCGCTGGCGCTGCTGACGGCCGGCGCCCTGGCTCACGTGGCTGTCCGGATGCACGGGATCCAGATCGCCTACGACCTCGGCCGCGAGAAACGCGCAAACAGCGAGCTTCTGGAACGCCAGCGCAGCCTCACCATCGAGATC
>CAVRRT010000181.1:0-21805 GCA_963723305.1 uncultured Pseudomonadota bacterium
GGTGCGCCTCGATGCGAAGACTGCACGCTGGGCGGATCCTGGTCTCTGGTGTTCGCGCTTCATGAACCGGTCGGGGCGGGACATCCGGTGGGCGCGGCTCCGATTCGCGGCAGTGTTCGTCCTGGTGGCCGGCACGCTGCTAACCATCTATTCGTTCCCGTATGCCGAACATGGAATCCGAGAGGTCGGATTTGAGTGGTACCTGGGCGCGTACGCGCGCGTGGCCGGGGCGGTGATTCGCCTCGTGGATCCGACGGTGCGGGTCTCGGGCGCCGATCTGGTCGGACGCACGTCGCTGACCATCGCCAAGAACTGCGACGCCATGGACGTGAATCTCCTGTTGATCGCGGCGATGATCGCGCTCCCCGCACCCTGGAAGCACCGCCTGGTCGGCATCCTGGCGGGGGTCGGGCTGCTGTCGGTGGCGAACGTGCTGCGGATCGTGTCGCTGTACCAGATCAACATCCACGCTCCCGGCTCGTTCGAGCTCGTTCATGCCCAGGTGCTCCCTCTGGCCATGGTCGCGCTGGCGGTGGGGGCGTTCGCGGTCTGGTCGCGCTGGTCGCGCGGAGGGGAGCCCGCGGGCGCCGATCCGAAAGCGAATGCCCAGCGTTAGTCGGGGCGCAGCCGGGCGCCCGTCGTCGTGCCGGCGGCGCCGCGGCGTCCAGGTCTCGGCGGAGGCGCGCGCATCAGATGCGCTTCTGCCTCGGTTGCGGTGGCAATCGATCGCCACATTTTTCGCGCTGACGGTTCTACTGCTGGCGCCTTGGCCAGCGCTGGGGCAGGCCTTCGGCGCCCTGTTCAGCAGATTCGGCAACGCGGTCATCATCGTCACTGGCGTGGGGGGGTCGGCGGAACCGCGATTTTCGGCCACGCTGCCCGCCGACTCCGACGCTGCCTTGGGAACCGGCGACTGGAACGTCTGGCTGGCCGCCACCCGGGGCCAGACCGCGCTCCCGCTGCCCCTCGAGACCCGCATCTTGGGTTACACGCCGATCGCGCTGTTGTTGGCGCTGACGCTGGCGTTCGCGGTGCCCTGGCGCCGCAAGCTGCGGATGCTGGGCATCGGGCTCGCGTTGTTGCTCGTGCGGCTGGCCATCGCCATCGCGCTGCCGGTCGGACGAGCGTTCAGCGCGCGCAGGGCTCCTCCGGGCCCAATTACGGAAATTGTCTGGTACGTGCTGATCGATCTTCCAGCCATGTCCTACGTCGCGCCGCTGTTCGGTTGGTGGATCGCTTTCACCTTGACCCACGATTGAGCCGCAGCATGCGCCCTCCTCAATTCGAATACCGGCGTTTGACTTTCGGAGATCGACCAGCCGCGCGATCCGGATCTCCCGGGATATTGGGCATGCGTACGACGGTACGGCTCTTGCGTACCTCGGCGCCAGACATGTCATCCTCGCGACGGAATATCTGGATTGCGATTTTGTCGGCCGGTTCGCTCGCGCTCGGCTCGTGCTCGGGTACCAGCACCGAGCGCGCGACCAGCGCGCTGCAAGTCTCGCCCGGCATCACGGTGTCGAGCGCCACCTACTGGATCATCGCCCCGAACGGGACGGTGACGACGGGAACGGTCGCGGTCGGCAACAGCGCAACGGTCCCGGTCATCGTTTCGAACCTGCCAGCGGGCATCGGCTACCAGCTGATCGTCAGCGGTGTCGCCAACGACGGAGTGACGGGCTGCTCGGGTTCGGCGACCTTCAATGCTCCGGCGCCGTCGTCGGGGGTCATCGTTCACCTCACCTGCGCCGGTCCGCCCTCGCCCGGACAGGCCCTGGTGGCGGCCACGGTCAATGTTTGCCCCATGATCGACGACGTGGAGGCCGACCCGTCGGAGGCGAACGTCGGCGCCTCCATGGCGCTCCAGGTGACAGCGCATGATCCCGATTCCGGTCCGGCCGCGCTCGCCTACGCTTGGTCGAGCGATGGAGGGAGCTTGAGCGCGGCTGCGACCGCCGACGCAACATTCAGTTGCGCTCAGGTCGGGACCTTCAACATCACGGTGGCTGCCTCGGACGGTGATTCGACGTGCAGCGTGCTTCAAACTTTCGCCGTCACCTGCACGGAGCCCTGAAAAAATGACCTTCTCGAATCTGGCGACGCGGATACTTGCACCTGGGCGATTCCGGGTGGCGATGTTGACCGGCTTTGCGCTGGTGCTGACGCTGGCGACAGGCTGCGGTAAAGGAAGCGGGGCGGAGGCCGATCCCGGGCGGGCTGTTTCAATGCCCGGTCAGAGCACCGAAGGTTCGATCGAGATCGCGCTGCTGGTCCCCCCGAGCTTCCAGGTCGCAACGGTGAACTACCAGATCACGAAGTCCGGTTTCAGCCAGGCCGGCAGCTTGAACGTTTCCCAGAGCGCCACGATCGAGGGCGTGATCGGCGCGATTCCGGCGGGGACGGGTTACACGCTCGCGCTGACCATGACCGACGTGGCGAAGAAGTTCACGAGCTGCGCAGGGTCGTCGACCTTCAACGTGGTTGCGGGGACGACCACGCCTGTCAGCGTCCAGATCGACTGCCGTCTCCCCCAAACGACCACGGTGAACCCACCTGCAGTCCCGATGCCGGCCTCCGCGGTGGCGCTTCAGGCGGTGGCGCTGCTGGCCGCGGGCGCGTTTGCCGCTGGACGCGGTCGCGGTCGGGCGCGCGCAGGCACGCGTCGAGATTGACGGTGAGCAGTCCCGGCCGATGGCCCAAGGGACTCGGGTGTCAGCGGATTCGGCCAGCCGTCGCCGGTAGACATCAGAACGACAGATTGATCTGGAGCGTGATGAGCTGGGTCCGGCCGGCGGTGGCCGGGAGCGTCACTGCCCCGAGCGCCGTCGTCCCGGGGCTCTGCTGATCGCCGTAGCCATACCGGACCTTGAGGATCAGCGTCGGGGCCGAGATGTAGTAAGCGATCTGCCCCTCGGCCGAGAAGAAGAGGTCGTCGGTGAGGGTGGTGCTCGGGTCGGTCCAGCTGATCCGAACCGCGGCGTCGAGCCGCCTCGGGACCAGCAGAACCCCCAGCTGTCCCCACAATCCCATCGACAGGTAGCTGGCCGAGCCCGAGGGATAGGTCCGCCGCAGGTAGCCCTCGGTGAGGAAAACGACGCGACTCGATTGAAAGAGAAAATCGGCGCCGCCGGCCCGCTCCTTGTTGGTCGTGCCCGACGGTGTCGCCGTGTAGTTGAAGCTGTTCGGATCGAAGTTCTCGCTGGCGTCCTGGATGTTTCCCAGGTAGCCCTCGATGGTGAAGGAGAAGCGCGTCGGGGCGGGGGTGTCTCCCAACACGTACGCGTACTCGGCGTCGCCGGTCTTCCCCAGCGGGTTGACGGTCAGGCGCCCCTCGACGACGTAGTTTCCGGCGATCGTGGTGAACTGGCGCAGCGGCGAGCCGCCATAGTAACCCGCGTAGTAGTCGATTCGATCGGAACCGAGCGAGCCGTACGCCGTGATCCCCTTGTCACGGCCGGTCCAGAAGTAGTCCGGGACGGCGCCCGTTTCAGGGAGAAGGACGCGGTAGAGACCGAACGATTCGTGGCGCGAGAAGGGCGTGTCCTGTTGCCCGGCGCGGATGCCGAAGGCGTCCACTGGTCTGACGTCGACGTAGGCGTAAAGCAGGTAGGGAGGGTTCTCGGCGAGCTCGGCGGCGGTCAGGAACTTGATCCAGGGCCGTACCACGTTGCCGCTCAACGACGGACGCGCCGAGTAGATCGAATCGCGGTTCTGCGAGACGCCGTTGAGATACCTCGGCTCGAACCGATAGGCGCCCCGGAGCCCGACCCGGAGCAGGTAGCTGTCATCGGGGGACCGGAGGACGAACCCCTCCGCTGGATCGTAGCCAGACGCTTTCGGTGCTTCTTCAGTGGTGGTCCCTTCCGCGACCGCCGCCACCCCGGTTCGGGCACACATCGCCGCCAGGAGGCACACGACAAACGCCCTTGACCCGCGCGGCATGGCCCCTCCGGCAAGCAGGCAAACTGGGGTCGGAGCGGCGGTTCAGACGACCAGCGCGCGCTCGGCGCCGGCGTTTCAGCCAACGGCTGAACGGGAGAAAGTCACCTCCTGATGCGCGAGATCTCCCCGGCGCGCCCGGCTGCCAATTTCTCTGAGCCGTGATCGCGCCGGGATGTGACCTCTCCTGGTGAACCCAAAACGGCGCTCGACTCGATTGCGCCCTCTTGAAGGAGGAGCGGCCATGACAACATCACGAACCGTCATTTTGAGCGCGATTCTGGCCCTGGGGCTACCCGCCCAGGCCATGGCTGCGGACGGCTGGGGCTCGAGCTGGAGCTTCGGGCCGGTTCATCCCACCACCTCCAACCACATCATCTACACCAAGACCACCATCGTGCCCGGTCGCTTGCCACCGATCACGTCGACCACCGGCCCGCTGTTCTTGTGGCCCGGCCTCTCCAACCCCACCAGCGATCTGATCCAGACCACCATGGATGCCTGGCCGAGCAACGCCAACTACTGCGGCGCCGCCGCCGGCCAGTGGTGTGTGGAGGCGTCGGTCTTCGGCAGCTTCGGCCAGCGCAACGGTCCCAACGCCCCCATCGACCCCGACGACCACGTCACCATCGAGTACAAGCTGGGGTCGGACAACGACACCTGGACCCAGACCGTGACCTCCCAGAAGCTGGGCAAGGTGGTGTCGACGTTGACCAGCACCAGCGGGCTGATGCTGGGTGGTGGCTTCGGCTTCGCCACCGAGGCCGACGCCAATTCGTACACCATCGACACCCAGTACTACCTGTGCACCGAGATTCACCTCGACGCGGCCGACCCACAATTCGCCAGCACCGGCGTCGGTGGCGTCGGCGCGATGTACGGCGCGACGGGCATGGGTTCCGGCATCGGCACCGCCAAGAACGTCCACACTCCAGACGGCGGCATGACCTGGCTGGTGGACCTCATCACGCTGCCCGCGATGCAGCCGCAAGGCACGCAGACCCCGGCGCCCACGGTCAGCTGCACGTACGGAACAGGGGGCACCGGCGGGGCGGGCGGGACGAGCGGAACTGGTGGCGCCGGCGGCGCCGGTGGTCACGGCGGATCGAGCGGCGGCGTGGGCGGAGGCGCTTCGGGCGGGTCGAGCGGCAGCGGGGGCAGCGGCACGGGTGGTCACACCGGCGGGACGAGCGGAAGCGCTTCGGGCGGGACGAGCGGCGCCGGGGGCAGCACCGGTGGTCACACCGGCGGGACGAGCGGAAGCGCCTCGGGCGGGACGAGCGGCGCCGGGGGCAGCGGCACCGGTGGTCACACGGGCGGGACAGGCGGAAGTGCCTCGGGCGGGACGAGCGGCACCGGTGGAGAGGGCGGCACCGGCGGCGCGGTTGCTGGCAGCGGCGGATCCGAGGGCGCCGGAACTGGTGGCGCGGGCCAAGGCGGTTCCGGCCCGGGTGGAACCACCGACACGACAGCCACCGGGTCTTCGGGCTGCTCGTGCAGCGTCCAGCAAGGCGGACCTGGGAGCGCTGGCCGATCGTTGCTGCTGCTTGGATTCCTGATCGCTTCCCTGCTTCGCCGCCGGCGGCTCACGTAGACGAAACTACTGGTCTCCGCCGTTTGGCGGAGCTATCTCGAAGCCATGGCACGCGTGTTGGTCACGGGGTCGACAGAAGGCCTGGGCTTGATGGCGGGGCAGCTCCTGCAATCGCAAGGGCATCGCGTGACCTTGCATGCGCGCGACGCGAAGCGTGCCCAGGATGCGCGGCGCGCGCTCCCTGAGGCCGAGGACGTGCTCGTCGGCGATCTCTCCAGCATCGCCGAAACCCGGCAGGTGGCCGCACAGGCCAACGACGCCGGCCCGTACGATGCGGTCATTCACAACGCCGGCATCGGTTACCCCGGCGGGCCCGACCGCAGGGAGACCGGGGACGGGGTCGAGCTGGTGTTCGCGGTCAACGTGCTCGCGCCGTACCTGCTGACCGCGTCGATCCGGCCGCCGCGGCGGCTCGTCTACCTCAGCTCCGGGATGCACCGGGGCGGCGTTCCCAATCTCGACGACCCGCAATGGAAGCGTCGGCGCTGGAACGGCGTGCAGGCATATTCGGACAGCAAGCTGCTCGACGTGGTGCTGGCCTTCGCGGTCGCGCGCTGCTGGACGAACGTGCTGTCGAATGCGCTCGAGCCGGGGTGGGTGGCGACGCGGATGGGCGGGCCGAGCGCGCCCGACGATCTGGCGCAAGGGGCGGTCACCCAAGCCTGGCTGGCGGTCAGCGACAGCCCGGAGGCGGCTGTCAGCGGCGAGTACTTTTATCATCGAGCGCGACGGCCGGTTCACCCCGCGGCGCGCGATCCCCGGTTACAGGACGAGCTGCTCGCCCACTGCGAATCGCTGTCCGGCGTGAAGCTGCCCCCGTCGGCGTAACGGGCGACGGTGCCGGCGCGGCGGCGCCGACGCGGTCAGGTTCGAGGCGCTGGCGCGCCTCTCAGGTGATCTGCTTTGCCGGGTCCGCCGCGATGTCGGCGATGAGCTTTGCGCTGCCACCCTGCTTTATCTCGTCGAGTTGGCGACCGGTGAGGCCGACCAGGAGGATCACGCCCACCTTGCCGAAGGGACCCGGCCGCGGTTTGATTGCGGGCTCGAGCAGCGCGACCGCGCCTTCAAACCCGGCATCCGCGGGCGCCCCGGCGATCCGGCCGGTTCGGAAAGAGACTGCTTGCGCCAAGACCGAGCCCTGGCTGACGTGGGAGGCGATTTTTCCGAGAAAGGCCACTGGCCACAGTGGCGGCTCGGCCGAGTCGCGCTTGGCGACGCGCATCGAGAGCTCGCATCGGATGCCGTTCGGCCCGACACTGGCGTCCGATTGGTCGTAGAGCTCGGTCAGGCCCAGCGTGACGTAGTGCCAGGCGTGACCGGCGTCGTACACTATGCGTCCCCTCGACGGACGCGCGGCCGAGCCGGAGGCCATGCGGGGGCGCGATTTGAGGCGCGGCATGCTTGGGGGTCTGGCCTGGATAGAGCTCTGCGAACAACCCCTCGATGAACGCCCACCCAGCAGGAACCGGCATCCGATCGCCGGCGCCGCCGTCGCCGGCGGTTTGTTTACGACCGAAGATCTTGGAGAAGAGACCCACTGGGAGGTTCCTGGAACATGGAAACGAACTGCTCTGCCAACAACGTCCGGCGATGATACGACAGGACATCGCGTCCGTGCTCGATCGGATCGCCGTTCTCGATCGGGTCACAGTTGATGGTGAGGAAACAGGGACGCCCCCGTCGCTTGACAATCGATCCGGCGGGCTTCCCCTTAACTAGGGAAAGCGGTCGCTGAAGGCACTGCGAGCCCTGCTCGAGCGCAAGCGGCCGTCCGCCTCATGCGCAGCGAGCACGAGCATTTGCCTTTTCTGGACGAGGGCGGGGCTTCGGGGGAGCTGGCGCGCTCGGTCGACTGGGCCCGCACGCCGCTGGGACCGCCAGACGGCTGGCCCCAGGGCCTGAAGACCATCGTCGGCGTCATCCTGCAGTCGCGTCACCCGATGTTCCTCTGGTGGGGCCCCGAGCTCATCCAGTTTTACAACGACGCCTATCTGCCCAGCTTCGGCGCCGGCAAGCACCCGGCGGCCATGGGTCAGCGGGGCCGTGACTGCTGGCAGGAGATCTGGCCGATCGTCTGGCCCCAGATCGACGACGTGATGAGCCGCAGGCGGTCGAGCTGGAACGAGGATCAGCTGGTGCCGGTATTCCGCAACGGGCACCTCGAGGAGGTCTATTGGACCTACGGCTACTCCCCCGTTCTCGACGATCAGGGTGGGGTGGGGGGCGTGCTGGTGGTGGTCACCGAGACGACCTCCCAGGTGGTCGTCGCCAGGCGGAATCGAACGATGCGCTCGCTCGCCGAGCGGAGCGCGCTCACCACCGATCCCAGGGTCATGCTCGACGCCGCGGTCGATGCGCTGCAGGGCGCGCGTCACGACGTTCCGTTCGCGCTCGTCTACCGCTACGACGGAGGGTCGCGCGCGCTCCGGCTCGTACGCTCGGCGGGGCTTGCGGATCCGGCCACGGTGGACGCGGTCGTGCGCGGGAGGATGGGCCCCTCTCCGTTCGGCGACCGGGAGCCGCGACCGGAGATGCTCGCCTGCGCCGCCGCCTGCGCGCTCCCCGGCGGAGTGTGGCCCGAGCCCGCGCCGGGGCTGTTCGTCATTCCGCTCGGCCCCGCGGGGCGGGAGCGCTCGAGCGACGTCATCGTCTTCGGGTTGAGCCCACGGCTGCCGTTCGATGACGGCTATCGCAATCACCTCTGCCAGATTGCGAGCCATCTCGGGTTCGCCCAGGCTCAGCTCAGCGCCTTCCGCATCCAGGCCGCGGCGGACAACGAGCGAAACAACCTGCTCTTGCAGGCACCCGTCGGGACCGCGCTGCTGTCCGGTCCCGAGCACGTGTTTCGACTGGCCAACCCGCTGTTCTGTCGGATGGTGCGACGAGCCGACATCGTGGGGAGGCCGTACCGGGAGGCGTTTCCCAGGCCCGAGGAGAGACCACTCGGCGACATCCTCGATCGCGTCTACGAGACCGGCGAGCCGTTCAGCACGGACGAGTATCTGGTCCCCCACGATCTGCAGGACGACGGCACCCGCAGGGATCGCTACTTCAGGTTCAACCTCGAGCCGCTCCGGGACGCCGCGGAGAAGGTCTACGGGATGATGGCGGTGGCGATCGAGATCTCCGAGCAGGTGCGGGCCCGGCAGGTCCTCGAGCGCTCGCAGGAAGAGAACCGGAAGCTCCTTGCCGACCTGGAGGCCGCCAGCCGGGCCAAGGACGAGTTCCTGGCCATGCTGGGCCACGAGCTGCGGAACCCGCTGTCGCCGATCGCCACCGCGCTGCAGCTGATGAAGCTGCGAGGCGACCCCCGAACCACCCGGGAGCAGCAGGTGATCGAGCGACAGGTCAAGCACCTCACCCGGCTGGTCGACGATCTCCTGGACGTCTCCAAGATCACGCGCGGGAAGGTGGAGCTGCGCAAGGAGAAGGTCGAGATCGCCGAGGTGATCGCCAAGGCGGTCGAGATGGCGAGCGATCTCTTCGAGCAGCGCAATCACGACCTCTCCCTCGACGTCGCGCAGGAGCGCCTGTGGGTCGACGGGGATCCGGTGCGGCTCGCGCAGGTGGTGGCCAACCTGCTGACCAACGCCGCCCGCTACACCGCGCCCGGCGGAAAGATCGTCGTGAGCGCGCGCAGAGAAGGCAGTGAACGCCCAGGTGGCGACATCGTCATCCGGGTCAGAGACAACGGCTCGGGTATCGCGCCCGACCTGCTCCCCCGGGTCTTCGATCTCTTCATCCAGGGGCACCGCAGCTTCGATCGGGCGCAAGGCGGTCTCGGCCTCGGGCTGGCGCTGGTCAAGAACCTGGTGGTGCTCCATGGCGGCAGCGCCGTCGCCCTGAGCGACGGTCTGGGGAAGGGGAGCGAGTTCGTGATCCGGTTGCCGGCCGCCGCGCGGGCAGAGGATTCGACCTCCATTCGGTCGGAGCACGATCGACCGCCGCCGCGCCCGAACGTCCACGGCAAGCGCATCCTCATCGTCGACGACAACAACGACGCCGCCGACTCCCTGGCCGAGCTGCTCCGGGACTTCGGTCATGAGGTTGCGGTCGCCTACAGTCCCGTCACCGCCCTCGAGGTCCTCGAGGAATTTCGCCCCCAGGTCGCGGTGCTCGACATCGGGTTGCCGGTGATGGACGGCTATGAGCTGGCCGGGCGCCTCCGCTCCAACCCCGTGACCGCGGACTGCCTGCTGATCGCGCTCACCGGGTATGGACAGTCACACGACCGGATCCGGAGCGAGGAGGGGGGATTCGGGTACCACCTCGTCAAGCCGGTGGACATCGTCCAGTTGCTCGAGATCGTGGCCGGCGACGGCGCGGCTGCCGCGGGTGAATCGCTGGGCGCCTTCTGACGCCACGACGCCGCATCTCGCGAGCCGACTCAGTCGTAGCTCATCGAGAATACCAAGGAGTACGACGCCGCCGACCAGGGTTGCGAATCGGGCCCGCTGTCCTTCAGATCCCGGAACCGGCGAGGACCTCAGGGGCCAAGGAACGGACCGGACTGGGGCCTGGTGTGAATGCGCCGCGCAGGGCGCGCGATCTCGTTGCGATAGCTGGTAGGGTTCGTCCACCATGGAATCGCGGCTGGTGGACCTGGAGGTCCGTTATACCCATCTCGAGCGCCAGGTTGCCGAGCTGAGCGACGTCGTCTTCGCGCAGCAAAGAACCATCGATGGCCTGCTCCGACAGCTCAGCTCCACCAAGGCCGAGATCGCGCAGGTGAGCGCGCCGGTGGCGAACGAGAAGCCGCCTCACTACTGAAACGCTCTGTGAACGAGGGATGACCGGACACCGCACGGGTCTACAGTTCCTGAGAACTGAGGCCGGAAAAAGGAGCGGGCCCCGCGACGACAGAGCCGCGCTGTCCGTCGACGCCCATCCGTTCGGGTCAGAGCTTGGTGAAATCCGGGGGCCGCTTTTCCCTGGCCGCCGCCAGGGCCTCGCGCGCTTCGGCCGAATCGAGCAGGCGCACAAACCCCTCGAGCTCCCGCTGGATCGTGTCGGCGATGGCGGCGGCGTACGGTCCGCGAAGGAGCGCCCTGGTCAGCATCAAGGCCTCACGGGGACGTCGGGCGAGCAAGCGCGCTTGAACGGCGGCGTGCTCCTGCACTCTCTCGTCATCCAGCGCCTCGGTGACGATTCCCAGGCGTGCCGCCTCGTCGCCCGAGATCTTCTCGCCAAAATAGAGCAGCTTCGTCGCGCGGAGAAGGCCGATTGCCGCCGGCAGCAGCGCGGTCGATCCGCACTCCGGAATCAGCGCCAGATTCAAGAAAGGGAATGAGAGACTGGCAGCTCTGCCCGCATAGACGAGGTCACAGTGAAGCAACATCGTGGCGCCGATCCCCACCGCCACACCGTTGACCGCCGCGACCAGTGGCTTCGTGGCCTGCGAAAGCGCGGTGATGAACTGGGTCACGGCGGTCAGATCCCGGCCCGCGGCGAGGAAGTCGTTCAGGTCGTTTCCCGCGGAGAACATGGCCGACCCGCCCGAGAGCAGGACCACGCGTATCGCGGCGTCCGCCTCGGCTTCCGCCAGCGCAGCCGCCAGCGCCGCGTACATCTCCCTGGTGAGGGCGTTCTTCTTCGCTGGACGATTCAAGGTGACGCGCAGGATCCCGTCGTCCCTGGCCACCTCCACCTCGTCCGTCATCTGAATGTCATCCGCAGCGGTAGCGTACTTCGACAGCAGCCCTGGTCAAGGCTCCGGCGTGGCGGCTCTCGAATTCCTGCTTCGCGAATGATACCGTCTCGAGGTCTTCGCGAAGCCGCGCCCATGCCGCCCGATCCCCTGACACCCGATCTCCTCTCCGTCGGCACCGTCCTCGACGGCGCTTACCGCCTCACGCGGCTGCTCGGCCAGGGGGCGATGGGGACGGTCTACGAGGCGCACCACACGGGGGCCGGCAAGCGCGTGGCGGTGAAGGTCATGCACCGCGAGCTCCTGGCCTATCCGGAGCTGGCGGCGCGGTTCCGGCGCGAGGCGAAGGTGACCGGCGAGCTGGACCACCCGCACGTCGTCAGCGTCTTCGGCTTCGGCGCCACCCCGGCGGGCCAACCGTACCTGGTGATGGAGCTCCTGGACGGCGAGGATCTGCAGACGCGCCTCGAGCGCGTCGGGCCTCTCCCGCTGGAGACGGTCGCGCAAATCGTCAATCAGGTGGCGTCGGCCCTGGCCGAGACCCACGCCGCGGGCATCGTCCACCGCGACCTGAAGCCGGACAACGTGTTCCTGGTGCGCGTCCCCGACGACGCCGTGTTCGCCAAGGTCGTCGACTTCGGCCTGTCGAAGGTGTTGAAGACGTCGGCCACCAAGCTCACCGTCGCGCGGGCCGTGTTCGGTACCCCCGAGTTCATGGCGCCCGAGCAGGCCGAGGGGCGGCAGGATGCCATCGACCACCGCAGCGATCAGTGGTCGCTGGCCTGCCTGGCCTGGTTCGCGTCGACGGCCTGCCTCCCCTTCTCGGGCCCGGACGTGAACGCCACCTTGAACCAGGTGATCGCCGCGGTTCCCGCGCCGCTCACGCCCGGCGCCCCGCGGATCCCGGAAGAGATCGACAAGGTGCTGCGGCGGGCGCTGTCGAGGCGCAGGTCCGATCGGTTCCCGACGATCAGGGCCTTCGCCCGCGCCTTCGAGGCTGCGGCGTCACCGCTCCGCCCGGACGCTGCACCCGCGCGCCGCACGCTCACGCCGTCGCGCGCCGTGGCCGCCGAGGCGCCTCCGCGTCCTGCCCCCGACGCGCGCGGGGCGGGCGGCAATGAAGGGCTGGAGCGCCGGCGCGGTCTCCGGATCTGGCTGTTGCTCACCGTCGCGCTGGTGGTCGCGATGCTGGGCGGCGCGGGCTGGCTCCTCCGGGACAAGCCGCCGATCTCGACTTGGCTGCAGCAGGCGCACGCCGTCCTCGATCGCCGCTGAGCGCGGTCCAGGCACTTGGGCAGCAGACGGTGTTCACCGGATCGCGGCGGGGCTGCATCGTGAGCAGGTCGTCGTGGGGGCGGTTTCGAGCGCTCACCGAGAGGGTGGCACTACGCCCGTGCGGCGATGTTGTACCCTCCGGGCCGGCGCAGATTGGAAACGCCCGACTCACCCCCTCCCTCTCCGCTGCGCTTCATCCAGGGCGCGCGCGATCCAGGCTCGCGCGCGCGGCGGGGCACGCTGTTGATGTCGCGCGGGTCGATCGAGACGCCCGTGTTCATGCCGGTGGGGACGCGCGCCACGGTGACGGGGCTGACGCCCGACGACCTGCTGACGGTCGATGCCCCGATCCTGCTGGCGAACACGTATCACCTGTTGCTGCGGCCGGGGCCCGAGCTGTTCCGCCGCGTGGGCGGCATCCACGCGTTCATGCAGTGGCGGCGACCGGTGCTCACGGACTCGGGCGGCTACCAGATCTTCTCGCTGCCGAGCGAACGCACGATCAACGAAGAGGGCGCGCGCTTTCGCAGCTACATCGACGGTCGCATCCACCACCTCACGCCCGAGACCTCGATCGACATGCAGGCGGCGATCGGGTCGGACATCATGATGGCGCTGGACGAGTGCATCCCCTCGACGTTCGAGGAGGACGCGGTGCGCGCCGCCATGGAGCGCACCCATCGCTGGGCGGTGCGCAGCCTGGCGGCGCGCAAGAACCCGGCGCAGGCGCTGTTCGCCATCGTGCAGGGGGGCCTGGTTCCGGCGCTGCGGCGGCAATCGGCCGCCTTCCTCACCAACCATCCGTTCGACGGCTTCGCCATCGGCGGCCTGGCCGTGGGCGACACGCGGGCCCAGCGGGAGGACGTCACGGGCCTGGCGGTCGATCTCTTGCCGGAGGCGACGCCGCGCTATCTGATGGGCGTCGGCACGCCGCCCGATCTCCTGTACGCCATCGGCTGCGGCGTCGACATGTTCGACTGCGTGATACCGACGCACCTCGCCTGGCAGGGCACCGCCTTCACCTCCACGGGCCGCCTGCGCGTCACGCGCGGGGCCAACGCGGCCATCGACGATGCGCTCGACCCGCGCTGCGCCTGCTCGACCTGCCGGACCTTCAGCCGGAGCTACCTGCACCACCTCTTCAAGTGCAGCGAGCCGCTCGGCCCGCGCCTCCTCAGCATCCACAACCTTCACTATTACCTCCAGCTCATGCGGCAGGCGCGCGAGGCGATCGACGCGGGCGTCTACGCAGAGTTTGCGCGCCAGCGATTGGCAGAGATCGATCGGCACGAGCACGCCGAGGTGCGGGCGTGAGCCCCGCGCGCGCGAGCGGCGAGCGCGCCAGCCACGAGCGCGCCGAGGTGCGGGCGTGAGCCCCGCGCGCGCGCGCGGCGAGCGCGCCAGCCACGAGCGCGCCGAGGTGCGGGCGTGAGCCCCGCGCGCGCGCGCGGCGAGCGCGCCAGCCACGAAATCATCCGCACGCGCGGCGGCGCGCTCGCGATGCGCAGCTTGGCGGCGGGCGAGGTCATGCACCCGGGCGTCGGTCCTCTCGTCGAGGCCGAGCAGCTCTACGTCCGGCAGTCGCGCCTGCGCGAAAGGTTGATTGCGGGCGAGGGTTCGCGCCTGGTCGTGTTCGACGTGGGCCTGGGTGCCGGGTCGAACGCTCTCGCGGCGCGCTCCGCGTCTGAGAGCCTGCCGGTCGGGGCGGCGCTTCTCGAGCTCGTCAGCTTCGAGCGCGACCTGGGCGCGCTCGCGCTGGCGCTGAGGGAGGGCGAGGCCTTCGGGTGGCAGGGCGAGCCGGCGGACGCGGCGCGAGCCCTCTTGGCCCACGATGCGCACACCACCGTGCGCACGCACTGGCGGCTGGTCCGGGGCGATCTCCTCGAGGCGTTGGCCCGACAGACTGTCTGCGCCGACATCGTCTACTGGGATCCCTTCTCGCCGCGCGCGAACCCGGCCCTCTGGACGGTGGCGGCGTTCTCCGAGGCGCGGCGCATCGCGGGTCCACGGTGCGCGCTCTATACCTACAGCGCTTCCACAGCGACGCGACTGGCGCTGTTGCTGGCCGGTTGGGCGGTCGGCGTCGGCGACGCCATCGGCGACAAGGCGCAGACGACGGCGGCTGCGGTCGCGGTGGGCGACCTGTCGCGGCCGCTCGACCGCGGCTGGCTCGCCAGGCTGTCGCGGCCCGATGTTCCTTTGCCGTCCGACGCGCCACCCGACGCCATCGCCCGCGCACGGCTGGCGCCACAATTTATCTGAGGTCAGCCGCCGCACGACGAGCGGGCCGGGGCGCCGACGAGGACCGAGCAGTCGCTGGACCGTCAGCTCAGCTTTTCGAGCAACGCCTGCAAGGCGAGAAGCCCTACGAGCTGGCCGGGCCGGCCGGCAATCCGAGCATTCCCAGGTCGGCAAAGCGGAGGTAAAGCTCGCGGCAAGCCCAGGCATCGGTGGCGGCATAGCGGATCTGCTGCTCCGACAGGCGCGGCGCAGCCCAGTTCGAGGTGCGCGCGCCTTTGGGAATCCTGAAGCCGAGAAAAAGCCCGGCCAGGTTGCGCACCCCCGACTGCTGAAGGCCGTGGTGCTTCGCTACCTCTCCGAGGTCGAGCACCGCGGCCGGGTCGAAGGGAAACAGAAGCTTCAACTGGCCGAGATCGTATTTCAGCCCGACGCCCGCCTTGACGATCGCCGGACTGTTCAGCAGCTCCGCGGCGGCCGCCGAACAATCCAGCCGCGACAGCGGGAACAGGTGCACCCGGCGCGCCGTGGCGACCTGGATCAGGCACGGCAAGTGGCTCTCGCCCTTCTTGAAGGCGGGCCGCGTCTCGGTGTCGAGGCCGACGACGCTCTCCCCGCGGATATCCTCCATCGCCTGTTCGATTTCCGCGGAGGTCGCCAGCAGTCTCACCTCGCCGTCGTAGCGCCCGATCGGCAGCGCGGCGATCTCTTCCCGTGCGATGGCCTGGGGGATCAACGTATGAGGTTCAGGCGAGCGCTGGTCGTTCATCGCCCCCGATTATGCGCCCTGGCGGCTCTGACGGCGGCCCGCTGGCTGCATGGTGTGACCGCGCGACCTGCGCCGGCGGACCGCCGGCAAGCGGGTGGAGATCGCCTCGGTGACGCTGGGGGCGGACAATCGTGACCCCGGTTCAATGCGCGTCGGAGATGAGGGCCTTGATCTTGGCGCGCGCCTGGAGGCAGGCGGCGCTCTGCCACTGGGCGTCCATCTCGGCTTGGGCGGCACCTGAAAGCATCCAGCCGAGTGGCACCGGGACGGTTCGAGCATGGCGTGCGCTCGGATCTGTCCGGTCTCGGTCTCCTTTCGGGCAATCGCGCGGAAGGGCGAACTCGATGTAGTAGCCGTGCTGGTCGTCCCCGTGGGAGCTGTCGCAGCCGGACAGGCGCTCCAGGGCCACCTCCCCGGTGGTGTACTTCATGAGCCCGATCTCCGCGGCGTGCCCGCGGGCCCCGCGTGCGTCGAGCAACGTGTCGACGGGGATCTGCAGCTCCGAGAGCAGCCGGGGTGGTGAGCTCGGGCAGTCTCGCTCGGGATCGTTGTTGATCGAGATGACGACCGGGACGTACCCGGGAGGGCCACCGGCGGTCGTGTCGGGGAGACCTTCCAGCAGATCCAGCAGGGTGGCCGTGCCCGAGTTTTCGAAATAGCCTCCGTCGACGAGATGGGTGCACCCGGAGGGAGCGCCCGGGATGCGCCCGCCGGGGCTCACGTAAGGAAACCGGGCGGACAGATGCGCGGCCGTGCTCAGCGGGACATCGGCCTCGATGAGATCCTGCACGTCACCGACGTCTCCGACCGTTCCGGCGAGCTTGAGATCGGAGACCACCCAGCGCTGACCGGTCTCGACGCAGGTCGAATTGAGGAGGAGATGGGGGAGCCGGGAGTCGCTCTCGAAGAGGGCGCTGAAGCCACGGGCCAAACAATCACTCCCAACGTGCGCCAACCAAGCTGCCTCCCACGAACCTTCCAGCGCCCGGGCCCGATCCGCGGAGGTCAGCACGGCTGACCCGGGGATGAAATGGACGAAGGCGTCTGGGTAGAGCATCGCGGCCAAGACCGGGGACAAGAAGTCCTCGCCGAGGACCCCTTTTGCTTGGTCTTGCATCTGGTTCGCGCCGGGCCGAAGCCGTCCCGCACTGCGCTCCGCCAGCAGGGCGTCGAACACGACGGCTCCCAGGCTACCGCCGGAGACCGAGCTCACGGCGAACAGTCGCTCCGGAAAGGTGGGGTCCTCGTCGGCCAGCCCAGAGAGGACCTTGGCGGTCCAGTATGCGGCTCGAATGCCGCCCCCTTCGGCGGCCACGAAGAGGATCTTCGGTTTGACGGTGGCGGCCGTCGGATTCGTCGGGCCATTGGCGGTGGTCCCGAATGGCCGCAACCAGGCGGTGAAGCCGTCGAGGACCGTCGTCGGAGAAGTGGCCGTTACGCCTGACGACGGCCCCGGCGCGGCACCGATCGTGCGCACCGCGTGATTGTCCATGGTGCCGCTGAAGACGACGGCGACGGCGATGATGAAGGTCGTGATGGGCAACTCCAGACGCTTCCCGCCGTAGACCGCCAGGGAGCCCAGCGGCACCCAGAGCGACGCGGTCAAGAGGAGAAGCGCCACCGGTCCGAACGCTGGCGCGACACGGACGGGAGCGATCCAGAAGAGCACCAACAGGACGATCCCGGCCGCGATCCAGCCGCCGACGTACCAGCGGCTGGCGGGGGGGAGGGTCAGGGCCTGAAAGCTTTCATCTGCGGCGGAGCGCATCGGTGCGTGCCAGCGCCCGACGATCCGGCGGCGGTAATGCACCAGAAGGTAGAAGGCGAACGAGGCGAAAATCATCCCTTTCCCCAGAAGGTGCAGCTTCTTCCTGGCGATCCCGGTCAGCGGATGCCCGGCGACGTAGCAAGCGACGCCGAACACGAAGATCGCCAGCGCGCCGAGCAGCCGGGGGAGGACGGTGGCAAATCTGCGCTGCCGCGCCGTCGGACTGGCGGGTGTGCCGGCGAAGCGAAAGTAGAGCATCACCCGTGCGAAGTACCAGTTGGTATGTCCCCACACGATCGCCGCCAGGATGAGAGCGATGATCTTGTTGCTGCGGTGGGGAAGATGATCGGCGACGGCGCGCAGCAGATCTTGCGCCTGCGTCTGGAACAGCACGATGACGCCGAACAGGAGCGAGATGACGCTGAACCTGCAGGCGTCGAGCGTTCGTCCCAGATCCCGGGCGGCCGCCCATGAGCGCCTCAACCACTTCAACATGACGACCCGACTATTGCCGTTGCCGCCGGCGCCGACCAGGTGAATCGTGGCGAACGCCAGTAGCGGGGTCTGCTCATCAAACGCCTCGAATCAGTGACCGTAGTCGATGAATCCAACGTTGATGGAATCGATGGCGCGCGCCTTCTCGTAGACGCCATCACCGTCGCGGGATCCGGCTTCGTTGGTGTTCCCCTCGATCGTCGCGATCTCTCCCGACACCACACCCGTCACCAGCCCGGCGTGCCCTTTCCCGCCGCCGTGGTCGATGATGAAGACGGCTCCGGGACGGATGAGCGTCGGATCGTCGGCGGCCGCCGCGGCCGCGATCCGGTCGCCGGGCGGTGATCGGGCCCAATGGTCGAGGACGCCGGCGGTCTTGACGCAGGGGTTTGCGACACCGAGGGTCCCGGCGGCCTGCTCGAAGCACCAGTAGACGAACGCCTGACACCAGGAATATCCGTTGGCCGGGTTGAGCCCGACGCTCGAAACGTACTGATCGACCTGGGGCCCACGGTTTGGCGTCCCCGGCGACTCCCGCACGCCGTCCTGGCTGGCGGCGACCTTCAGGGTCGATGCCAAGAGGGGGGTCGGCGGCGTGTCGTTGACAAAGGGCGCCTCCTGAAAGAGCGCGTCCCAGGTGATCGGTCCGACGACACCGTCCGCATCTAGGCTTCGGCGGGTCTGAAAGAGCTTCACCGCGCTCTCCGTCCCGGTGGCGAAGACTCCATCGAGCGCCAGGGGGCCGCACCCCACATCGTTGAGCCGCTGCTGGACCTGCTTGACGATGTCGGCGCGTGAGTCGCCGATTCGGACCGCTTTGCCGGGATACGCCATGAACGTTGCTCGCTCCGGTGAACGAACGGACGAGATGACGAGTATTTCCCCGAAATTGTAGTGCCGTCGGAATTCGGATGCCGGGCGATGTCACTGCCCGGCGGCGGCCACGGGTTTGGCCGGGCGGGCGGTCTTCGTTGGTATCAAGAGACCTTGGCCAGCGCGATCTGGACGGTCTCACCGCCCACGTCGATCTGGTCGGCTGCCAGCGATGTCTGCAAAGGAGAGGGTGACAGTGACACGGCCAGCAATTGCTCCTGCAGCCATTCCCGGTGCGCATCGACAACGGCGCTCACCGCCGGGAGAGCCCACGATCGAGATCGTGATCCGGTCGGAGTAGGCGAGCGCCGCCTTCTTTCTGAGGTCCTGCAAGCCCCGGTTGAGGTCCCGCACCTGCCCCTCCGCGACAAGCTCCGGATCGGAGGTGAGGTCGAGGACGACGACCAGCTGACCCTGCGCGGCGACCCCCTTCCCCTTCTCGACCTGCACCAGACGGAAGGAATATTCGGAGGGGTCGAGGAGATGCCCGGCCGCGACGAGGGTGGCGCCCTCCAGGTGGTAATGCCCGGCCTCGACCGCCGCCTGGACCTTCTTCATGTCCCCTTTGAGGCGCTTTCCCAGCCGAGAAAAATCGAGCTGTACGACCTGGCGCACCAGATCGCCGACATTGTCGAGCGCGCGGACGGTCTTCACGTTGAGCTCGTCCAGGAGCAGATCGGCGTTGCTCTCGATGGCACCCTCAGCGAGGCCGGCGATCGCCACGGAAGGAAGCGGGTGCCGATGCTTGAGCTTGTGCTCTTCCCGGATCGCCCGCGCCAGACGGACGGCCGTACGGATGGTGCGGACCTCGGCCACGATCCCGTCGTCTCGCCATGCCGGCTGGGGCGCCGGCCAGTCCTCGAGGTGCACGCTGCCCGCATGCCCGAGGGCGCCGTAGAGGCTCTCGGCAAGAAAGGGCATGAAGGGCGCCGTCATCTTGGCGAACGCTGAAAGACAGGCGAAGAGGGTCTCGTAGGCGGTTGCCTTGTCGTCGTCCATTCCCGGCCGCCAGAGCCGCTGCTTGGACAACCGGATGTACCAGGTCGAGAGCAGGACGATGAACTCTTCAATGGCCTCGTAGCAGGTGGCGAAGTCATTGACGTCCATGGACTGCTCGAGCCGCTCACGCAGCGATTCGCACTCGCTCAGCAGGTACCGATCGAGTCGTTGCGGCGCCGGAAACTCACCCTTCGGTTGAAAGCCGTCGATGCGGGCGTAGGCGGTGAAGTAGTGCAGGCTGTTCCAGAGCGGCAGACAGAACCGCCGCACGGCGTCTCTCACGCTGTCGGCGGAGAACCGGAGGTCGGCGCCGCGGACCACGGCCGACGAAAGCAGCGCGATTCGAACGGCGTCCGAGCCGTGCTGCTCGACCAGCTCCAGGGGATCGGGGTAGTTCTTGAGCCGCTTCGACATCTTGCGCCCGTCGCTGGCCAGGATGACGCCGTGACAGACGACGTTCTTGAACGGCTCCCGGTCGAACAGCGCCGCGGCAAGAACGACCAACGTGTAGAACCAGCCCCGGGTTTGCGCCACGTACTCGACGATGAAGTCGCCGGGGAAGGTGGCCTCGAATTCGGCGCGGTGCTCGAAGGGGTAGTGGACTTGCGCGTAGGGCATCGCCCCGGACTCGAACCAACAGTCGAGGACCTCCGGAACTCGGCGCATCTGGCCGCCGCAGGCCTTTCTGCAGGGATAGGAGACCGCGTCGATGGCGGGCCGGTGCCAGTCGGTGACGGGGGTGCCGCTCTTGGCCTCCAGCTCCTGGCGTCCGCCGATCACCTCCATGGCATCGCAGCGATCGCACTTCCAGACCGGGATGGGCGCCCCCCAGAATCGATTGCGTGAGATGGCCCAATCGCGGGCGTTCTCCAGCCAATGCCCGAAGCGGCCGTCGCGGATGTGCTCCGGCATCCAGCGTATACGTTGGTTGAGGTCGAGGAGCCGCGACTTGAAGGCGGTCACCTTCACGAACCAGGTTTTGATCGCTTTATAGATGAGCGGCGAGTCGCATCGCCAGCAGTGGGGATAGTTGTGCTCGAAGGTCTCGCGGCGGAAGGTGAGCCCCCGCTCCTTCAACCAGGCGAGGACTCTGGCGTTGGCGTCGAAGACGTGTGCGCCGGCGAAGTCGGTGACCTGACCGTCGAAGGTGCCGTCGTCCCCGACTGGATTTGGGCCCTCAATCTCCTCGGCGCGGCAGATGCGTTCGTCGTCCTCGCCGAAGGCGGGGGCCAGGTGGACGATCCCGGTGCCATCCTCCGCCGACACGAAGTCGGCCGTCACGACGCGGAAGGCGTTGGCCGTGTCGGCGAAGTATGGGAACAGCGGCTGGTACCGCCGACCCGCCAGCTCCCGCCCCAGCTTGCGCTCGACCAGCTGGTACCCGGCCAGCTCCTTTTCGTAGCGCGCGGCCGCCGACTCGGCGAGCCACACGCGCTCGGACTGGTTCTCGTAGGCGGCGTAGACCAGATCGGGCCCCACGGCGAGCGCGACGTTCGAGGGGAGCGTCCAGGGCGTGGTGGTCCAGACGAGGAACGCGTCGCCCCTCTCGACGCCGCGAAATCGCAGCGTCACGGCGGGGTCCTGTCGCGGACGGGTCGCGTCGTCCATGCGCGCTTCGAAGTTCGACAGGTTGGTCTGGCAGCGGGTGCAGAAGGGGACCACCTTGGTCCCTTCGTAAAGCAGCCCCTTGTCGTTCAGCGCCTTGCACGCCCAGATGACCGACTCCATGTAGGAGGGGTCCATGGTCTTGTAGTCGTTGCCGAAATCGACCCAACGACCGAGCCGCCCGATGATCTCCTCCCACTCCCGCGCGTATTTGAGGACGGAGCTCCGGCAGGCGTCGTTGAACCTGTCGATGCCGTAGGCGACGATGTCGGCGCGCGACTTGAGACCGAGCGACTTTTCGATCTCGAACTCGACAGGCAATCCGTGGCAATCCCAGCCCCAGCGCCGCGGGACGTGATAGCCGCGCATCGTCCAGTAGCGCGGCACCACGTCCTTGATGTAGCTGGTCAGGATGTGGCCGTAGTGAGGAAGGCCGGTGGCGAAGGGAGGACCGTCGTAGAAGACGAACTCCGGACCGCCCACGCGCCGTTGCACGGAAGCCTCGAAGCAATGCTCCCGCTTCCAGCGGTCCAAGACGGCGCGTTCCATGGCCGCGAAGCTGACGTCCTTGGAGACGTCAGAGAGCGATGACGCCGGGGA
>CAVRRT010000182.1:0-11213 GCA_963723305.1 uncultured Pseudomonadota bacterium
ATTGTCAGTCGGCTGAAACTCACTCGCAGCGAAGATTAAATCTTTGATATTGCATTCTGCATGCAATTCGGTTGATCGGGGCTTTATTTCGGAAGGACGCATGTCACGCGTGAATGCTCCTTTCGCAATGCACGTCGAGATTGCAAATACAATTCATGCGAGTTCAGGAATTTCGTTACTTCCTCGCTAGTTCGGGAATTCTAACCAACGGTAACTTCCATAATTCCTTCAGCATTGGCATTCGTGGCATTGGTCAAGCATAGACAGTGCTCGAATTGCCGGCCGTCGTCAGCAACTCGATCTCGGTAATCCCTGCTCTCCTCGCATACCCAGAGGAGATCACACCCGGGATCCCCGTCGATCCCCCGAAGCTGCTTTTTCAGCAGCCTGCTAGGCAACTCCTGGTCGGTCCCCGTCGGAATCGTCAACCGACCATCGGCACCGCGTCGCGCACGTGCCGATGTGCATGCACACTCGCCGCTTACGCACGACCTCGGGGGACGCTGGCCGAGATGGCTAAGCCGGAGGGCGACCAGAGGGTCGCAACGCACCAAGGAAGCGGTGAGGATCCGATGGATCGGACGCATCGACCGATTGACCGGCATTGGCTACGCTCCTCCCATGAGTAATCCTCAAGCAGGCATTTTTGCTCTGGGAACGGCATCTCATGCCTATCTGGAATTCGATCTGTCGACTGGTCGAGACGGACACGATCTGGTCGCGGCAGTCTCGTCGTTGCGGGAGCCGAGAACGACCATGGGGGGCGTCAATCTGGTGGCCGGATTCCGGCCCGAGCTATGGACCCACGTGACGCCGCACGACGCACCTCCCGCGATGGTGGGATTCAATCGGGATCTGGTCGGAACGGATGGATTCGTTATGCCCGCCACCCAGCACGATGCTGTGCTCTGGATATCGGGTAGCGCGTACGATGTCGTCTTCGATGTGGCCCGAAAGGTGATCGCCGAGCTGACCGGATTGGCTCTCGTTGCCGACGAGACCTCGAGCTGGCCGTATCAGCACGATCGCGATCTAACGGGCTTCATCGATGGATCGGAGAACCCCACTCTGGTTGACGCTCCAGAGGTCGCGGTGATTGCAGAAGGAGCTCCTGGCGCCGGGGGCACATTCTTCCCACGTGGCGAGCACCGACCAGGATCGGTTCGGCCGGATTTTCCGGCGGAACATGCCCTACGGAACGGTTAGCAACCACGGCACCATGTTCGTCGGGTTCAGCTCCGAGCAGCAGCGGCTGTCTAAGATGCTGGAGAGCATGGCGGGACTCGTGACCGGCGTGCGAGATTCTTTAACCCGCTATACGAGCCCGCTTAGCGGCGCGTACTACTTCGTGCCGTCTGTCGAACGGTTGCGCGATGGTGCCGGCAGTCGATAGCAGAAGTGCCGAGACCCGGACGGAAAGCCCATCTCCGGAGTGACCCACTCTCGACCTCAGCTGGTCTGACGACCGCCGGGCAAGTCAGGCGTGCCCGGTGGGTGCGAGAACTCCGCAGTCGAGGGCGAACCGAACCAGAGCGGACCGGGAAGTCAGACCTAACTTTTCCATGACCATAAAACGAGAGCTTTCGACCGACTTGACGTCCAGCCGCAGCTCCTCTGCAATCTGACCGTTGGTGAAGCCTCCGGCAAGACGCCGCATGACCTCCAGCTCCCGTCCGGTCAGCTGCGACGTCCCCAGTCCGCCTGCGCCGGTAGGCATCGATCGCAGCGAGCTCTGCGCGAACCCCAACGCGAGAGCGGCGTCAATGAAGGTCTTCCCCTGCGCGACCGCCCGAATCGCCGCCAACAGCTCCGTATCTACCGCGCTCTTCACCACGTAGCCGACGGCGCCCGCCTGCGCCGCAGCGCGAACGTAGCCGAGCTCGTCGTGAGCCGTGAGGACGACAATCCGCGCCTTCGAACCACCCCGTTTTAGAGCGACAATCGCGGCGAGCCCTCCGCCGTCGGGCATAGTGAGGTCCATCAGTACGATGTCCGGCTTGGTGTTTTCGACCCTGATCACGGCGTCGACGCCATTGGCCGCTTCACCAACCACCTCCATATCCGGCTGCATGTCGACGAGCACACGCAGGTTGCTCCGCAGGACTCCGTTGTCGTCCGCGATGAAGACCCGCACGTTCATGACAAAACCAGCGTTGGTCCCGGAAGCGGGACCTTCACACAAATGGTTGTGCCTTGTCCCGGCGTGGACTCGACGGTTATCGAGCCTCCCACGAGATATGCGCGTTCGCTCATCCCCACGAGCCCAAGATGCCCCGCGGACGGCCTTTCCGAGGCGTCGAAGCCCTTTCCGTCGTCCTCGACCACCAAGAGAACGTCGCCGGGGTTTCGGCGGAAGATTATGCTGACCGCCTTGGGTTCGGCGTGTTTACTCGCGTTCGTCAAAGCCTCCTGCGCCATTCGGTAGAGCGCGATCTCGATGGCTTCGGGAAGACGAGGGAGGCGCGGGCCGGTGCAGTGGAGATCGACCACGAATTTGTGAGCGCGGCTCACCTCGATCGCCAAACGCTCGAGCGCCTCTTCGAGACCCAGATCGTCGAGCACGCTCGGGCGAAGCCCCCGGGCGATGCGCTGAACGCCCAGCAAGGCGGCTGACACCAACCCGCGCAGCGCGCCGGCGGCCCCGAGTGCCTGACCGAGATCCCGCGATCCCTCGACAGCCCGGAGACCGACCAGGAGCGACGTCAGGGTCTGGGCCGTGTCGTCGTGCAGCTCGCGGGCGATTCGCCGCCGCTCCGCCTCCTGCGCCGTCAGCACCTCGCTTAAGAGCGCGCGGATGGTTTCCTCGGCATACCTGCGCTCCGTGATGTCGCGGTTGACGCTGACGTAACCGAGCCGCTTGCCTTCGCTGTCGAAGAGGGCGGCGACGCGTGATTCGATGTGGATGCGCTTTCCGTCGCCTCGACGGTGCGTCAGCTCCCCGTGAAAGCGGCCCGTTTCGAGCAGCCGCTTAAGCGCATCCCCGCGTTCGACACCGACGAAGTCGGTGCGGAACACCAGCGCCTCCGGCCGTCCGAGCACCTCTTCGGCGCGTCTCCCATAGGTTGACTCGGCGGCGGCGTTCCATCCCGTAACGATGAATTCGTCGTCGCTCGCGACCACGGCGTCGTTGACCGTCGCCAACACGAGATTGAGATAGCGCGTCTGGGCCTCCGCCCGCTGCCGGTAGCTGACATCGAGGATGGACTCCAGAGATGCCGGCCGGCCGCCGAACGTGACCGCGAAAGAGGTGAGCTCGACGTCGATGAACGATCCGTCCTTCCGGCGGTGTTTGCCCGCCGCGCGCGGTTTCTCGGCGCCCTCCGCCGCCTGCGGCTTTTCGGCCGACAGATCGTCGACATTCATGCCGAGAAACTCCTCTCGCGAATAACCGTAGTGGAGCAGCGCGGCCTGGTTGACATCCACGACCTCCAGGGACTCGATGACCCACATCGGATGGCTGTTCTCTTCGAACATGCGGCGACAGTCGACTTGCGCATCCGACCACCCGGTCTCGACCATCTCCTCCGTCTTCATCGGAACCCGTGAATCACGACATCGGCTGTTCCTGGTCGCGCGACATCGGAGCGCGACGCCGCCCGTCGAACTGTTTCCCCTGAATTGACGTGCATGCTGCCTGTCCGATCAATAGGTCGACTGCAAAGTCGCTCCTATGCGGAGGCCCCCACCTCACGCGTAGTGTTTTCCCCCGATCTCCTCGATCCTCGGGGAAGATCCGTTGACCGTCAAAGGGCGCTCTGCCGAGTTGCATGCATGACCGAGGATGCGCACGTTCGATCCATGAACGACTCACGGACCATGAGTAAGGGCCAGAAGCTCGGAGAGATGGGGAATGGCAAGCGCGCGGCGATCATCCTCATTGCGGTGCTGGCGATCTCGGCCCTGGTTGCCGTGTTGGCGGTCGGATTCCGCGGCAGGCACATCAGGCGGAATGCTGCTGCGATGACCGCTCCTGTGTAGTGAGCATCCCCGATGGAACGCACGAGGCCTCCCGAGCCGCCCGTCACGCGCTGGTGGGAGGCGGCTCCGTCCCCGGTCCGACCGTTAACTCCAGCGAAAAGATGCAACCCTTCCCGGGGAGGTTGCGTACGCGGAGCTCTCCCCCCATCGCGCGGACATTCTGGCGGCTGACGGCCAGGCCGAGTCCCAACCCCGATCGGTCGAGACTCCGCTGTTCGAAGGACCGGAACAGGCCCTCTTCATCGCCCGGCGGGAGGCCGCCGCATTCGTCCTCGACCTCGATGCAAATTCTCTCGCCCGCGATCTTGGACACCCGGAGGCCGATGGTGCTGCCGAGCGGTGAGAACTTGGAAGCGTTGCGCAGCAGATTGACGACGGCGCCCACCACCAGCAGCCTGTCTGTCTCGATCTGGAGCGCGTCGCCCAGCTGAGCGACCTCCAGCTTGAATCCATGTGTGGCCGCTTCGATCGTCGCCACGACCTGGAGCTCCTCCATCAGTTCGGAGACCCACACCCGCTCTCGAGCGAAGACACCGGTGGCCGCTCGAACCGTGGCAACGGAGCGGTCGACCACTTCGGCGAGCGCGTTTAGTGTGCGTTCGAGTACAGTGCCCGTGCTGCCGCCGATCGCGACCTTTCCTTGCTTGAGGACGTGGAAGGTCAGCTTCGCCGTCGTTATCAGATTGTTCAGTTCATGGACCAAGAAGCCCGCTCGTGCATTCTCCCGCTCCGACTGCTGGCGCGCGCGCTGGCGTTCGAATTCGGTGACCGCCCGAGCGATCGCGAAGTCCAGACACTTGTTCAAGCTACGAAAGTCGTCCGCGGAAATGCTCTTATCCAGATCCACGGCAAGCTCGGTGATCGCCTGGCAAACGTCGCCATAATCGTGGACGAGCTGGTCCACCGTGAACCCGATTTTCATGCGGGTTGCGCCATGATAAGCGGCGGTTCGTCCGACCTCCGGGTCCGAGACGGTTCCGCGTGCATCCTGTGCCCGCAGGACGGCGATGAGCTGATCCAGAAACAGAGGAATGCCCGTTTCGAGCTCTGAGTCGGTCGGTCGCGGCGCCATTCGGACCGCCACCTTCGCCCGCGTCAGGGCCAAAATCTCTGCGCGGTGAAGTGAAATGAAGTCGTCAAGCACGAGGCTACAGTAAGCATCGATTCATCGAACATGTCGGTCGGGATGCACAATGGATCCTTCGTGACGCCTTCGCGACGCTGACGCTGGTGCCCGGCTCCTCATGTCGAGCCACCCACCGTGACTCGAGCCCCATCGAACACCCCCTCGGCGAACGACGTCAAAGATGTTGGGCCAGACCGCCCGATCGTGTCTAGGTTCCGGCCGAACTGGCAGTCTCGCTCCACTCGGGTCGGGAGGGCAAAATGAAGGGTTGGCAGTATGGAGACGGTGGACACGGAACAGCGATTCACGAGCGATTGGGGAAACCTCGAACGTATGGTTGGCGAGGTAGGGCGAGGCGGCCGTGCTCTGGTCGGCGAGGCCACCCGCGCGCTGGTCACACGCTTCGGTGATCGCGGATCGTGTGTTCTCGTTGATGACTGGGCCCGCGTCGTGCTGTCGACGGACGTGCCGAGCTTGAGCGAGCTACGCCTCGATCTCACCCGTTATCCGGAAATCACCTCTGCCCTCGAGAGCCGCGAGATCGTGTGCATCGAGGACGTGCGACGATCGACCACCCTGGACCCGGTGGCGAATCTCCTGCCGGATCACCTGGGCGCGGTGGTTGTGGTTCCCCTGGTGGTCGGGACACGCTGTCTGGGTGTCATCATGATTCGGTCGGAACGGCCCCGCGAAGTCCTTCAGACTGACGTTCTGGCGGCGCGTTTCGAGGGTCGACTGCTGGCGACCTTGCTCGATCTCCAGTTCGCCGGCGGCCTCAGCGACGAGCTAAAGCTCGAAACCGGGGCGTTGTTGGGCATCGAGCCGCTGGCCATCAAGTCTCCGCCGCTGTCGGCTGGCAAAAGGCGCCAAATTATCGTGGCCGAGGACGACGCCGACCAGGGAACGACAATTGAAACCATTTTAGTCGACGAGGGCTTCGAGGTGGTCCTGACCCGGAATGGCGAGGATCTGCTGAAGCAGGCGCACCGTGCGCCACCCGATCTCATCTTGCTCGATGGCCACATGCCGGTTCTCAATGGCTTCCACGCCGCTGAAAGCCTACAGGCCGATCCCCGAACCGCCCGTGTCCCCATTCTCTTCCTTTCGGGCGCCGAAGATCTTCTGTTCCGCATCCGGGCCCTCAACCCCGACACCGTTGATTTCTTGCGAAAGCCGTATGCGCCGCCCGAGCTGCTGGCGCGCATCGAAAGGGCCCTGAATCAGGGCCTGCTGTGCAAGGGCCTGCGCGCCGAAGCCGATGTCGATGCCCTCACCGGGCTCGCCAACGCCCGCGCGCTCCATAAAGGCCTGACGATCGAGCAGTCCCGCATTGCCAGGTATGGCGCAACCTCAGCCGTCGTCATGATGGACGTCGACAGGCTCAAGGCCATCAATGATCGGCATGGGCACGTGGTGGGAAGCAGGGTCCTCCAGGCCATCGGAGCGCTGTTGCGGACCATGATACGCGGCACTGATCTCGCGGCCCGCTATGGAGGTGACGAATTCGTGGCCATCCTCGCGCACTCGAGCGCCGCCGAAGGTGGCGCGTTCGCCGAGCGCTTCCTGAGTCGAATCCGGCAGCTCCGCCCGGAGAGAATCGACGTGTCGATGAGTGTCGGTATCGCTTCGCTGGACGGATCGGACGACCATTCGAGCGACGTGCTCCTCGCCAACGCCGATGCGGCGGCCTATCGAGCAAAACGACTGGGTGGGAACCGCGCCTGCATTTTCGACAGCGATCTCGATGCGGTGCAACCGCGTCGCCAGCAGCAATGAGCGTCGAGTGGAAGGAGGTGAGCGTCGATGGGGTCAACGTGGTCATCATCGCAGCGAACCGAGCGGAGTCGCTGATCCCGATCTGCGAGAGCACCGTGACGGCCCCATGGGGTCTACTCGGCGCATAGACCCGGTGCTGCCCTCGTCCGCCGCCGGCGCCGCTCCCTCGTCCAGCATGAGCGAGAGGTCGAGAAACCCGCCCGAGGGCCGGTACCAGCGGCCTTCTGGTCAGAGGACGAGCTGAACGTCGGGGCCGGTTGGGTCGCGCCCGAGCGTTCGTGTATGGTCCTCTCGTGGGCCAGCTGGAACCGATGCGCGCCGCGGAACCGGCGCCGCGCCGGTGGGCGGGCGCGCTGGCCGTCATCGGGATGGCCCTCTGCGCAGGCTTCGGCTGCGGTGGCGGATCGGGCAACGGGAAGGTCGCTGCCAAAGACGGTGGGGCCGCCGGCGCGAGCGGGTCGGGTGGCGCCGGCGGGCCGGCCAGCGGCGGAGGCGGCGTGATCGCCGGTGCGGCAGGCGCCGGCGGGGTGGCCGGGGGCCGCGGTGGCGCAATCGACGGCGGGGCCGGCGCAGGCGGCGGAACAGTCCTCGGGACGGCCGGGACCAGCGCGACTGGTGGCGACAACGGAATAGGCGGCACGGGCGGCAGCGGCGGTACGGGCGACGCCGGAGCGACCGGTGGCGCGGGGGGCCGGCTGCCCGCGGGCACCGTCGTCGAATTCACGATTCCGACGGCCAACAGCGGCCCAAGCGGCATCGTCGGCGCACCCGACGGCGACCTCTACTTCACCGAGCAGCGGACCAACTGGATCGCGCGCATCACCACCGCGGGCGTCATCACCCAGCTCTCCGTGTTGCCGAACGACGTGTACGGCCCGGACAAGATCGTTTACGGCCCGGACGGCAACCTCTGGTTCACCGTGGGGGTCGGAAACCGAATCGCCCGCGCGACACTTGCCGGCGTGATCACGGAGCTCTCGGCCCTGGCGACGCCGGACGCCGCTCCGTACGACCTCACGAACGCCCCCGACGGGAACATCTGGTTCACCGAGGAGACGGGCAATCGCATCGCGATGCTCACGCCGGCGGGTGTGCTCACCGAGCTCCCCGTCCTCCCGGCGTACACCACCCCGCTGGGGATCACCGTCGGACCCGACGGCAACCTCTGGTTCGCGGAGAACAGCACGAACAAGATCGCGTGCATGACGACGGCGGGAACGATCACCGATGAGTTTCTCGTCCCGACCGCTCAGGCGGGTCTCACCTTCATCACCGGCGGTCCCGATGGGAACGTTTGGTTCTCCGAGGGCACCGGCGACAAGATCGGCCGCCTCACGCCGAGTGGCACGATCACCGAGTTTCCCATCCCACCCCACCCACCCTTCGATAAGGCCACGCCCACTCAGATCGTCACCGGCCCTGACGGCAACCTCTGGTTCTGCGAGGTCAACGGCAACCAGATCGGCCGCCTCACGCCGCAAGGCGATCTGACCGAGTTCGCGGTGCCGACCGCCCTGTCGGACGTTTTCTACCTGACCGCTGGTCCCGACGGGAACATCTGGTTCACCGAGCCTGACGCCAACAAGATCGGCCGCGTTACGCTCTGACCGCCTGCCCGAGAGGGGCGAGGAAGGGCGATCATCCGCTGCAACGCCTTGTTGGCCAGCATCCGCTAATCCTCCTCTACCCACTGGATGCGTGTGTCCGAGGTCAGGCGCTTGATCTCCGGGAGAATGTCTTCTCGTCGGTGGCGACACCAGTCCGGCATCTCGCGTACCCACGCCGCCGGTGTCCACACATACACGATGTAGAAGCCTCCACGCCTATCGGAGGCCATCTCCACCGTGAGCCTGAGCGAATTCTCGCCCTCGAAATAATAGAGGCCAGTCGGACCGAGCGTCACTCGCTTCGAACCGTCTTCGTGACGTCCCTCGGTATCGGCTTCGACACCGCCGTTCCACTTCGTTCGGTGGACGATCTCCCCAAGTTGGGACAAGCCGACCATTGCCGCCCCCATGGTCAACGCCACGCCCCCTAGGAGAAGAGCCATTCTGTTTGCCACGCGCATGGGGTTCGGCTGACGATCACGCGTTCAGCGGCGGCGCGCAAGCGCACTCGCGGTGCATCACTGCGCCGCGGCGCTGGCCGCCGGAGCGTCGAGGCCCGTGAGCAGATCGCGGACCGCGGCCTGTGCGACGGCAGGATCCTTGAGGTTGCCCCAGGGGTCGTCTTCATCGTGGCACCAGATCATCCGACCATCGCGCAGGCTGACCACGCATGCGGCGCTGATGCCTCGCCATTTGCCGTGGTCTTTGGTTTCGCGGATCAGGAGAGTGAGTGCGGTGTCGGCGTCCAGCGCGTCGCCGAGCGGGGCGAGATCGCGGTGGAAGCGCCAGTCACCGACGGAGTGGCGGCCGAAGTCGCGGCGCCCTGCCCTCTGCGCCGCGATCTCGACCGAAACATTCTCCATCCACCGCCAGAGGTCCGCGTAGAGCTGCCGGACCGAGGGATCGTGGCCGTCGAAGGCCCCAGGGACGAAGAGGCGCGCACCGCGGGCCTTCGTCTGATCGCGGACCGCCGCGGCGACGTTGTCTCGGGCGGCGTCATTCGTCTCGGCATCCATCTGGCGGTCGCCATTGAAGTCGAGATCGAACTCCTTGACGATGACCGGGAGGACGACCATCCGGCCCGGCGCAATGACCACGTCGGGCAGGCGCCGCTGGAACGGGGCGGCACAGCCGAGCGCGCCGACGAGCAGCGCGACGCCTGCGCGCACGCTCGGGCGCCCACACCGGTGTCGGAACACCTTGGTCGCCATCACTGGTACTCCGCCGTCAGCCAGAGCGTGGCCGCTTGCGAATCCTTCTGCCCGATTGCGTGCGAGTTCGCAGCCTGCCACCGCTCCTCCATTTGTCCGCGCAGGTCGTCCATCGGACTCGACTGTCTGCCCAACGATCTCGCGTTCGGTGGCGGCCCGCAAGCGCCGTCCGCTGCAACGCGCGGTTGAGCAGCGCTCGTCAGGCCCACTCAATCGAAACCAAGCGAGAGATTCTCCGAGCGATTCCACGACTCTTCGGCTGCGCCACGGTCGGCACACCAGCCGAGGGGCAGGTCGGCTAGACCGAGGATACTGGCGTCGCGCTCTACAATACAGCCCAAGCAGGCGACTCTCCCCTCGTCCGTTCGGTGGACCTCGCCGCACAGTATTTGCCAGGCACCGTCATCCAGATCGTGAGTGATCCGCAAGATCGGGCTCGTGCCATCTAAAACGTGAACGCAACAAATCGCGGTCACGTTCTCCGGATCTGGAAACGGCCATCGGATGCTACGGCTGTGAGTGTGCGGCGACACGTCTGGCCAACGATATAGCCGTTCAGCGGCGGGTGCGAGGGGGAGTGAGCGACCGACGCGCCCGTCCGACTGCAACGGCCGGTTAGACCGCATCCAGCTCGTCCGACTCGAGGAGATTCCGCCTCCAAAGGCGTCCACCGAAACCCTTGTTTCTCGGTCAGACGCCGACTTCGCGCTCCATGGGAACAAATCGTATGCCGTTGAACTCGGTCATCGCGCCGGCCACCAAAAAGCCGAGCTTCTCATAGAAGGCCACCGCTCCAGGGGCGGATTTCACCGTCACCTTCGGTGGGCGGGGGAGCATTCGCGCGACGGCCTCAAAGGCGGCCTCGCACAGGCTGCGGCCAGCGCCGCGGCCTTGGTGGTCGGGACAGATGAACAGGAGTCCGATGTGTCCGGGACTCGCCTGATCAACGTCGTCGGGGACCCGACCCACCACGGTCATAAACTCGATCGTGTTTACATCACTGGTGACATATATTCGACTACTAAGTAGTTAAATCTACTGTCAAAACTGCTCACATGGCAATTATTGCCAGAGCGGAGGAGGGAAATATTGTTGACCTAAATAAAACCAGCACAGTAGTTGAATACCGTAAACATACACCAGTTAGAAACAATTCATTTCTGAGTGCGTTGCAATTTGTTGATTGGACGGATTACTTGCTCAGTGATACTCAAACTGCATTTGATATATTCTATGCTCGTATGCATGAGATGTTGAATGATCATTTCCCCCCCACTAGGATCTCTATCAGCTCTAGAGACCCCCCTTTTATGACCCCTACCATCAAATGTCTGTTGAGAGAGAAAAATCATCTCATGAAAAAGGGACAGCTTGAAAAGGCCAGTGCCTTAGCTGAGCGAATAGGTGCCATGATCACCAAACGTAATACCGAATGGCTGTCAGATTGTGATCCCAGGGAGACAGGGGGTGCCAAGGCTATGTGGACTAAGGTGAATGAGATCACAGGTAGCAAAT
>CAVRRT010000183.1:0-25770 GCA_963723305.1 uncultured Pseudomonadota bacterium
ACGGCCGAAACCCAGGAGATGAACCGACGTGAAACCCAAGCAACTCTTCAGCGGCGACAACGCCCTGCATGCCCTGATCGTGCTCGCGTTCCGAGAATCACCGGAGGAAGCCCTATTGCATGAGCGAATAATGAAAAGTGGGTTGGTCTCACCCGCCATTCAAGTGCCTATCGGGCACACGCGTGCGAGAAAGCCCCGGGCGACACGGTCATGAGCCGAACGAGTCATTTCGAGGCATTTTTCAGTAAACGTGCGTGAGCCGGATTCACTGGACCACCACGGCTCTTTGGCACCAGTCCGCATTCTTTCACCTCACCAGCGCATGACCGTGGTGCCCCAGGTCAGGCCGGCGCCGAAGCCGCTGAGGACGACCAGGTTGCCGGGCTTGATGCGGCCTTCGGCCATGGCCTCGTCCAGCGCCAGCGGGACCGAGCCGGCGGAGGTGTTGCCGTAGCGGTCGAGGTTGTTGAAGACCCGGTTGCGCGGAGATGTGCAGCACGTCGATGGCGGCGTTGATGATGCGGATGTTGGCCTGGTGCGGGATGTAGAGGTCGACGTCCTCGGCGCTCAGCTCGCTGTGCTTCAGCACGTCCTGGATGGTGTCGCAGAGGATGGCGACGGCCCAGCGGAAGACGGCCCGGCCGTCCATGTGCATGTAGTGCAAGCCCTTGGCGAGCAGCTCGGGCGTGGGCGGCAGCCGGCTGCCGCCGGCGGGCCGGCTGAGCAGGTCGCCGCCGCCGCCGTCGGCGCCCAGGCTGTAAGCTGAGCAGGCCCTGGTCCGGCCGGCCGCGCGTCAGCAGCACCGCCCCGGCGCCGTCGCCGAACAGCGGGTAGGTCTTGATGTCGTCGGGGTTGAGGATGCGCGAGTTGCAGTCGCCGCCGATGATCAGGGCCAGGTTGCTGGCCCCGGAGACGACGTAGGCCGCCCCGGTGATCAGGGCGTACATGAAGCCGGCGCAGGCCGCCTCGCATCTCGATGGCCGCGACAGTTCAGCTTGAGCCGATCCTGCACCAGGCAGGCCGTCGAGGGAAACGACATGTCCGGGCGTGAAGGTGGCCAGCACCAGCAGGTCGATGTCGCTTGGGCTTGACGCCGGCGTTCTCGATGCAGCGGCCGGCGGCCTCGTGGCAGAGGTCGCTGGTGGCCTGGTGGGGCAAGGCGTGCCGGCGTTCCAGGATGCCGGTGCGCTTGACGATCCAGTCGGAATCGAAGCCGAAGCGCTGGCATGCAGATGGTCGTTGGTGACGACGGCGTCGGGAACGTAGCTGCCGGTGCCGAGCACGCGGACGCCGGTGAGGCGTTTGCAGCGCGGTCGCGGCGGCAGCATGCGAGGAATTGCTCTCGGCCATCGGCTTTCGGCTTTCGGCCATTGTCGGCTTTCAGCTCTCCGCGTTCGGCTTTCCGCCGGCGGCGAAGGGCCCGGGCTTCAAAGAGTGAGTATACGCTGGGGCCAATTCGTCGGCCACACCGGCAGACGGTGGCAGGGCTGGGTGACACCCGACGCTACTCGACCACGTCCAGCAGGTATTGTACCAGCGCACAGACGGAGTGCTGGCAGTAGTCGATGCGCACGTTGCCGTCCTGGAACGAGGCGTAGAAGGCGCCGACGATGGCGGGGCGATACCAGTCGGCGAAGTGCTGCGTGTTGGCCTCGGTATACTGCAAGCGGGTGAGGAACTGCAGGCATTGCTCGAGTGCTTCGCGGTAGCGCTGGTAGTGGGCGAGATCGCCGGAGGCGCGGGCGAGGCGGCATGAGTCGGCCAGCGCCTCGGCGAGCGCGGCGCTGCTCATCTGCGGCGCGGTCGCCACGGACTTGCCGTCGGCCCAGTCCATGAAGCCGCCGCCCCACTGCGGATGCCGGGGATCGAGCGCGGGATATTGCAGATCGCAAATCCAGTCGGCTATCTCGTTCACGAACTCGGCAAAGGCGGCGTCCTTGGTGCGCAGGTAGGCCTCGGTGTAGGCCGCCGCCTGCCAGGGGACGAAGGCGACGTTCTTGTTCGCCCGCCACGTCGGGGCGTAGTAGCCGAGCGCTTTCTTGACGACGTCGGTCTTCCATTCGGCGGGGCGCTGCCGCTGGCTGAGCATGAGCCCGTACAGGGCGGCGCCGGGGTAGCTGTCCACGTCGCCCCCCTTGGCCTCGGCGACGGCGTCCGCAAAGGCCAGCGAGCCGTCCGCCTGCTGCCGGGCGCGGATGTAGTTGCAAAGCTGATCGCTCTGCTGGAGCAGGTCCTCGGCCGGGGTGGGCAGCTCGTGAATCGCCACGAGCAGCATGCCGGCCGAGGCCAGGCGATTGACCACCATCGGCGGCAGCGTTGTCGTTCGCTGCGTGGGATTGCTGGGATCGGTGGCCGTGTCGGCCAGCAGCAGGAGGACGGCCTGCCGGGCAACGGCGGCATGGCGCGGATCGCCGGTGAAGCGGGCCGCGCCGGCCGAAGGCGGCGCCGACCTGGCGGAGGTAGTGATCGCCGTCCAGTCCCATCTTCAACGAGGGGATGAAGCCATAAGTGAAATGGCCGTCGCTGTCGTTCGCCCGCGACTCGACAAGCCCGTACCACGTGGCTCTGCTCTCGGTCGAACCCATGAAGCCAGGCCTCCTGTATATTGGCTGGCCATGATCGCCCGCGCGCTCGGTCTGGCCCTTCTCGGCAGCCTCCTGTCGGTGGCTCTCCCCCCCTCGGCGGTGGCCAAAAAGTACACGCTGGACGAGCTGCTGGAGCTGGCCCGGAACCGAAATCCCGGGCTGCGGGCGGGCGACGCGGCGACGCGCGGGATGCGGGCGCAGGTCGTCGAAGCCAAGCGGAGCTGGTTTCCGCAGGGCGACCTGACCTCGTTCGTGGCGCCGGTTCCGCGGGTCGAATGCGAGAACGGGTCGAATTACTCCAACCCCGATCAAGACGTGCGGGAGATGAACTGCATACAGACCAACGCCAGCCCGTCTCACGGCGCGCTTCAATACCTCACCCAGTTCGCCGGCGCCTATTCCCGCACCGACGTGAAATTGGTCCAGCCCCTGTGGGACTTCGGCAAGATCTCGGCCGGCGTCAGCGCGGCCGAGGCCGGCGTGGTGGTGACCACCGGGCGCCAGGACGGCGCGCGCGCCGACATCGAGCTCAACGTCCGGAAGGCCTACTGGGGGCTGAAGCTTGCCCGTGAGCTGCGGGACATGTTGGACGAGGGGGCGGGCTACCTCGACAGCGCCCAGAAGAAGATCGAGAAACAGCTGGCCAGCGGGGACGGCAGCGCGACGGTGACCGACAGGCTGCGCTTGCGGACGTTGCGCACCGAGATCGAGGTGCGCCTCCTCGAAGCCAAGCGGCTGGAGGAGGTGGCGCGCAGCGGCCTGCGGGCGCTCTTGGGCTTCGAGCCGCAGGAGGATCTGGACGTCGACGACCAGGACTTCGAGCCGCTCGAGGTCCCGCAGAGGCCGCTCGCCTACTACGAGGATGAGGCGCGCCAGTCACGCCCGGAGGTGCGCACCCTCGACTACGCGGTGAAGGCCAAGCGTGCGCTGGCCCTCCTCGAGCACCGCAAGCTGTACCCGGATCTGGTGCTCATCGGGCAGCTCTCGTTCGCTTATGCGCCCACCATCGACGCACCCCAGAACGCCTTCGCCAACAACCCCTTCAATGGCTACGGCGGCGGAGTCGCCGCGGCCTTACGCCTGCCGCTGGACTTCGGTCCCAAGCTGGCCCGCGGCGATCGAACGCGGGCCGACGCCGACGAAATCGAAGCCCGCCGCGAAGAAGCGCTGGGCGGCGTCGGGTACGAGGTGAGCAAGGCCTACCTGGAGCTGTCGGAGGCCGAGACGCGGATCGGCGAGGTGAGCAAGGGGGAGAAGGCCGGCAAGGCCTGGGTGGCGGCGGTGACCCAGAGCTTCGCGGTGGGGCTGGCCGACGCGCGGGACTTCTCGGACGCGCTCCTGCAGTCCTTCAAGATGCGGACGTTTGCGCTGCAGGCGGTTTACGATCTCAACGTCTCGGTCGCGGCGCTCTCCCGGGCCACCGGCGCCTCGGTTCCCTGAGCGGCCCTCACAACCGTCCGCGCCCCGAGGTGCGGCGCTGGTCGCCCGGCGGTGATTTTCCCCCGGAAGCACAGCGAGGACGGCGTCGACGGGGAGGACGCCGGCCGGCTAGACCTTCTTCTTCCAGTCGTCGAGGGTCTTCTTGACCTCCCCCTCGAGGAAGAAGCCGGGCGACTTCTTGCCCAGATCGTAGGCGTGGTCGCCCGTCGTGCGCGCGTCCTTGTAGTTCCCCTTCGCCGCCAGCAGCTGGGCCTTGATCCAGAGGTTGAACCAGTCCTCCTTGAGCGCCAGCGACTGGTCGACGTACTTCATGCCGGTGTCGTAGTCCTTCTTGGTCTCCAGCATGTAGCGCGCGGCGTTGGCGTAGGTGCGCCAGCCGTTGTCGACGGCGTTGTTGATGTTGGCCAGCGCCTGCGCGGAGGTCTGCACCGCGATCGGGATCGACAGACGCAGCTTCTCCCACTCCAGATCCAGCGAGGCCTTGTCGTCGGTGAAGTCGGTGACCAGATAGGCGAGCCGCTCGCGGAACGGCGCCGCGGCGGGCGTGAGCTGCACGCGCAGCAGATCGTCCGACTTCTTGTAGTCCTGCCCGGTCCCCGGCTGGTCGGCCTTCTTGTTGAGGACGACGGTCCAGGCGCCCTTGGTGGGAATGAGGAAGAAGGCGTACGTCCCCGCTGGAACGGGCTTTCCCGCGAAGGTGACGTCGCGGCTGAAGGTCACCTTCGTCGCCTGGTTGGCGCCCGCGCGCCACATCTTGTCGTAGGGAACGACCGCGCCCCAGATCGGGCGCCCTTTGACGCCCGGGCTGCTGTAGTCGACGGTGATGTCGGTCAGGCCGACGGTCTGCACGACCTTGGCGAACGGGCTCGGGCGCGGCAGCTCCAGATCGGCGCGCGCGGCGCCGGCGAGTGAACAGAGGACCACGAGCGAACCGACGAGAGATGGGATGCGTTTCATGGGGCCCGAAAGTTACGGGCTCAACCGTGGCCGCGCAAGCGCGGCGTCTGTGAGCGACGCCGGCGCTACATACAGGAGGCGGCAGAGAGCAGCGAAGAGACGCAGGTCATGACAACGCCGCTGGCGCCCGCCGAGTTGTAGCAGCCGAGCTGGCAGTTTCCGCTGCAGGGATACATCGCATCGAGGCAGTCGATGACCGCCTGACAAACGGTCGCCTGGCTCGTCTGGTTGTCCTTGCAAGCACTGCAGGCCTGGCTGCCCGACGAGTATCCCGCCATCTTGATGGCATCCACGCAGTTTGCGGCCGTCCCGGTCGAGCCGGCAGCGCCGGTCGCGCCGCCGGTTGCGGAGCCGCCCGTCCCCGTCAGGCCGCCCGTTCCGCTGAGACCGCCCGTTCCCGTCACGCCGCCGGTCGCCACGCCGCCGGTCCCCGTCACGCCGCCAGTCGCCTTGCCACCCGTTCCCGTCAGGCCGCCGGTCGCCACGCCGCCCGTACCCGTCACGCCGCCGGTCGCTTTGCCGCCGGTCCCGGTGACGCCGCCGGTGGCCGGAGTCCCGCCCGTCCCCGAGCCGCCCGTTCCGATGACGATCGTCCCGCCGGTGCCGCCCGACGCGCCGCCGGTGCTGGTCGAGGCCCCCTGACCTCCCGTCGACACGATCCCGCCCGTCCCCAGGTTGACGATCCCGCTGTCGCGGAAGAATTCCTGCGGCCCCTGACAGGAGGCGGCCCACAACGCCGCCAACGTGCCCAACACGCCGACCAGGACAAACCGCCCGGCATTCGTTCGACCCGTCCGCATAAGTGGTGGTCCAAATATACCACCGCGGCCCAATTAAAGCGCCGACTGCGCAGACACTTCACCGACGACGAGAAAAGGACGGCGGGCGCTTCGCCGGCAAGGTTGCCGCAGCTACTGCGCGCAGCCCTTCTTCTTTGGGTTCTTGCAGCAATCGAGCGCCATCTTGGCGGCCTTGGTGTTGTCCTTGGCGGTCTTGGAGTCGGCCTTGGCCTTGTCCTTCAGCGGCTTCTCGCAGGCGCTCTTGTCCTTCCCCTTCATGTCCTTGCAGCTCGACAGGTCCGGCTTCGCGCTGGCCGTCTTCTCGGCGGCCTTGGCGTCGTCGACCGCCTTCTGCTTGTCGGCGCAATCGGGCTTGGCGACCGCGTCGGCGGCGAACGCCACAGCACCGAACGTCATCACTACGGCAGGAATCAGGGCCATCAATATCCGTCTCATTCTGGTTCTCCTTTGCCCCGACAACGTCGGTTCGCCGGCTGAGATTGCCCATCAGGAGCTTTCTTAAATCTCGTGGACATCTGCGCCACCGGGCGCTCGGACCCGGTTCGGCGCGCCGCGGCAATTCATCGGTCAGCAAATAACCGAGCGATCCGAGTGGCAAGCGGCAACAGATCCGTGTCGTCGCCCCCTTTGTTCTCTGATGGGCATAGCCTTGCGCACCTGGACCGCTGACCGATCTCCTCTCGCTTCCCGGTGGTGCGCTGTCGCCCTCGTCGCGGCGCTCGCCTGTTTCGGCTGCGGGAGCGGGGCCAGCTCGACCACGGGATCGGGAGGCCAGCCGGGCGACGGCGTGGGGACCGGCGGCAACGGCGATACCGGCGGAGCGCCGTCCGGCGGCTCGTCGGGCTCGTCGGGAGAGGGCGGATCGTCCGGCGCGACCGGCGGCAGCTTCGGGACGGGCGGCGGAACGGGCACTGGGGGAGCGGCCGGCGCGGGAAGCGGGGGCAGCGGCGGCGCGACTGGCGGTGGCGCGGCCAGCGGTGGCGCGGGCGGCGGGGGAGATGCCGGGGCGAGCGGCAGCGCCGGCGCCGGCGGGCACGCGGGAGGAACGGGCACGGGAGGATCGGCGGGCGGCGCGACGGGAACGGGCGGCGCGACGGGAACCGGCGGCGCGACGGGAACCGGCGGCGCCACGGGAACCGGCGGCGCCACGGGGGCCGGCGGCGGCACGGGAACCGGCGGCGCGACGGGAACCGGCGGCGCCACGGGGGCCGGCGGCGCGGCCGCCGCGCTGATTCACAACGACATGTTCTGGAAGGACACCTCCGGCACGCCGATCTACTCGCAGGGGGGCGGCGTCTTCACCTTCAACGGCACCTACTACTGGTACGGTGTGAAGTACAACGGCGCCGTCACCTACGCCGCCAACCCGACGAAGAAGAACAGCGACACCACCTTCGTGGCGATCACTTGTTACTCCTCGACCGATCTCGTCACCTGGAAGCACGAGAACGACGTCCTGACCGTGGCCGGTCTGGGCGCGAACGTCGATGCGGGCACCTGGATCGGCCGGATGGGCGTCGTCTACAACGCCACCACCAAGAAGTACGTGCTCATCTCGCAGTACGGCAGCGGCCCGCTCGGCACCGGCGAGCTGTTCGCCACCAGCGACACGCCGACGGGGACGTTCACCTTCGATCACGTGCAGACGTCGATCACCAACGTCGCCAACATGAACACCGGCGACCAGACGATCTTCGTCGACGACGACGGCACGGCCTACCTCATCTGCTCCAGCGCCGACGGCCGCAGCAACCTCTACGTGGCGCCGATCCGCCCCTCAGACTCGCTGAACGTCAACGCCGCCACGCGCATCTTCGGCGGCCCAGGACGCGAGGGGAACACGATGTTCAAGTACAGCGGCACCTACTACTTCTGCTCGTCGGACCTGCACGGCTGGAACGCCTCGCACAGCTACTACATCGCCGCCACGAACATCATGGGGCCGTACGGCGCCGAGGGGGTCATCGGAAACACCGACAATGACTTCAGCCACGTCTCGCAGACGGGCTTCTTCATCACCGTCAAGGGGACGTCGGGGACGACGGTCATCTTCGCGGGCGACAGATGGAGCGACTTTGCCGGCAACGGCCTGGGGTACAACCAGTGGTGCCCGCTGTCGTTCAGCGGGACGACGCCGACCATGCAGTCGGACTCGGAGTGGTCTTTGAACGCGGCCGCCGGCACCTGGAGCGTCGGGCCAGACAACAACTACGCGCTCAACCCCAGCTTCGAGGCCGATCGCGTGGCGATGACCCAGCCGGCCGGCTGGACCACGACCACCACGACGGGCGGCGGCATCACCCCCTACACCAACGTCTCGGGCGGCCACACCGGCAACTGGAGCTGGCAGCTCACCTACACCGCCGCCTACCAGGCGACGCTGAACCAGGCGGTGACCAACCTGCCGAGCGGAACGTACGCGCTCGGCGTCTGGGCCAAGAGCAGCGGCGGCCAGACGACCGCCAACCTCTATGCGATGGGTTATGGCGGCGCCGAAAAGGACGCCTCGCTGACCAAGGCGATGACCGGCTTCACGCAGGTGACGATCACCGGCATCGCCGTCACCAACGGAACCTGCCAGATCGGCGTCTCCACGACCGCCGGCGCCAACCAGTCGGTCACGCTCGACGACTTCACCTTCGTGAGGACGGGATCATGAGAACGCGGCTGGCGATCGTCGTCTGGGGCACGTGCGCGCTCTTCGGCTGCACGCAGTCGGGGACCATGACCGCCACCGGCTCGGGAGGCACGGGAGAAGGCACGGGCGGGGAAATTGGAACCGGCACGGGCGGCGCGACCGCCACCGGTGGCACCAATGGAAGCGGCGGCACGACGGCGACCGGAGGCGCTACCGGCACCGGCGGCGCGACGAGCACCGGCGGCGCGACGGCTACAGGCGGCGCGACGAGCACCGGTGGCGCAAGCGGCAGTGGCGGCGCAGCCGGCACGGGCGGCGCGACAGGCAGCGGCGGCGCGGCCGGCAGCAAGGGAACCGGGGGCGCAGGAGGCGGCAAGGCAACGGGCGGCGCGGCCGGCGGCAAGGCAACGGGCGGCGCGACGGGCCAGGGTGGATCGACCGGTGGCACGACCGGCGCGGACGCCGGCCTGTCCTGCCCAGGCGAGGCGTACGACGCCTCCAATCCACCGCAGGCGCTGACTCTCTCGGGGAGCCTCGGCGCGCACGATCCGGCAGCCTACGTCCTCGGCAGCACGATCTACCTCGCTGCGACCGGCCTCATCGCCAAGACCTCGACCAATCTCACGACCTGGAACAACGCCCCGACGCCGCTCGCGCTGCCGGCCTGGGCCGCGACGGCCACCGGGGCGACCAACCTCTGGGCGCCGGACATCTCCTACTTCGGCGGCGTCTACCACCTCTATTACGCGGCCTCGACGTTCGGCAGCAACAAGTCGTGCATCGGTCAGGCGACGCGGGCGGCGCTCGACAGCGGCAGCTGGGCCGACCAGGGAATGGCGCTCTGCTCGAACATCGGCGAGACCGACGACTGGAACGCCATCGACCCGAACGTCGTCATCGACGACGCCGGGACCCCCTGGCTCGAGTTCGGGAGCTTCTGGAGCGGGCTCAAGATGGTCCAGCTGGTCGCCGCGACCGGCCTCCCCGCGAACACGACGCTCTATTCGCTGGCCAACGGAGCGAACTCCAAGGGGAGCCTCGAAGGCGGTTGGGTGTTCAAGCGCTGCGGCTACTACTACCTGTTCTCGTCGTGGGGCTCGTGCTGCTCGGCCCCCTACGACTACAACATCCGCGTCGGACGCTCGACCACGGTGACCGGACCTTACGTCGACGAGGCCGGGACCTCATTGATGTCGGGCGGTGGAACGTTGCTGGTGCAGGGCAACGCCAGCTGGGTGGCGCCCGGCCACAACGCCGTCATCACCTACAACAACAAGACCTACAACATGTATCACGCGCTCCAGGGGAGCTCGAGCGGCGCCGCCACCCTGCGCATCTCGGAGATCGCCTGGGACGCGAATGGCTGGCCGGTCTCGGGCGGGCCGTAGCCGCACCGTCAGCAGAAGACGACGTCGGCGGTCGCGCCGTCAGCGGGCGACGACGTCGAGGTTCACCTTGCTCGTCTTGTCCGAGCTGCCGCCGACCATCACCTCGAAGCGCCCTGGCTCGACGATCCGCTTCATGTTCACGTCGTAGAAGGAGAGCTCGTCGAAGCCGAGCGGGAACTCCACCTTCTTCGACTCGCCCGGCTTGAGGTGAACGCGGCGAAATCCCTTCAGCTCCTGGACGGGCCGGGTGACCGTGCTGACGACGTCGTGGATATAGAGCTGCACCACCTCGTCGGAGGCGCGCTTGCCGGTGTTGGTGACCGTCACCGAGACGGTCGTCTTTCCGTCGGGGGCGATCTTCTCGGGCTTCACCGCCAGCCTGTCGTACTTGAACGTGGTGTACGAGAGCCCGAAGCCGAACGGCCACTCGGGCCCCGGCTGCTCGAACAGGTAGAGGCGGCGCGCCGACGGTTTGTAGTCGTAGTAGGCGGGGATGGTCCCGATGGCGCGGGGGACGCTGACCGGCAAGCGCCCCGCCGGGCTCACGTCGCCGAAGAGCACGTCGGCCACCGCCGTGCCGGTCTCCTCGCCCAGATAAAACCCGTCGAGGATGGCGGGCACGGCGTGCTCGAGCTCGGGGATGGTCAGCGGGCTGCCGTGGATGAGGAGCAGGATGGTCGGCTTGCCGGCGGCCAGCACGGCGCGCGCCAGCTCCATCTGCTTGCCCGGCAGGTCGAGCGAGGTCCGGTCCCCCTGGTGGTTGTCGGCCCACCCCTCGCGCGAGAGCTGCTCGTTCTGCCCCAGCACCAGCAGCACGACGTCCGCCGCCGCCGCGACCTTGACCGCCTCGGCGGTGAGGCGCGCGTCGTCGGCCGGGTCCGACATCTGCACGAGGTCGTCGGCCCAGCCGCGGTTGCCGGTGGTGAGACCGCAGCCCGGGGCGGTCGTCACCTTGACCTTGTCGCCGAGCCGCGCGCGCAGGCCGTCGACGACGCTGATGGGACGGTCGGCGACGCCGCTGTAGCCGCCGAGGCGCGTGACCGCCGCGTTCGGGCCGATGACGGCGATCGACTTCAGCCGCGCCGGATCGAGCGGCAGCGTGTCGCGCTCGTTCTTGAGCAAGACGATCGTCTCGTCGGCCGCGCGACGGGCCAGCGCGCGATCGGTCGGGCGCTCCCCTTCGAGGTCGGCGGCGACGTAAGGATGCTCGAAGAGACCGAGCAGGAACTTCGCCCGCAGCACGCGCGCCACCGACCTGTCGATCGACGCCATCGGCACCCGCCCCGCCTTCACGTCGGCGCCGAGCGTGGCGAACCCTTCGAACTGCGGCACCTCGAGATCGACGCCCGCCGCCAACGCCACGCGCCCCGCCTCGGGCAGCGTGGCCACCACATGGTGCTTGCGCTCGAGCTCGGCGATGCCGAAGTAGTCGGAGACGACCAGCCCGGGGAATCCCCACTCGCCGCGCAGAAGATCGGTCAGCAGCCAGTGGTTGGCGTGCGACGGAATGCCGTCGAGCTCGTTGTAGCTGGCCATCACGGTGGCGACGCCCGCCTCGCGCACCGCCGCCTCGAACGGCGGCAGGAAAACTTCGCGGACGACGTGCGGCGAGTAGTTGCCCGGCGCCGTGTTGCGGCCCCCTTCCGGCGTGCCGTGCGCGGTGAAGTGCTTGGCGGTCGCCAGCACGTGCTGCCCGTCGACCGGCGCGCCGGCCGGCTGCCGCCCCTGAAAGCCGTGGATGGCCGCCACGCCCATGCGGGTCACCAGGTAGGGATCCTCGCCGTAGGTCTCCTCGATGCGCCCCCAGCGCGGATCGCGCGCCACGTCGACCACCGGGGCCAGCACGTGCTGCACGCCGCGTGCGCGCGCCTGCCGCGCCGCCACGGTGAAGATCTCCTCGAGGAGCGGGGGATCGAAGGTGGCCGCCAGGCCGATCGCCTGGGGAAAGCTGGTGCCACCCGGCGCCACGAAGCCGTGCAGCGACTCCTCGTGCAACAGCGCCGGGATCCCGAGCCGCGTGTTTTCGACCAAGAACTTCTGGATGGCGTTGGCGAAGGCGACCGCGCCGCGCGCATCGTGGCGATCGCTCGGCCGCGTGATCTCGCCGATGCCGTCGGGCATGAGCTTCTTGGCCAGGCTCTGCGACAGCTCGTGCGTCTTCGGATCGTCGATGGCGTTCTTGTCCCAGTTGACGCTCCCCAGCTGGGCCACCTTTTCGGAGAGCGTCATTTGGCCCAGCAGATCGGCGACCCGCCTGTCGATGGGGAGCTTCGGATCGCGGTAGCCCGCCGCCCCGCCGGCGGCGGAGGCCGGCGCCGACGTCTGTCCGCAGGTCCCGGACCAGAGCAGCGCCGCCAGGCCCGCAGCCAGCGTCAGCCTCGTAAAACCCTTCTGCCAAAGGCTCATCAGCGCGGACCATACATCCTTCCCCGCTGCTTGCGAATTGGCTAACCTGCCGCGCATGTCAACGCGGGCCCCCAGCCACTTCGCGCTTTTGAGCAGCATCCTCTTGGCCCTCGCGGGAGGCGCGTGCATCATGCGGACCGCCGCCTCGCCGTCGTCGGGTGCGCCGGGCGCGCCTGCCGCGGCGCCGGCCCCCTCGGCTGCCACGGTGGCCGCCGAGGAGCGCATCGCCGGCCTGCCGCGCGTCGACCTCCTCGGTGGCACCGGAGTCGCCGCCTTCAAGCCGCAGGGCGAGGTGGTCAAGGTCGACATCGCGCCGATCGCGGTGACCGGGCAGCCGTTCACCGACGCCATCCGGGCGACCGTCAAGGAGGGCTCGGGACACGAGTGGGCGGTGCAACTGGTGGCCGACACGACCGCGCCGGTCGACGTCGGCGACGCGATCCTGGCGACCTTCTTCCTGCGCACCGAGGTGCCGCAAGAAGGGGGCGTCGGCGAGACCGAGTTCGTGTTCGAGCTGAACGGCTCCCCTTACACGAAGTCGATCCAGTACCCGGTGCAAGGGGCCGCGGCGTGGTCGAAGATCGAGGTCCGCTTCAAGGCCTCGCGCGCCTACGCCGCCGGCGAGGCGCACGCCATCTTCCGCCTCGGTTACGATCGACAGACGATCGAGATCGGCGGCGTGAAGGTAGAGAGCTTCGGCAAGCAGATCGCCTTCTCGTCGCTCCCGGCCACCCAGGCCGCCGACCGCAAGCGCGAGCACGAGGCCGCCGCCGCCGCCAAGGCGACCGCCGCCGCCGAGGCCGCGCTGCCGCCGAACGAAGGGGGCGAGCTGCGCGTCGACGTCGCGGCCGGCGAGGTCATCCGCCCGATCAGCCCCTACGTCTACGGCATCAACTCGCAGCCCGGCGAGGGGGTCGGCGCGACGGTGCGGCGCATGGGCGGCAATCGGCAGACCGCCTACAACTGGGAGCTCAACGCCTCCAACGCCGGCAGCGACTACAACCACTCGAGCGACGACTGGCCCTGCACGGTGCTCGGCTACGCCGACTGCGCGGTGCCGGGCGCGCAGTTCGTCGATTTCGCGCGCGCCAACCGCAAGGCGGGGATGGAGACGATGGCCACCGTGCCGATGATCGACTTCGTCAGCGCGGACACGCGCGGGCCTGTCTCCGAGGGCGAGAAGGCGCCCAGCAAGCGCTGGGACAAATCGGTCGCCCAGAAGCCGGGGCCGTTCACCGCCTCGCCCGATCTCGGCGACGGCGTGGTCTACGAGGACGAGTTCGTCAATGCGCTGGTCAGCAAGCTCGGCAAGGCGGCCGAGGGGGGAATCAAGTTCTACTCGCTCGACAACGAGCCGGCGCTCTGGCCCAGCACGCACCCCCGCGTCCATCCCGACAAGACCACCTACGCCGAGATGGTGAGCCGGACCGAAGCGACCGCCAGCGGTCTGCTCAAGGTCGATCCGACCGCCTTCGTGCTGGGCGCGGTGGCCTTCGGCTGGAGCGAGTACATGTCGCTGCAGGACGCCCCCGACGCTGCCACGCACAACGCCACCTACGGCACGTACCTCGACTTCTTCCTGGCCTCGATGAAGAAGCTGGAGGAGAAGCACCACCAGCGGCTCGTTCACGCGCTCGACATCCACTGGTATCCCGAGGCGCGCGGCGCCAAGCGGATCACCGATCCGGACCTCACCCCCAAAACGGTGGAGGCGCGCGTGCAGGCGCCGCGCAGCCTGTGGGATCCGGGCTATGTCGAGAAGAGCTGGATCGCCGCCGCGCTCGGCGGCAAGCCGATCCGGCTCATCCCCTGGCTGCAGGAGAAGATCGCCGCCCGCTACCCGGGGACCAAGCTGACGATGACCGAGTACAACTTCGGCGTGGGCAACCACATCTCGGGTGGCCTGGCGCAGGCCGACGTGCTCGGCGTCTTCGGGCGCGAGGGGCTTTACCTTGCGAACTACTGGGGCGACGGGGCCGGCAACGGCCAGCTGCCGAGCTACATCAAGGCGGCGTTCCAGATCTACCGAAACTACGACGGCAAGGGGGGCACCTTCGGCGACACCGCCGTCACCGCCAAGCCGGACGATCTCGACAAGGCCTCGGTCTTCGCCGCGACCGACTCCAAGCACCCGGGGACGCTGACCATCCTCGTCATCAACAAGACTCAACGGACAATCTTCAACGGGAAGATCGCCATCAAGGGGGGCGCCTACGCCAGGGCGAAGGTCTTTGCCTTCGACGCCGCTTCGCCCAAGATTAACGCCCTGACCGACGCCGACATCAGAGACAACCAGCTTAACTATCGCTTGCCGCCGCTGTCCGCGACCCTGTTCGTCTGCAGCAGCCGCTGAAAGGTTTCGTGGCTTCACTTCGCTTACGTTCAATCGCCTTGCGCGCCACTGGCTCACGCGCCATCGGGTTGCGCCCAATCGGCTTACGCTCAATCGGGTTGCGCGGTCTCGCCGTTCCGTCCCTCGCCTTGTCTCTCCTGACACCGATCGGGTGCGGCGGCGGAACGACCGGCGGCGGCGTCACGGTGCTCCCGACCGCGGCCACCGTGACGGTCGACCTGTCGACGACCTACCAGACGATGGTCGGGTTCGGCGCGGCTGTCGCGTACTACGACGGCTCGGCCATGGCCAACCCGATGAGCGCCGAGCTCTACCAGACGATCTTCTCCGACCTCGGCCTGGAGGTGCTGCGGGTCGGAAACTGGTACCAGAACAACAACGACAACGAGGGAGCGTTCAAGTCGACCGCCGCCTTCGTGAGCGGCGCGCACCAACTGGGCTACACACCAATCATTCTCATGTCGTCGTGGAATCCCCCCTTCACCTCCTGGCCATCGGCCGACGGATCCACCACCTATCCTTCGCTGAAGAGCAACGCCATGAACGATGCCGGGGGGACGCTGCCGCAGACCTCCAGCGGCGTTTACGACTATGCCGACTTCGGCACCTGGTGGGCCCAGAGCCTGATCTGCCTATGCGGCGGCCGGCGTCGTCCCCGACTACATCAGCATCCAGAACGAGCCCGACTTCACGACGACCAACGAGGGGACTTGCCTGCTCGATCCGACGGAGGGCGCGACCAACGCCGGATACGGTCCCGCTCTCGACGCGGTCAAGACCGCCCTGGCGGCGCCACCCGGGGCTATGACGATGCCCAAGTTCATCGGCCCCGAAAACGACAGCTCGGCCAAGACCGAATTCGAACGCTACATGAGCGGGATTACCGCATCGAACGATCTCGACGACCTGGACGCCGTCGCCCACCACCTCTACGGCAGCGGTGACGACGGGTTTCCCAACTCCTACGACGCCAGCCTCAGCGACGCGGCCGCCGCGGCGGCCGGAAAGCCGATCTGGCAGAGTGAATACGCACCCACCGACCAAAACTTCTTCACCACCGCCTGGCTGATCCAGAACTCGGTCACCGTCGAGGGCGTCTCGACCTACCTCTACTGGGACCTCTACTGGCCGGCGCAATCGCCCCCCTCGGGGCTGGTCAGCGTCACCTCGACCGGGTTCAGCATCAACGACGACTACTACGCCGTCCAGCACTTCGCCAAAGGGATCGCCGCCGGCTGGACGCGGGTCGGCGCGTCGGCCACCGAAAACATCATCACCGCCTCGGCGTACCTCTCGCCCGACGGCACGCAGCTGACGCTGGTCTTGCTCAACATCGACGGCGCGGACCATCAGGTGACCATCGATCCCGGCGCGTTCGCCGGCACGACCTCCAGCGTCTACCGCAGCACCTCCATGACCAGCGAGCGCTACGCCGCCATCGGACCGCTCGACGCCGCCAACTCGTTCGACATGCCTCCACAGTCGCTGGCGACCGTGACGCTGTCGCCGTGACGGCCGCGCTTCCCTTCCTCGATCCCGATCTCCCGGTCGAAGCACGCCTCGACGACCTCCTGCCTCGGCTGACGCTGGCCGAGAAGGCGGCGCAGATGCTGCACGAGGCGCCCGCCATCCCGCGCCTCGGCATCGCCGCCTACAACTGGTGGAACGAGTGCCTGCACGGCGTCGCGCGGGCCGGGATCGCCACCGTGTTCCCGCAGGCGATCGCGCTGGCGGCGACGTTCGACGTCGATCGCCTGCGCGCTGTGGCGGTGGCGATTGCCGACGAGGCGCGCGCCAAGCACCACGAGTACCTGCGCCAGGGCGATCACGGGATGTACAAGGGCCTCACCTTCTGGTCGCCCAACATCAACATCTTCCGCGACCCGCGCTGGGGGCGCGGCCACGAGACCTACGGCGAATGTCCCTATCTGACGGCGCGCCTGGGCGTCGCCTATTGCCGCGCGCTGCAGGGACGACGACCGTACCCACCTCAAGCTCATCGCCACGCCCAAACACTTCGCCGTGCACAGCGGCCCGGAGGGGCTTCGCCACAGCTTCGACGCCCTCGTCGGCGAGAAGGATCTGCGCGAGACCTACCTGCCGGCCTTCCACGCCTGCGTGACCGAGGCGGGCGCGGGCAGCGTGATGAGCGCCTACAACCGGGTCAACGGCGAGCCCTGCAGCGCCAGCCCCACGCTGATCGGAAACATCCTGCGCGACGAGTGGGGCTTCGACGGCTACGTGGTCAGCGACTGCTGGGCCATCCGCGACATCCACGAGGGGCACGGGGTGACAGCCACGCCGGCCGAGTCGGCGGCGCTGGCGGTGAAGGCCGGCTGCGACCTCAACTGCGGGTGCACCTACGAGCACATCCCGGCTGCCGTCGCCGCGGGCCTCTTGACCGAGGCCGACGTCGATCGCTGCGTCCGGCGCCTCTTCCGGGCGCGCTTGCGCCTCGGCATGTTCGACCCCCCCGCCCGCGTCGCCCATGCCGCGATCCCCTACGAGGTCAACGACAGCGACGCCCACCGGGCGCTGGCGCGCGAGACGGCGGCCGCCTCGATGGTGCTGCTCAAGAATGCCGGTGAGCTGCTCCCATTGCGGCGAGAGATCCGCAGCATCGCGGTCATCGGCCCCAACGCCGACGATCGCCAGGTGCTGCTGGCGAATTACTTCGGGGAGCCGTCGCGCCAGGTGACGCCGCTGGCGGCGATTCGCGCCGCGGTCGATCCCGCCACGAAGGTCTGGTACGCGCAAGGGTGCAAGCGGCTGGGCGACAAGCTCGACGGCCTGGGGCGTGCCGGCAACCTCTCGGAAGCGGTCAGCGTCGCCTCCCGCGCCGAGGTCGTGCTGCTCTGTCTGGGCCTGGCGCCCGACATCGAGGGCGAACAGGGGGACGCCGGCAATTCCGAGGCGGCCGGCGACAAGACCGACCTCGGCCTCACCGGCCTGCAGCAGGTGCTGCTCGAGAAGATCGTCGCGCTGGGAAAGCCGACGGTGCTGGCGGTCATCGCCGGCAGCCCGCTCGATCTCGCCTGGGCGCACGACCACCTGGCCGCCATCGTGCAGGTCTGGTACCCGGGCGCCGAAGGAGGCGCCGCGCTCTGCGACATCCTGTTCGGCGCCGTCTCACCTGCCGGGCGCCTGCCCGTCACCTTCCCGCGCCGGGCCTCCGATCTGCCGCCCATCGCCGACTACCGCATGCAGGGGCGGACCTACCGCTATCAGGAGACGCCGCCGCTCTACCCCTTCGGCTACGGCCTCTCGTACACGCGGTTCGCTTACAGCGATCTCTCGCTCACCCCGTTCCGACCGACCACCGCCGCAGATCTGCGCATCACCGCCGCGGTCACCGTCGAGAACGTGGGGGCGCGGGCCGGCGACGAGGTGGTGCAGCTCTACCTCACGGATCGTGAGGCCTCCTGCCGCGTCCCGCAGCGGGACCTGCGGGGCTTCCGCCGGCTGCACCTGGCGTCCGGAGAATCACGCCGGGTGGAGTTTCCGCTCACGGCGCGCGATCTGTCGCTCATCGACGAGCGCGGCCTGCGGCGGCTCGAGCCAGGCCGCTTCCTCATCTCCGTCGGCGGCAGCCAGCCCGACGAGCGGAGCGCGGCCCTCACCGGCACCCGTCCGCTCGCCGCGGAGATCGACCTCGGCGGCGACCCGCTGGCGCTCCCCTACTGAACCGGCGGCGACGCCGAAGCGAGCGGCCCTGGGGTGGGCCGCCCTCGTCGGTCGTCTAGTTGCTGGTCCACATGACGTCGGAGATCGTCATGCTGGGCGAGCAGCCCACCTGCACGCCGCCGTCGGGCGGCGCCACGGAGGTGAACTGCCACTGCAGACCGAACATCTCCTTCTCGAAGTCGGCGGGGGCGGAAGGCATCCCGGTGCCCGCAAGCTCCGCGAACGTGACCACGATCGGGGTCCCCGGGGTGATCGTCACCGGCACCTGCGGGAAGTTGTAACAGGACGATGCCGTGCAAGTCCCTTTGTTCGACGGCGGCTCCTGAGACTGCGTTTGCAGTTGGAACGTAATGGAGCATCCGTCGGCGGTCCCGCCGAGCGTGAATTGAATGCCGGTCCAGTTGGACGAGTCGACGCAGGTGTCGAACGACATCCCACCGCCGGCGTAGTCCGCCGCCAGGACCGTCCCGTGGAGCTCGAGGTCCATGGTGGCTGTCTGGACGGTGGCCGTCACCGACGACGTCACCCCGGCGTCGTTGGTCATTGCTCCCTTGTATCCGAAGGTGTGGCCGGTCAGCTGTCCGGTCGTCCCCCAGGTGCCCGAGGCGCTGATCCCGCCGTCGCCGGCCGCGGTCGAAAAGTTGGTCAGCAACGGTATCGTCGGGTTTGCCGTGCAGGCGGCCGCCGTGGCGCCGGCCGAGCCGCCGGTGCCGGAGCCGCTGCCGCCCGCTCCCGTGGCGCCGCCGGTGCCGGAAGCGCTGCCGCCCGTTCCGGTGGAACCGCCCGTTCCGCCCGGTCGTCCCTGCCCAGAGCCCCCACCGCAGCCCCAGATCGCGAGAGTCGCCGCCAGCGCTACACCCACACCCGCCAACACCGGTCGCAAGTTCTGCTTCGCCATGACGTCGTCCTTTCGGAGCTGAGTTTAAAAACGGCTCTTATCACGCTTTTCGGAGGGCGAGAAGTGATCGGTCTAGGGCATTCCTCCGTCGGGACCGCCGCTTGGCGCGCCACCGTCGACCGGGAGCTCCTCGCGGTAGCCGAGGAGCGTGCTCTTCTGGTCGACCGGCGTGAGCTTCACCGAGACCTTGTTGTCGGCGAACGTATAGGCGCGGGTCTGAACGGTCACGTAGCCGTCGGATTTGACGACCACGTCGAGCGGGCCGGAGTCGCGCGGCCGGGTCACGATGAGCGGGGCGTGCGGGGCGATGAGGCCCAGACGCTTTTTGCCCCAGCTCACCGTGGCCTTCTTGGTCGTGGGGACGATGGTGAAGACGATGCGAACGTTGGGTGAAGGCGCCGCGGGCGCCGGCGGCGCGGCCACGTCGATGGGGAGCGCGACACCAGCGTCGGAGGCCGCGTGGAGCGCGAACGGAGCCAGCGCGAAGATCACCAACCCGGTGATCACCGCCGCGCCTGCCCAGCGAGCCGCTACTCGCCGCAACAGCTGCCTCCTCCGGCCTTGTCGGCGGACGTCGGCGCAGGCGGTGGTGGTCCGGGGGGGTACTTGTTCCAGGGCTCGGGCACGTACTCCAGGATCGGTTTCTTCACCTCGCCCATGATGTTCCCCTCGAGGACGTTGACCGGCACGGGCGGATCCAGCTCGAAGAGATATCCGCGCGAGGGGATCTTCATCTCGTAGACGGTGTCCTTCCAGAGGAACTGGCGGGTGAAGCCCATCGGTTGATCGCCGGACACCTTCATGTTGCGATGGCGGAGGATGAACGAGTAGAGCCGGATGGCCAGGTGGTTGGGCAGCCGGTGGCAGCCGTGCGAGTAGCCGTTGGCGCTGTAGATCGACAGGTAGTCCGACGAGCCGTGCGCGCGGACGCCGTTGTCGAAGTCGTTGTGGCCGTTCTGGCCCGGCACCACGAAGTAGCCGGCGATGAGGCCGTAGGCCGAGAGGTAACCCGGCCCCAGCTCGTCGTAGTTGACCACGCCCATCCACTTGCCGTTGACGAGCTTCCCCTTGACCAACGTCCGGATCGGCGTCGAGGCAGGCGCGATCCAGACCGGCCCAGAGACGACGTGGCGGATGACGCGCGGCCCGATGTCCGACCCCTTGTAGCGGAAATATTCGTAGCCGTTGGCCGCCTGATCGGCGCGCCAGCCGCCGATGGTGGTGCGCCAGCGCGCCAGCGCCAGCAGCTTGCCGCCCACCCGCGTGTAGAGCGTCAGCGAGGGGTACTTCTTGCGCGGCTGTGGCTTGTAGTGCCCCTGGGCGTCGAACGGGACGTCGTACCAGACGTCGCCGCGATCGACGACAATGGAGAGGTCCATGTCGGGCGCGTAGTAGTCGGGGCGCGGCGGCAGCTTCACCGCCACCCGCAGCGTCTTGAGCTCGTCCTTGCCGTGGCGCTTGAAGAACGCCAGCGCCGCGGCGCCGTCGGAGAGGCCGAGCTGCTCCAGCGTCACCTTGGTGTACTCGTCGACGAGATTGTGGACCTTCGACGTCGAGCCGTCCTCGAGAATGCCGGCGGCCGACACCACCCGCTCGCGCAGCGCGCGCACCAGCGCGTCGTAGTCGTTGTCGAGCAGCGAGCGCGACAGCGCGTCCACCGTCTTGCGGCGCAGGAAGTTGGCCTCGTACAGCATGTGCTTCTGCTGGAAGCGGCGCACGGCGATCCGCATCGAGTCGTCGTAGATGCCCGGCTGGTGGTGCGACGTCCGGGCGCTCGTGCCGAGCAGCCCCTCACAGGTGAGGCGCTTCTCGACGGCGGCCATGGCCGGCTTCTCCGCGGCGCGCTTCGCGATCAAGTTCACCTTGGGCGCGAAGGCCGGCTGCTTCTCCACCAGCTCGTCCAGCGTGGCGGCATGCGCCTTCTTGCGGGCCTCTTCCAGCTCGACACGAATCCGAGCCAGGCGGTGCTCGTCCTTCTTGACGTCAGCCGGGGCGACGTAGGTGACCGTCTCCACGGCGTCGAGGGCGTCGGCGCTCTCCTGGTCGTGACAAGGGTGCTGCTCGTCGTTGAGGAACCGCGCCCGCAGCACCGACAGCGACGGGAAGATTCCATAGAGCTCGAGGTAGTTCTTCGTCCCCGGCTCGAGCGGCTCGCCGTCCTCGTCGAGCTGATCGTTGGCCAGGCCGATGAAGATGCGCCGGTAACGGTTGGGGAGCGGCTGGCCGTCAGGCCCCGCCTGCTCGGCGAAGATGTAGGGCGTCCACTCATCCCTGAGATCGACCAGCGTGTAGCCCGCCGCCTCGGCCATCCCGGCGTCGATCCAGCGCTCTTCACCGGGCTTTGCCGGCTCCCCCGCCGGCGCGGGCTGCCCCGGCTGCGCGGGCGCGGCCGGCTGGGCGGGCGCCGCGCCAATCACCACCAGCGCGCGCTCGGCGGGCGGAAGATCGGGCCGCGGCTTGAGCGCCTCCGCCTCCGAGACCGGTCCGCGTGGTGCGCGCGGTTTCCCCGGCTGGTCTCCGGCCGCCGCAGGTCCCGGCGACGAGGCCCCCGCGTTGCTCGCGGGCGCACCTTCGCCGTGCAGACCGGCGGATTCGCGACAGCTGAGCGCCGCGAGCAGACTCGCGATGGCGAGCCCGCGGAGTGGACGTCCCCTCATCCGGCCCCACCATACCAACGGATCCGCCCCTGTCTATCTATTCATAGATACGCGGCAGGGCGCGGGAACCCTCACCCTCTCCGTCTCCCTCTTGGGGCTCACTCGTGAAATGAGACTCTGTTGCGCCCGGCCCGCTTGGCTTCGTACATCGCGGCGTCAGCGGCGGCGATGAGCGGCTGGGCTTGCTGCGGCTTGTGCACGACGGCGCAGCCGATGCTGACCGTGACCGGGATGATCCGCCCCTCGTGCTCGAAGCGGGCGCGCGCCACTCCCGCCCGCAGCCGCTCCCCCAGCGCCAGCGCCCCTTCCTTCTCGATCTCGCGGCAGATGATGGCGAACTCCTCGCCGCCGTAGCGGGCCAGCACGTCCTCCGAGCGGATGGCGGCCATCATCTCGCGCGCCACCCCCGCCAGCACCTGATCCCCCACCAGGTGCCCGAACCCGTCGTTGATCTTCTTGAAGTGATCGATGTCGACGAACAGGAGCGCCAGCGACTTGTCGTGACGGGAAGCGAACCGCATCTCGCTGTTCAAACGGTCGACGAAGTAGCGCCGGTTGAACGTCGCGGTCAGCCCGTCGCGCAGCGCCGACTCGAACAGCCGCTTCTGGTAGCGCTCGTCGACCTGGTCCTGGTAGGTGAACTTCAGGATCGTCGACGCCCCCACGGAGATCTTGTCGCCGTCGATCAGCTCCTGGCGCTCGATCTTGGTGCCGTTGCAGAAGGTGCCGTTGGTGGAGCCGAGATCCAGGAGCACGTTCTTCCCGCCGTCGCGCTCCAGCGCGGCGTGCTCGCGCGAGATCCCGTCATCGAGCACGCGGACGGCGGCGGAGTCGGCACGACCGATCACCGAACGGCTCCCCTGCAGCCGGTGCATCTCGCCGAAGCTGGGCCCGGCGATCACCAGCAGGTAGGCGCTCGGCCCGCGCGCGACGACGGGCGGCTCCGTCGTCGGCTGGCGTTCGAGGGTGGTGTCGTCGACGATCTTCGCCATCTCGAGCTCATGTTAACAGATGGAAACCGGCGGGCGCGTCGCGCCATTTTCCGGACGCGCGGCCCTTCAAAATGCACTAGTCTTCGTCTCCACCATCATGCCGAGCCCGGAGTCCGAGGACGAAACCCGGCCTGCGCCAGGGGAACCGGAGGCGGCCAACGCGCGCGCGGATGAGCCAGGTGAGCCAGCTTGGCCCCCCGCCGAGTCACGCCCCGAGGAACCGCCGCCGGGCACGACGGGGGCGCCTGGGTCGACGGACGCGCCGAGCGAGTCGCTCCTGACCAAGCCCCAAGGGCCGTCGCCGTCGCTGGCCAAGCCGGACGAGCCGTCGCTGACCAAGCCGGACGAGCTCGCGGCCGAGCCCAGCCAGGAAATGGGGCTCTCGGAATCGACGCTGCACTGGCTGGTCGACGGCGAGCAGCCGGTCGAACCTGTCGCCAACGATCCAGCCACCCAGCCTCACTACGATCCGCGCGCGCCGGTCCCGGGGCGCAACCGCGCGGTCGCGCTGATCGGCGGCGCGGCGGTGCTGGCCTTCGTCGTCGCCCTGCTGCTCCACGCTCAGGCCGCCCGCAATCGGGGCGCGGTCGAGGCGCCGGCGGCAGCGGAGCCGGCGGCGGTGCTCACCGAGCGGGCAGAGGCGGCGCTGACGGGAGGGCGATCTGCCGAGGCGATGGACCTGGCGCGCCTGGCCATCGGCGCCGATGCTCGCTCTTCGGACGCCTACATCGTGGTCGGAAGGATCCAGCGCGACGGCGGGCGCCTCACCGAATCGCGGGACGCCTTTCGCAAGTATCTGGAGCTGGCGCCGCTCGGCACGCATTCGCAAGAGGCGCGTGACGCCCTGGCCACCCTGCCACCCTGATCCGCGGTTTCCATTCACACTGCCACACCGCCGCGCTTGCCACACCTGCCACATCGCCCGGATCGCCGCCGGCTTCGCTGGCACGAGTTGCGTGCGCGCTACGTCGATGGGGGGCGCCCTTGCCCGCGACGTCCGAAGGCGCTGGCGGCCGATCCGCGGGCGGGGGCCCGCGCCATCCTGGAGGCGGTCGCGGCCGGCGCGCGGGGCAACCGCGCCGAAGGGCAGCGGCTGCGAACCATGCTGCGCTTCGAGACTGCGCTGTGGGCAGGGCGGCGTCATGCGGATCGCGGGCGTCGACGAGGCCGGCATGAGCCCGCTGGCCGGGCCGGTCGCGGCTGCCGCGGTCATCCTGGCGCCCGGCACGCGGATTCGCGAGGTCGATGACTCGAAGCGGCTCGACGCCGGACACGCGCGAGCGGCTGGCGCCGATCATCAAGCGACGGGCTGTCGCCTGGGCGGTCGCGTTCGCCGAGGTCGAGGAGATCGACCGCATCAACATCTACTGGGCGGGCCTCTCGGCCATGCGGCGCGCCATCGCGGCCCTGGCCCCGGCGGCCGAGCATCTTCTGATCGACGGCCGCAAGCTGCGAGGCGTGGCGCTGCCCCAGGAGCGAATCGTCAGCGGCGACGGCAAGAGCCTGTCGATCGCGGCGGCGTCGATCCTGGCCAAGACCACGCGTGACGCCGAATGCGGGCGCTCGACGCCGAGTTCCCTGGTTACGGCTTCGCCAAGCACAAAGGCTATCCGGTCGAGCGCACGCCCGCGCGCTCAAGAAGCTGGGCGCCTGCCCCGTTCACCGACGGTCGTTCGCGCTGGTCCGCGAGGCGCTGGGGCTGCCGCCCCTGCCCCCTTGGCCCGAGGTTCCGCCGGCCATCACGCCCTGAGCGGATCACCGCCACCTACCTCAGCGCCAATCGCCGACCTCTCCGTCGGTGTGGCGGGACATCCGCCGAAAATATCGCGCAGCCGCGCTTACGCCTTTCATCGCGCGCGGCAGGTGCCACAATGAACAACGAAGGGGGCGCATGACCCAGTCCCGGAGAGTCTCTCCCCGGATTCCGTACGACGAGGCGATCTGTCTGGCGCGGCTCGACGGAAAGGGGCGCCTCTACGGCCGCGGCCTGGATCTGAGCGCCAGTGGCGTGTCGCTGGTCTCGACCGAGGCCTGTCCGATCGGAACGGCGATCAGTGCGACCTCTTGCTGCCGCACGGTCCGCGCAAGGTCTCGGGCAAGATCGTGCGGGTCACGGCCGCGCCGGGCGGCTGGGCTGGCGGTGGCCTTCGGGGGCTCAAGCCGGCCATCACGGCAGCGATCGATCACCTGATAAGCGATCGCACCAGGCAGGTGCTCCCCGCCAAGCTGCGCATCGACGGCGTCGACCGGCCGCTCCGCTGCGAGGCGCACGTCAACGACAACGACCAGATGCGTGCGGTTGACCGCCACGCTCCCGTTCCTGCGGCTCGACGGCGGCGTCGATGTGGTGCTCGGCGAGCAGGGAGGCGTCGCCGCCGCCGGGACCATCCGCAAGATCGCCGTCGATCCGGCGACCAGCGACGGGATCCCGAGGCTGTCGGTGGACGTCACCCTCGACGACGAGCCGCGCGCGCGCACCCGGCGCTACGGGGCAGCCAACCCAACCGCGGCTCCCGAGAGTGTCCCTCCTCCCCGCGGCGGGCTCCGCCCGGAGCAGGTGAGCTCCGCCCCTGCGGTCCGCCTCCCTCCGATCAACCTGCCGCCCCCCTGCGGGCACCCGCTGCCGTCGGTGGTGGTGGCAGCCGGGCTGACCCGCGATGCCCAGGCGGTCGAATCGCGGCCGCCGCGGCGACGGGTTCACGGGACCGCCGAGATTGCGCGCCGGCCCGATCTCTCCGCCTGGTGGTCGCCCGCCGTCGCGGTCGCGGCCCCCGGCCCGACGGCGGCGGCGATCGTGACCGAGCGGCTGAGGGCCCTGGAGACCACCGGCTCGGCCCGCGCCTGGTGGCTGCTCATCCCCCTGGCGGCGGCGCTGGGCGCGATAATCGTCCACCTCGGCCACTAGGCTGAGCGCGCAAGCGGCCTCAGATTCGAGGCATAGCAATACGTAACGAACCAGTAGAGGGCATAAC
>CAVRRT010000184.1:0-7171 GCA_963723305.1 uncultured Pseudomonadota bacterium
CCGAGAACGGCGGCTGGGGCGGCGGCGACCCGGCCGCACCATTATGCCTGCCGGCGGGAACGGGCGGCCCGTGGTCGGGCGCGTCGGCGACCTTGATGGTGAACTGCGCCGCCTGCCCCTCGAACGCCAGCGGCACGACCACCGTGCTGCCGGGATCGATCCCCAGGAGCGTCCAGCCGAGCGCGCTCGCCTCGAGGCAGGCCAACAGCACGGGCGACTTCACCTCGTCGAGCGCCGGCGCGGCCTTGGTGATCTTGCCGCCCGCGCCGACGTCGACCGAGAGCTCGATCTTCCCCGAGACGTCCAGCGTGTCGGCCAGCGCGCGCTCGAAGCAACGGTTCACCTCGGCGCCGTGCGCGACCAGCGCCGACTGCAAGATGTCGCCGACCCGATTCTCCTCCGGCTGCACCCCTGCCTGCGCGCGCGCGGCCGACGACAGCACGATCGCCAGCGCCGCGACCGAGGCGCCTCGCAGCAGCGCCCGGATCAAGCCGCCGCCCCTTCCAGCCGCGGGCGGAGCTCGCGCTCGATCCAGTCGACGATCGCCTGAGTCGAGGTCCCCGGCGTGAAGATGGCGGCGACGCCCGCCGCCTTGAGCGCCGCGGCGTCCTCGTCGGGGACGATGCCGCCGCCGAACAGCACCACCGCGCCCGCGCCGCGCGCGTCGAGCGCTGCCCGGACCGCCGGAAAGTGCGTCATGTGCGCGCCCGACATGATCGAAAGCCCAACCGCGTCGACCGACTCCTGCGCCGCAGCCGCCGCGACCATCTCCGGCGTCTGGTGAAGGCCGCTGTAGATGACCTCGTACCCCGCGTCGGCGAGGCCGCGCGCGACGACCTTGGCGCCGCGGTCGTGCCCGTCGAGCCCGACCTTGGCGACCAGGATGCGGAGCTTCCGCGGCTTGCCTTCGACGTTGGCCACACTTGCCACTGCGAAAACTCTATCATGGAGCGCGCGCCGTGCCCGGCGTCGCGGAGACCCTGCCCGACGGTCCGGTGACGTCGCGCGCTTGAGGCCGGCAGCGGCCGGGGTCACTCTCGAAGGGCATGCTCCCTGGCGCACCGACCGTCGCCGCCGGCCTGGCGCTGACGCTGCTCTTGGGCGACCTGGCGGGCGGCTGCGTCTCGACGTCGATGAGCGCGGCCGAGGTCCGCGTCCCGGTCTTGCTCGGTCCGGTGCCGTGCATCGGGTGCGCCGCCGACCCCCGCGCGCGCTCGGAGCTGCCCGTGACCGTCATCGGGGGAGAGGCGCGCGCGTTCGGTGTCTTCATCCCTGTGGGCCGCGGCGTCGGCTGGGGGGAAGCGAACGATCTGGGGATCTCGGCCGATCGGCTCCTCTTCTGGACCCCCTGTCGCGACGACGTTCGACTCTCAAACCTGCGTGCGCACGCCTGGCAGATGACGGTGCCGATCCTCTTCTTTTCCTACGACGTGTCGATCGAAGCGGAGGCAGCAACGGTGGCCATTCCTGGAACGTCGTGCCCGTCGCCGTGAAGCGTTCGCGCTCGAGCGCGGTGGCGCTCCTGGCGTCCCTCCTGGTGACCGGGTGCGCGGGCGCGCGCGTCCGGGTCACCGCCGATCGCGCCCGCTATCCGCTCTCGCTCTCGCCCGTCGTTCGGGACGGCAGCGGCAGGATCTGCGACGCACGGTCGCTGACCAAGGTGGGCTGGCTCGACGTCCGCAAGACGACGCCGGGGCTTGTCTACTCCGCGCTGGCGGTTCCACCGGCGCGCGATTTCTCCGACGAGCTCAACGCCCAGGTCGCCGCCGCCGGCGGCGAGGCAGTCGTCGGGCTGAGGGTGTCGATCGGCGGTGGCTGCGGCTGGCTCAACGGATTCCCGATCTTGAACGCGCTCCCCGTCTGGCCGGGCTGCGTTTCGGTGAAAATGACCGGAGACATCGTTCGGCGCCGTAAGATGGGGCCGTGAACGCCCCCGCTTCCATCGTCGTCAAGAACCCCGCCACCGGCGAGGTCATCCGGGAGATCCCCTGTGCCGGCCCGGCCGACGTCGAGGCGGCGGTGGCGCGGGCGCGCGCGGCGCAGCCGGGCTGGGGGGAGCTGCCGTTTCGCGAGCGGGCGCGCACGCTGCGCCGGTTCGCCCGCGCGCTGCGCGACGACGATCAGCTGATGGAGACGCTGGTCGCCGAGAACGGCAAGCCGCGCTACGAGGCCGAGCTCATCGAGCTGTTCTACGCGCTGGAGCTGACCCGCTATTACACCGGCCGGGCCGGACGGCGCGCGCTCCGCGACGAGCTCCACCACCCGCTCATCTTCTCGAACAAGCGGACGCGCGTCGTGCGCCACCCACGCGGCGTGGTCGGCGTCATCGGCCCCTGGAACTTCCCGCTGCTCAACAACTACGGCGACTGCATCGGGCCGCTGGCGGCGGGCAACACCGTGGTGCTCAAGCCGTCGGACACGACGCCGCTGACGTCACTGCGCGTCGCCGCGCTCTGGAAACAGGGCGGCTTCCCCGACGGCGTGCTGGAGGTCGTCGCCGGGCGCGGCGACGCCGGCGCCGCGCTGACCGCCGCCGCCGACATGATCTTCTTCACCGGCAGCCCGGCGGTCGGCAAGCAGGTGGCGGCCGCCGCCGCCGCCCGCCTGGTCCCGGCGGTGCTGGAGCTGGGGGGCAAATCGGCGATGATCGTCCTCGCCGACGCCGACCTCCCCCGCGCGGCGCGCGCCGCCGTCTGGAGCGGCTTCGCCGGCAGCGGCCAGGTCTGCATCCGCACCGAACGCGTGCTGGTCGAGGCCGCGGCCGCCGACCGGCTGCTGGCGCTCATGACCGAAGAGATCCAGCACCTCCGCCAGGCGGTGCCCGGCCGCGACGGCCCCGCCGAGGTGACCGTCGACGTCGGCGCCATCACCTTCGCGCCGCAGATCGAGCGCGCCGAGCGCCAAATCGCCGACGCCGTCGCCCGCGGCGGACGGATCCTGACCGGCGGCGCGCGCCGGACCGACCTCGGCGCCGGTCAGTTCTTCTGGCCGACGTTGATCGCCGACGCGACGCCCGAGATGGCGGTCATGCGCGAGGAGACCTTCGGGCCGGTGCTCCCGGTCATGCGGGTGGCCGACGCCGAAGAGGCCTTGCGCCTGGCCAACGATTCGCCGCTGGGACTCTCCGGCAGCGTCTGGTCTGCTGACGTCGGCAAGGCCAAGTCGCTGGCGCGCCGGATCGAGACCGGCAGCCTCTGCGTGAACGACGCGCTCTTCAACTACTTCTGCGTCGAGACGCCCCTGGGCGGAATCAAGGCCAGCGGATTGGGGCTCCGGCACGGCGGCGAAGGGTTGCGCCAGTTCTGCCGCCTCGAGACCATCGTCGAAGATCACCCGCTGCTCGGCTGGCTGTCGCCGTTCCTCGCCCGGCAGTTCGGCTTTCCCTACCGCGCGCGGACCAGGCGGCTGGTCCGCCGTTTCATGCGCCTGTTTTACTAGCGGGCGAGCCGGGCGAGCCGGGGGAGCCGGATTGGCGCACCCGCTCGATGACGGCGAACAGCTCGTCGAGATCGATCGGCTTGCGGATCGCCCCCTCGACCTTCAGCGCGCGCGCCCTCTCTTCCATTCGACCGTCTGCGCTCAGCAGCACGACCGGGAGATCCGACAGCGCCGGGTCCTCCTTCTGCGCGATCCGGAACTCCGACCCGCTCATCCGGGGCATCATCAGATCCAGGAGGATGAGCCCCGGGCGGGCGCCGGCGCGCAAAAGCTGCATCGCCTGCTCGCCGTCGCCGGCCGATTCCACCTCGTACCCCCGATCGCGCAGTGTCTCCACCAGCGCCTCCCGTACGTCGAAGTCGTCTTCGACGAGCAAGATGGAGAATAGGGACACGACAGAATTGTACTAGAACAGCCTTTCGTGATCCGGTTTTGCTGCTCGAATCGCCTGGAGGCGCTGGTCGAGGCGCTGGCCGCCACGGTCGGCGCCGGCCGAAGGGGCCTCTTCGATCCCCTGGTCCTGGTCGTCCCCAACCCGCTGGTGGAGGGGTACGTCAAGCAGGGGTTGGCACGGCGGCTGGGAATCGCCGCCAACGTCCAGACCCGTTTCCTGCGCGGGTTTCTCCGCGATGTGGCCGCGGCCAGCGCGCCCGACGCCACCATCGTCGACCGGGATCTCATCGAAGGAGCGCTGCTGGCCCTGTTCCACGATCAAGGATGGCTGAACGGCGCCGGTCTCGGTCCCGTGCGTGACTACCTGGGGAGCTCCCGGCAGAGCGCCGGGGCCGAGGAGACGGACGGCCTCGATCGCAAGCGGGTGCAGCTGGCGGCCGAGCTGGCCGCGCTGTTCGACGAATATGCGTTCTCCCGCCCCGAGATGCTGGCGGCCTGGCGTGCCGGGGAGCTGGTTCCCGAGGCCGACCAGGCGCTGCAGGGCTGGCAACGGGCGCTCTGGCTGGAGCTGCACGGCCGCGGGGGGCGCTTGGCGGCCAAGGGGATGGTGACGCTGCCGGCGTTCTTCGCCGAGACGCCGCCCGACAAGCTGCGCCCGCCGCCCGCGGTCCACCTGTTCGGAATCTCCTACGTCGCCCGCCTCTACGGATCGATCTTCGAGACGCTCGGGCAGGCGACCGACCTGCACGTCTACACGCTCAGCCCCGACCGCGCGGCCGCCAGCGGCGCCGACGGCCCGGCGGCGCGCGAGGACCAGCTTTCGCTCTCGCCGCTGGACGCCTGGGCGCGCCCGGGGCGGGACAACGTCCAGCTGCTCAGCCGTCTGGCTGGCGGCGTCGTCGAGGCGCGCTTCATCGATCCGCCGTCCGGCCCGCGCGCGTCGCGGCTGGCCGCGTTGCACGCCGCGGTCCTCGATCGCCGGCCGCCGGCGCGGCGAGAGGGCGCGACCGACGACGACAGCCTGACCGTCGTCCCGGCGCCCGATCCACGCCGGGAGCTGGAAACGATCGCCGCCCAGATCTGGTCGCGGCTGCGCGCCGACGCGACGCTGACCTTCGCCGACGTCGCGGTGATCGTGCCGGCCGTCAGCGCGCCGGTCTACCTGCCGCTCGCGCAGGCGGTGTTCGAGGCGGCGTCGCGCCTGCCGCACACCATCGTCGACCTGCCGCGCCCGGCCGAGCGGAGGATCCTCGACCTCATCGGGACGCTGCTGGAGCTGCCGCTCGGATCGCTGGCGCGACCGGATCTGCTGCGCGTGGCGATGCACCCGGCGGTCGCCCGCCGCTTCCCCGACGTCGATCCCGAGGACTGGCTGGCGCTGTGCGAGGCGCTGGAGATCGTCCGTGGCGCCGACCGCGCCGCTCAGGGAGCGAGCTACCTCGAGCGCGATCGTACCAGCTGGGAGCAGGGGCTGCGGCGGCTGGCGCTGGGCGCGTTCCTGTCGGGGCCGCGGAGCGGCGAGGAGCGCCCCTTCCTGCTCGACGGCGAAGCGGTGCTGCCGTTCGATCTGCCGCCGGCCGTCGAGCCGGCGGCGCGGGCGCTCGGCATCATCGCGCGGGAGCTGATCGCGTTCGCCACCGCCGCGCGCGGCGCGGTGGTGCCGTTCGAGCTCCACGCGGCGCTGCTGCGGCGGATGATCGCCGAGACGATCCTTCCTGAGCCCGGCGACGAGGCGGCGCTGGGCGACGCGCTCCGTGCGATCGCCGAGGTCGCCGCCTTCATGCCGCCCGCGCTGCCGGTGAGCTTTCGCCTGGCGGCCGAGCTGGTCAAGGCGCGCCTCTCGGGGACGCCGCGCCGGCACCGATCGCCGGAGGGGGTCACCGTCGCCTCGTTCGTCCCCATGCGCGCGCTCCCTTTCCGGATGATCTTCGTCGCCGGCCTCGACGAGCGGGTCTTCCCGGCGCCCGAGGGCGTCCGGGCGCTCGACCTGCGGGCGGGCGCCCGGCAACCGGGCGACGTCACGCCGCGCGAGCAGGACCAGCACATGTTCCTGGAGACGCTGCTGGCGGCGCGCGAGCGCGTCACCCTCTCGTACGTGGCGCGCGACGCCGTCACCGGTGAGCCGCGCAGCCCCTCGTCGGTCGTCACGGCGCTGCTGGAGCTGGCCGAGCCGGAGCGCGCCGACGATGTTCCTTCGGCGATCGTGCGCGCGCGGCCACCGCTGGCGCGGCATGAGGATGCGGCGGCCTGCGCGGTGATCCCGGCGGCCGCCCGCGAGCGCCGGGCGGCGGCGACCGGCGCCTCGCTGCGCCGGGCCGGGGGCGGCATGCGCCAGCTCCCGCCGCTCGGCGACCTGCGGGCGGCGCTGGCGCCGGAGGTGTGGAACGCCGTCGCTGCAGAGCTCGACTGGGTCGCGCCGCCGCTGCCGCCGACCACCGGCAAAGGGATGACGACGCGCGCGCGCCGCGGGCTGACTCTGACCGATCTGCGCCGCTTCCTCGAGTGTCCCCTGCAGGCCTCGGCGCGGGTGTTGCTGCCGGTGGGCGACGAAGCGGACGCCATGGCCGACGCCGAGGCGGCGCTGCGCGAGCACGAGCGGCTCGACGAAGCGATCGTGGAGACCATCCCTTTTCTTCGCCAGGTGATGGAGCCGCTGCTCGCCGGCCCCGATCGCGACGACGACGCGCGCTGGGTCGATGCCTACGACCGCGCCGCCGCGCGCGCGCGCCTCGGCGGGACTCTCCCCGACGGCCTGTTCGGAAGCGCCATGCGCGAGCGCCACCTGGCCCTGCTTCGTTGCTGGCGGGAAGGTCTTCTGAAAGCGACCGGAGGTCTCCTCACGGCGCCGGCCCGCCTCTGGCTGGGCGCGGCGCCCGAACATCGCCGCGACGTGACCATCCGTCCCGCGCTCCAGCTTCGGCTTGGCCGGCTTGGCCAGCTCGCCGCGGGGACGTCGGTGGCGATCGGCGGTCGGACCGAGCTCTTCACCCGCGCCGGCGACGGGTCACGCCTGCTGCTCTCGTTCGTCCGTTCGACCAACCAGGACAACCTCGACCGAGATCTCCTGGGTCCCTTCTTCACCCACCTCGCGCTGGCGGCCATGGGAGAGGGAGAGGGAGACAGCGATGGGCGCCCCACCCGCGCCATCGTCGTTCGGCCGGGGAAAGACGGGGGCCCCTTGGCGGAGGGGCGCTGCTTTCCGCCCATCGGCGCCGACGAGGCCCGCGAACACCTGGCCGCGCTGGCCACGGAGCTGCTGGAAGACGTGCACGCCTATTTTCTCCCCTGCGAAGCGGTCTTCTCCTGGAAGAGGCGCGCCGACAAGGGCGAGGCGGTCGGC
>CAVRRT010000185.1:0-58007 GCA_963723305.1 uncultured Pseudomonadota bacterium
GAACGATCGCTTCCAAGGCGCGCCCCACCGGGGTGCCGTCGCCGGCCGACACTTCCAGGCTCCAGCCCGGCACGCGCAGCCGGGCCTTTCCCTGGCCGGCACGCGCGACGACGGAGACACCGGTCGAGATCCCCGCCGCCAGCGCCGCGTGCCCGTAGACGACCGCGTGCTCGCCGACCAGGATCACCTTGCCGTGGCCGAAGCCGCGGCCCAGAACGGCATCGTCGACGGCACCGGCGAGGTCGTCGCTCATCGCGGCCTTTGCGCCAGCCAGGCGCCGAGCTCGCCGGTGATCACCCGCGGCGCCGACGCCGAGATCGCTCGCCTTGGCCACGCCGGTCAAGAGCGCCGCCGCGCGCAGCCCATCGATCACCCGCCCGAGGTAAGCCTCGCCGCCCACGCGCCCCCCCTCTTGCACCGCGCGCAGCGCCGGCTGCGCCAGGCCGCCCGCGCGCGCGCCGAGCGCCAGCGCCCGCGCCACGTCGAGCCCGCTCCGGATCCCGCCCGAGGCGACGAGGTCGACGCCCGCCGCCGGCAATCCTTCGGCGGAAAGCCAGCCGACCGCCGCCGCCGTGGGGATCCCCCAGTCCCACAGCTCCTGCCCGCGCGCCTTCTCCGCTCCCACCGCCCGATGCGATTCGACGGCCGTCCACGACGTCCCGCCGCCCCCCGACAGATCGATGGCCCGCACGCCGGCGGAGACGAGGCGCCGCGCCACCGCGGGCGAGATGCCACAGCCGGTCTCCTTCACCATCACCGGCCGCCCCAGCTCGGCGACGACGCGCGCGATCGCATCGAGCGCGCCGCGGAAGTCGCGATCGCCCCCCGGCTGCGCCATCTCCTGGGCCGGGTTCAAATGGACGCAGAGGGCATCGGCCTCGACACGCGCCACCACCTCGCGCACCGCCGCCGTCGGCAGCGCGGCGAGCTGGATGGCGCCGAGGTTGGCGAAGAGATAAACGTCGGGCGCCGCGCGCCGAACCTCGAACGTGGACGCCAGCTCCGGATGGAGCAGCATCGCCCGCTGGCTGCCCAGGCCGAACGGGATCCCGTGCGCCGCCGCCGCCGCCGCCAGCGCCCGGTTGATCTCGCCCGCCTCCGGCGTCCCGCCGGTCATGCCGGTCACCATCAACGGCGCCCGGATCGCCCGCCCGAGCAGCGTCGTCCCCAGATCGATGTCCGCCGCCGCGCGCTCCGGCAGCGCGCAGTGCAGGAGGCGCACGTCCTCGAACAGCGTCGGCCGGTGGAAGTCCGCCGCCCCCGACGCCGCGATCGCCAGATGCTCGGCCTTGCGCTGACTGATACCGCCGTCCGCCATGCCAGCCCCTCGATATAGAGCGCCCACGTGGGGGCCGGCAAGGGGTGGTTGACCGTTTTCAAAATATTTTGAACGCAGCGCGCGAGGGGCGGGGGAACCTCCGCGCCCGGCGGATGTCGAATCGGCATGTCCATCACGCCGTCGCGCTTCAGGTTGTGGGGCCGGATGACCTGGCCCCTGCTGGCTGTGGCCCTATTTTTCGGGCCCACGATCGCGGCGTTCGCGACCTCGCGGGCGGTCGTCCCGGGGCCGGGAAAACCGCCCCTGCTCGTGATCTCGGCGCACCCGTTCCTGACGGTGGGCGCCCGGTCTTGCTCTCTCGACCCACCCATTCACGAGGGTCCGCATGAACGACGGGGGCGGCTCTCGGGCTGGGAAGCGCTCGACGCACGGATGCTGGCCGCGGCCACCGACTGCCTCAAGCCCGCGTTCGGTTCTCTCACCCTCCTGGCGTCCGTCGACGCGCGCGGGAACATCGGCGACGTGAAGGCCGAGGCTGCCGGCGACGAAGATCTCGCGGCCTGCGCCATCGGCCGGGTGCGGGGCGGCGGCGTCGTCGCGACGCGCGGTCCCGGGACCCTCGAGATCGGCTACTTCACCGGCCCCGCCCGCCGATAACTAGCGATTTTTACAGCGGCCATTCCGCGGCGCCCTGGCGCGGCGCCCGCTGCGACGCGCATTTCTTGCCCTGACCTGAACGGGTGGATAGTATCCGGTCATGGATCAGTCGTGGCTGGCGATCGCCGGAGCGGCGCTTCTGATCGGCGGCGGTGTCGCGGGCGCCCTCGCGTGGATGCTGGCCGGCGCGCGCGGCAAGGCACTGACCGAAGCGGCCGTGCGCGCGTCGGAGATGCGCGCCAGCGCGGCCTCGGCGCGCGCCGAGGAGCTCCGCGAGCAGGCGCGGCAGGCCGAGGGGCGCGCCAACGCGCTCGAGGCGGCGCTGCGCCAGGTCGAAGGCCAGCGCGCGACGGAGGCGGCGCGCGCCGAAGGATTGGCGCGCAACCTCGAGGAGCAGCGCGCGCTGCTGGACGGGGCGAAGGTCCAGCTCGGCGACACCTTCCAGGCGCTGGCCGGGGAGGCCCTGCGCGCCAGCCAGGAGGATTTTCTGGCGCTCGCCACCGAGCGCTTCGGCGCCGTCCGCAAGGAGACGTCGGCCGAGCTGGAGAGCCGCCAGCAGGCGCAGCAGAAAGCGATCGAGGGGATGGTCGCCCCCGTGCGCGCCTCGCTCGAGAAGGTCGACGAGCAGGTCCGCGCGATGGAGCGCGAGCAAGGCACGGCCTACGGCGCCATCCGCCAGCAGATGCTGTCGATCTCCGAGACGCAGGAGAAGCTGCGCGACGCGACCGGAAGCTTGGTGAGCGCGCTCAAGGCGCCCGCGGTCCGGGGGCGCTGGGGGGAGATGCAGCTCCGGCGGGTCGTCGAGCTGGCGGGGATGCTGGAGCACTGCGACTTCGACGAGCAGGTGACCGTCGACGGTGAAGACGGGCGGCTGCGCCCCGACATGGTGGTCAGGCTGCCGGGTGGGCGCAACATCGTCGTCGACGCCAAGGCGCCGCTCGGCGCGTACCTCGAGGCGCTCGAAGCCAAGGACGACGAGGCGCGCGCGGCCAAGCTGCGGCAGCATGCGACGCAGGTTTCGGCCCACATCCGCAAGCTGGCGGCCAAGAGCTACGCCGAGGGGCTCGTGGGGTCGACCGAGTTCGTCGTGATGTTCCTGCCGGGCGATTCGTTCTACAGCGTGGCGCTGGAGCAGATGCCGGGGCTCATCGAGGAAGGGGTGGCGCAGAAGGTGTTGCTGGCGACGCCGACGACGCTGCTCGGCCTCTTGCTCACCACCAGCTGCGGCTGGCGCGAGGAGCGCCTGGCGGAGAACGCCCAGCGAATCAGCGACGAGGGGCGCGTCTTGCACCAGCGGATCGCCACGGTGCTCGAATACTTCGGCGCGCTGGGCAACTCGCTCAACCAGTCGGTCAAACACTTCAACCAGGCGTTGAGCTCATTCGACGGCCGCGTCACCGTCTCGGCGCGCCGCCTCGAAGAGCTGGACGCGCGCGGCAAGAAGGAGCTGACCGAGATCGACGAGATCGCGGTCCGCGCACGGTCGGTGCAACTGCCCGAGCGGGTGGAGCGCGCGCGCGTGCTGCCGCAGACATCGCTGGCGCTGGCGCTGTCGCCGGCCAACGACGAAGGGAGCTAGCCCGCGGTGGACTTCGTCGAGCCGGCGCGCGCCTTCAGGCTCGAGCTGGTGGGCGGGCGCGGCCACTACGAGCGGGTGGTGCGCGCGGCGATGGAGGCGAGGCGCAGCGTCTGGATCGCCACCGCCAACCTCAAGGAGCTGATGGTCGAGGATCATCGGGCCGCCCCCGGACGGAGACGAACCATGCGCGCCGGCGGAGCCGGCGGCCGTTCGACCTATCGTTCGATCCTGGACGTGTTCGACGAGCTGGCTGGACGGGGCGTCGAGCTGCGGATCCTGCACGCCGGCCCGCCGTCGCGCGCTTTCCGCGCCGCGCTGGCGCGCAGCACGCGGCTCGGGCGGGCACTGACGTTGCGCGCCTGCCCGCGCGTCCACTTCAAGACGGTGATCGTCGACGGCGCCTTTGTCTATGTCGGCAGCGCCAACTGGACGGGGGCCGGTCTCGGCGCCAAGGGGGCGGGACGCCGCAACTTCGAGCTCGGCTTCGCCGGCGCCGACGACGGGCTGCTCGACCGCGCGCAGGAGATGCTCGACCACATCTGGCGCGGCGCCGCCTGCCGCGGCTGCAAGCTCCGCGAAATTTGTCCTGCTCCGCTTGACGGGGATCCTCCATAGACCCCGCTCGACCCGCGGTCTTGCGACCTAAATGGCCGTGCTTACCTTGCTACGGGTGTCATCTCCGCGGTTGGAAAACGAGGAGCGGGAAGGGGTCGTCGCGCTGATCCGCGAGACGGTCGACGGTCTGCGGATGCTCATCGCCGACCACATCAAGCTCGCGCGGATCGAGCTGGTGGCCGACATGAAGGTCTACGGGCGCAGCGTCGCCGTCCTGGTGGTGGCCGGGCTGGTGCTGGCAATCGGCTACCTCTCCGCCTTGATCGCCGTGGCGCTTTGGCTGGCGCGGCTCTGGGGGGCGCCGATGGGGGTCGGCGTGGTGGCGGCGGTGCACCTGCTGCTCGGTGGAATCGCGGTCGTCTGGTCGCTGGGGAAGATGCGGCGGACGCGGCTCATGCACGAGACGACGAGCGAGGCGAAGAGCAGCGTGGCGGCGATCGCTCATCGGCTGCAGGGACGGGCGTCGTGAGCGACCGCGCGCTTCTCGAGGGAGGTTCGGCGCGGACGTCGAGCCCGGGCGACGCGGTGGCGCGCGCCGAGCTCGAGGTGGAGCGGGCACGCGAGCGGGTGGCCACCTCGATGTTGGCGCTGCGCGACGAAGTGGCGCGGAAGACCGACTGGCGGAGCTGGATCCGCCGCCAGCCGGCGGCTTTCTTCGGCGCCGCCATCGCCGTCGGATTCTGGCTGGGGTACCGGCGCTAGCGAGCGCCGGCCACAAACTGAACGCGGAGGAGAACCATGGAAATGACGGAGCAGATCGAAGCGACCGTCCGAGAGGTCGGCGCGCGGGTGCGTCCGCAGATCGAAGAGGCCCGCCGGCGTCTCTTGTCTGCGAACTCGAACGTCGCCGGCTACATCAAAGAAAACCCGGGGCGGTGCCTGCTGGGCGCCGTGGCCATCGGGTTCCTGATCGGCAAGATCGCCCGTCGGGCCTGACCGGAAAGAGAGAGCTGTCATGGAGACCCACGAAGAAACCCGCGAACAGAACGCCAGCAACGGTCGCGGCAACGAGAGCGGCAAGGAGACCGAGCACGGCGCGGGCTGGGTGAGCGACTCGGCGCACAAAGCCTGGTCGCGCACGCAGGGCGCCGTCTCCGAGCTGAAGCGCGCGGCCGCCATCGAGGAGCGTGTGAACCGGCACCCCTACGGGGCGGTCGCCGCGGCGCTGGGGATCGGGTATGCGCTGGGGGGCGGGATCTTCACGCCGCTCACCTCGCGCATCGTGGCGCTGGGCCTGCGCATCGGCATCCGGCTGGCGATCCTCCCGATCTTGAAGGACGAAATTTCCGTGCTCGCCGACGCGCTCGGCGGCGAGGGCGAGAGCAAGGGGCGGCCCGGCGGCAACAAGGCCGCGAAGCCGAGCGGCGAGCGTTAATTCCCAGGAGGCGACGATGAATCTCAAGGATCTGCGGAATCTCGACAAGGACGACGTGCTCGGGCTGGTGGGGCTCGAGTCCAAACATTCGACCGGCGCCTACCTGGCAGGAACGCTGGGAACCTTCGGGGTGGGGTTGTTGGTCGGCGCGGGGATCGCGCTCTTGCTGGCGCCCAAGCCGGGCAGCGAGCTGCGCGAGGAGATCCGCGGCAAGCTCCGCCGCCCGTCTGACGGTGAGTCGGTCCCCTCGGCGCTCGGCAGCAACGAGACGTTGGGCGTCGGCAAGACGTACTGACCGACCTTGCCCGGCCGGCAGGAGCCGGGACCTGCCGACCGGACCTCGTCGGATCGGCCATCCGGCCCAGGCGGGCGGTGAGAAAATGGACGGGCCCCCCGGGGGGTCTGATACTGGACCGGCGGGAAGTTCGCATGCGCCGGGAGACCAAGACTTGGGCGGGGCGGCTGGCCGCTGCGGCGGTGGTGTCATCCGTGCTCGCGTACGTGCCGTACCATCTGTACGCGCGATCCGGGCTGGCCAAGACCATCACGCTGGGGCGGGATCTGGCGGCGCTGCGCGCGCGCAACCAGCAGCTTTTGGCGGAGAACGAACGTCTGGCGCGCGAGGCAGCGGCGCTGCGCGACGATCCGGCGGCGATCGAACGGGTGGCGCGCGCCGACCTCGGCTGGGTGCGCCCCGGTGAGATCGTCGTCGACCTGGGGACGCCAGGCCAATGAGGGCGCGGCTCTCCGAGCGGATCGGCTACCAGACCGGGCGGTTCGTCCGCGCGGTGCTGGCGTTCGCCATCTGTGGCGCGTTCCTGGTTCTGTTCTGGCGCGGCTGGTTTCCCGATCTGCACCTCCCGGGCGCCGATCTGCGACGGGTGGCCGCGGCGGCGGTGCTGACCGCGCTCCTGGCGTTCAAGATCTCGGCGCGCGTCCGCACCTCCGAGCGGCGCCGCACCGCCCGCCGGGAGGCGGTCTCCGACGCCGAGCTGGGGCTGCTCCTCTTGACGACGGTCTACCTGCTGCTGGCCTTCTCGGGCGGCGTGACGTCATCGATCTATCCGCTCGTCTACGCGGTGGTCAGCTTCCTGGTCACCTTCCACCGGCTGTGGGTCGGCCTGCCGCTGGCGGCCGCGGCGGTCGGATTCGAGGCGGTGCTGTCGTTCGGGCCGGCCGCGCCCCCCGAGGCGGCGGCCGCCTTCCCGGGGCACGTCGTCTTCATCGGCGTCTTCGCGCTGCTCAATGTGGTGTTTCTGCACGCCGAGGTGGCGCGCCAGCGTCGTGAGCGGCGGCGGCGCCTCGAGGGCGAGGTGGCGGCGATGCGCGAGGAGGCCCGCGACTTCCGCCTCATCGCCACGGCGCTCTCGCCCGAGAGCCGCGTGCGCACGCGGGCCGAGGAGCAGGAGAAGCTGTCGCAGGGATCGATCCAGACGATCCACCAGCAGCTCTACTACAACCTGGCGCTGCTGCGCTCGGCGCTGCGGCTGCAGACCTGCGCGCTCCTCTGGCTCGACGAGTCGGGAGAGCGGCTCAAGGTCAAGGAGCTCGCCAGCGACTCGCCACACGTGGCGGAGGGGGGATCGCGGCGGGCGGCGGCGTGCTGGGCGCCATCTTGAAGGAGATGCACCCCTTCGTGCTGGAGGCGCCGCGTCTGTCGCTGCTCCCCTACTACGGCGGGCCGGCCACCGTGGGCGCCTTCGTCGGCGTGCCGGTGGTCGAAGGGCGCGCGCCGCGCGGGATCCTGGTCGGCGATCGCGTCGGCGAGGGGAAGTTCGACGACGCAGAGGTGGCGCTCATGGCCAGCGCCGCCGACCAGGTGGTGCGGGTCGTGCAGTCAGAGCGCGTCTTTCAAGCCGTCGAGCGCTCCAAGCACGAGCACGAGCGCTTCTACCGCGCCTCCGCCGAGCTGAACCGCGCGCTGACGCTCGACGAGGTCTACGCCGCCGCCATCGCCGGCGCGCGCGGCGTCTGCGAGTTCGACTTCGCGGCGGTGGCCACCTTCGACGCCCGGCGCGGCAGCCACACCATCCGCTGCGTGGTCGGCGAGGCGGCCGAGCACCTGCTCGGCACGACGCACAAGGACCCTTCGTCGATCGCCTCCATGGCCGCCAAGAACAAGCTGGCGCTCCCCGCGGGCGGCGACTGGCGCGAGCGCGACGTCCCGGTCTTCTCCCACCCGATGCGGATCAAGGACTACGAGTCGCTGCTGGTGCTGCCGCTGCTGGTGAAGGACGAAGTGATCGGGACCTTCACCGTCGCCGCCCAGCGACCGGCCGCCTTCCCCACCGACAAGCGCGAGATGCTGGGGGTGATCGCCAACCAGGTGGCCATCTCCATGGCCAACGCCCGCATGTACGAGATAGTCGAGGAGCAGGCGACCACCGACGGGCTCACCGGCCTGGTCAATCACCGGACGTTTCAGGAGCGGTTCTCCAACATGCTGGGGCGCGCCGAGCGGCGAGGCTTCGCCATCTCGCTGCTGCTCACCGACATCGATCACTTCAAAAAGGTCAACGACAGCTACGGCCACCCGACCGGCGACGAGGTGCTGCGGCGGGTGGCGGCCATCCTCAAGGCCAGCGCGCGCAAGATCGACATCGTCGCCCGCTACGGCGGGGAAGAGTTCGCCATCGTCCTCGAGGGGACCGATCGGCAAGGCGCGTTCCAACTGGCCGAGCGGATCCGGCAAGAGGTCGCCCAGCAGAGCTTCGCCTCGCAGCAAGGGGCCTTCCAGGCGACGCTCTCCATCGGCGTGGCCAGCTATCCCGACGACGCGCGCGAGAAGGCCGACATCATCGGGCGCGCCGACCAGTCCCTCTACGCCGCCAAGCACGGCGGGCGCAACCGGACCGTCTGCTTCGCCGACATCGACCGCGCCAAGCCCAAGCTGGCGGCCGCCAAGTAGCGCTCTCTCCGGTCACGCCCGGCGGCTCACTTCGTCGGCGGCTTGACCTTCACTTCGTTGGTCGTCTCGGAGACCAGCTTGCCATCCTCCGTCGGGCGAAAACGGATCTCGGTCTTCACCTCGATGACCAGCTTGGCGAGCGCCTTGGCCAGCTCGTCTTGAAGGTTGAGGTGCTCGAGCCAGTTGCGGACCTCGCCGGCGGCGACGCGCATGATGTCGTCCTTCGATCGGCTGGCCGCCCCGACGCCGGCCGAGACGGCGCGGCGGACGAAGTCGGTGATGCCGCTGCGATCCTCGCCGCGCCCGGTGGGATCGTCCTCGCTGAGGGGCTCCGGCGCCCCCTCTTCGTCGCCCACGCCGGCCCCCTTCTTGTTCCCGTCCTCGCTCATCGACCCGAGGTTACCGCGAAAGATGTTCCCCGGGCGGGCCGACCGGCGAGAGCGGCGAGGGCGAGGCGCATGGCACGAGGGTATGATGCCCAGCGTGTCCGGCCGGGCCCGCCTCTTCACCGCCTACTTCGTCACCACCCAGGTGGCGCTGTCGTACTTCAGCCTGGCGGTCGCGCGCCGGTTTCGCCGGCCGGCTGCCATCGAGCGGCTGACGCTGGCCACACACCGCAGGAACGCGCGCCGGATCGAGGCGGCCATCATCAAGCTGCGCGGCCTCTTCATCAAGGTGGGGCAGCTCATCAGCATCATGGCCAACGTGCTGCCCGACGCCTTTCGGGAGGAGCTGCAGCGGCTGCAGGATCAGGTCCCGCCGCGCCCCTACCAGGACATCGAGGCGCGCCTGCGCGAGGAGTTCGGCGGTCGCGCGCCGTCGGAGGTGTTCGCCGAGTTCTCGCCGGAGCCGGTCGCCTCGGCGTCGATCGGGCAGGTGCACCGCGCGCGGCTCACCTCGGGCGAGGCGGTGGCGGTCAAGGTCCAGTACCCGGACATCGAAGAGATCGTCCGCATCGATCTGCAGGCGCTGCAACGGATCTTCGCCGTCTGCCGCTGGTTCATGCCCGACTACGGGTTCGACACCATCTACCGCGAGATCCGGGAGATGGTGCTGGCCGAGCTCGACTACCGGCGGGAGGCCGCCGCCATTCAAAAGATCTCCGCCAATTTCGCGGCCCGCCAACCGCCCTCGCCGCAGGTCCGGTTCCCGCGGGTGATGGAGCAGTTCTCCACGGCGCGCGTGCTCACCACCGAGTGGATGGAGGGAGCCAAGGTCGCCGATCTCGACCGCCTGCAGAGCCTCCAGGTCGACCGTCGCGCCGCCGCGCGCATCTGCGTCGAAGCCTACTGCCAGCAGATCTTCATCGACGGCCTCTATCACGCCGATCCTCACCCGGGGAACCTGCTGGTCCAATCGCCGGCCACGCCGGGCGCGCCACCGACGGTGGTGTTCCTCGACTTCGGCGCGACCGGCACGGTCAGCGAGACGATGCGGCACGGGATGGTGTCGTTCCTGCAGGGGGCGATCACCCGCGACACGAACCGGATCGTCACCGCCATGAAGCAGATGGGGCTCATCTCCCGGCGCGCCGATCCCGAGGCCTTCGACCGGATCGTGCAGTACTTCCACGACAAGATGCGGGTGCAGATGTCGGCCGACGGCTTCTCGCTCAAGGACCTGAAGTTCGAGCCGGAGAAGAGCCTGGGGAGCCTGCTCGATCTGCGCGATCTCAACGTCAGCCTGGCCGACCTGCGCGACGCCTTCCACATCCCCAAGGAGTGGATTCTGCTCGAGCGGACGCTGCTCCTGCTGCTCGGGGTCTGCACCACGCTCGATCCGGAGATGAACCCCACGGCGATCATCGAGCCCTACCTCGAGCGCTTCCTGCTCGGCGAGAAGAAGCAATGGTCGGAGGTGGTGCTCGAGGCGTCGCGCGAGATGGCCCTCTCGGCGCTCTCGCTGCCGAGCGAGCTGCAGCGGTTCATGGATCGCGCGGCGCGCGGCGACATCGAGTTCGGCTTCCGCAACCTCGACGAGAACGCGCGCCTCATCTACCACGCCGCACAGCAGATCCTGTGGGGGATGCTGGCGGCGACGGCGACCGTCCTCGCCACCGTCTTCAACGGCCGCGCCCAGCCGCGCGCCACCTTGGCCGCCGCCGTGGTGGCCGGCCTGTGCGGCCTCATGCTGATCATCAACTGGTTCGCCGGCCACCCCAGGCGGCCGCGCGGGCGTCGTTAGGAACCTCCATTGACGCCGCCCGGTGGCCGGAATATCTAGAGGCCGGAGTTCGGTTCCGCCCCCATGCGCCCCATCCTCGTCAACATCCCGGCCAAGTTCCTCTTCTTCGCGGCGCTCGTGGGCGCGCTGGTGGTGTTCGTCCGCGAGCTCATCCAGCGGCGCGGCAACAAGGCGAGCCCCTTCTCCTCGACGCCGCTCTATCTGCTGGTCGGCGCGCTGATCCTGCTGAAGGTGAAGGCGGACGCCTGGCTCCCGAGCGGCGAGGTGCTCGGCCATCCCTGGACGCCGGTGCCGATCTATTCGTACGGCGTGATGCTGGGGACGTCGCTGGTGGCCGGCTGGTTCCTGGCCATGCGCTTCGCCAAGGAAGACCTCATCGATCAGCAGGAGGCCGGCACGATCTACATGTGGACGGCCGTCTGGGCGATCATCGGATCGCGCGTTCTCTACGTCATCACCACCTTCAGCGACTTCAACAGCGTGGGGGAGATGTTCATGGTCAACCGGGGCGGCCTGGTCGCCTATGGCGGGATCATCGGCGGATTCCTGGCCAGCTGGTACGGCTGCCACAAGCGGAAGATCCCGCTGCTCAAGTGGGCCGACGTGGCGGCGCCGTCGGTGGTGCTCGGCACCGCCATCACGCGCATCGGCTGCTTCCTGTTCGGATGCGACTTCGGCGCGCGGACCACCCTCCCCTGGGCGGTGCGCTTCCCCGGGCCCAGCGCGCTGGCGCCGCAGGGGAGCCCGGCCTGGCAGCATCACGTGCGCGATTTCGGGATGTCACGCGCCGCCGACTGGTCGTACCCCATCCACCCCACGCAGCTCTACGAGTCGCTGGTCGGCCTGGCGCTGTTCGTTCTGCTGGTCTGGATCCGCAAGCACCGGCCCTTCTCGGGGCTGGTCTTTCTGGCCTGGGTGATCGGCTACGGAATCATGCGGCCGCTCATCGAGATCGTGCGTGACGACGACCAGCGCGGGAACGTCGGGGCGCTGTCGACGTCGCAGTTCATCGGCATCGTCACGGTGGTGCTGGGGATCGGTTTGCTGATCGCGCTCCTGCGGCGCTACCGCCGCGATCCGGACAGCCTGCGCCTCTGGCTCACGCCGACGCTGGCCACCGCCGGCGGCCCGGGCAATGGCGGCGCCGCCGGCCCGGGCGGCGATCGCCCCGCCAACAAGCGACGCAAGCGGCGTTGAGCATGACGGGGCGGGCGGCGGCGGCGATCGGACTGCTGCTTTCCACTCTCTTGGCGTCCTCGCTCTTCGCGCCGACTGCGCGCGCGGCGGATGCGCCGCCCGCCGACGCGCCCTCGCCGGCGGCGACCCCTCCCGCCGCCGCAACGCCCACCCTGGCGACCTCCCCCGGCCCGGCCACGCCGCCTGCCGCCGAGCCGGGCGCGACCGAGACGCAGGCCGCGGCGGCGCAGCGCGAGGCCCAGCAGGCGGAGGCGCAGGTGATCGAGCTCGGCCGGCAGATCGAAGCGCTCGAGCGCCAGCGCGCCAGCTACGACGACGTCCGCCGCCGCCTCGACGAGATCGACGCCCGCCAGGGTCAGAGCGACCGCCAGGCCGCCGCCGCGCGCGACGCCAACCCGCCCGAGACGTCGGTGATCCGGTTCCACGACGACGGCTTCGACATCCGCTCCCCGGACAACGGCTTTTATCTGCACCCCATGGTTCGGGTGCAGGCCATCTACACCGGCGTCGTCGCCACGCAGGGGGCGCAGGACCTGGCCCCGCCGGACGTCTCCAGCTTCTCGCTGGGGCGCGCCGAGATGATCCTCGAGGGTCACGTCGGCGGGCCGTTCTTCCAGTACCGGCTGCAGCTCGACGCCGCGGAGTCCCCCTCGCTCAAGGACGCCTACCTCGCCTGGCACCCGCTCCGCATGCTGACGATCGAAGCGGGGCAGTTCAAGGTTCCCTACGGCCTGCAGCGCCAGTACTGGAAGGCCGAGCTGGAGTTCGTCGGGCTCTCGACGCCGATGACCGTCTTCTCGCTCGAGCGCGACCTCGGCCTCCTGCTGGTCGGCCGCCTTCTCCCCGGACGCCTGACCGTGCAGGCCGGCCTCCTCAACGGCGCCGGCGCCAACCGCCCGAACGACAACCTCGATCTCGCCTATGCGCTGCGGATCGTGGCCACGCCGTTCGGACCGCTGCCGACCAGCGAAGGGGACATCGACGGGCACGTGCGTCCGCTGCTGTCGGTCGGCGCCGCCGGTTACTACAACCTGGTGCCGACCGACATCGTCGCCCGCACCGGCAATCCACAAGCCCCCACCGACGTCGACGGCAACGGACGGATCGACAACGTCGCCTTCTGGCAGGGGGGTCTCGAGCTGCGGGCCCTCTGGCGCGGCGCCGCCCTCCAGGCCGAGTGGTTCGGCCGGCTGGAGGACGCCGGTGCTGCCCGCCAGTACTGGGGCGCCTACACCAAGGACACCTTTTGGGGTGGCTACGTCCAGGGGAGCTACTTCCTGATCCCCCATCGGCTGCAAGTGGCGGCGCGGGTGGGGCACACCGACCTCCCCCTCTACGGCGCCACGGTCGCTCAGCGTATCCTGGCCGGCAGCTACGAAAACGAACAGAGCGGCGCCGTCTCGGCCTACGTGCGGGGCCACCGGATCAAGGTCCAGATGGACTACAGCCACCTCACCGGCGACGGGCAGACGGCGCCCACCGCGAACCGCGTCCAGGCGGCGGTGCAGGTCGGGTTCTAGGTCGAATCAGTGGTATAAGGCACGCGACTTCAGGACAGGAGACCGGGATGAGCCTCAAGCGAAGCCACACGAGCAGCAAGAGCTCTTTCGGGAGCGACGCCGGGGCCAAGGTCGATCGCCAGGAGCTCTACGACGAGCTCAAGCGGATGGCCGCGGCCAACGAGTCGTTCAGCCCCGTCGACATTGCGCTGTCGATCGGCGCCGGCGAGCCCCAGGTGTCGAAGGCGCTGCTGGGCCTGGCCGCCGAGGGCTACCTGGAGAAGGTGGATACCGGCAAGTACAACGCCGCAGGAATGGCGGAGCTCGGCCAAGCGGAGTTCTTGAAGGCTTTCGCCCGCGCGTCGCGCGTCGACTCCACCCGCCAGCGCGACCTCTCCGAGATCACGCGCCTCAAGCAAAACAACGACATCATGAGGCAGCGCCTGTTGGCGGCGAACGCCGAGCGCGATCACTACCGGGCCGCGCTCAAGAAGCACGGCATCGACCCGGGACCGGCGCCCGTTCCCGCCGCCCCCGTGGCGGAAGCCAGGGCTGCGCCTTCCGCCAACGCCAACGACAGCGCGCCGGGCCCCGCGGCGATGGCCGTCCCGTCGCCAGCCTCCGAGACCGGCCCCTCGGGCCCGGGCGACGCTGGCGGCCACGACGCTCACGACGTCGGTCAAGACGACGGCCAGCCCTAACACGGTCGTCCGCGCCATGCGTGTGACGCTGATCCGGCATGCCGAGGCCGGCGACGATGCCCCGCGGGACGAAGAACGTGCGCTCACCGTGCGCGGCCGCGACGACGGCCGCCGGCTGGGGCGCGCGCTCGCCCGGCGCGGCGTCGAATTTTCCCTGATGGTCACCAGCCCGCTGGTCCGTGCGGTCCAGACCGCCGAGATCGTCGCCGCGGAGATCGGGTACCGCGACCGGGTGGCGGTGACCGATCTCCTGGTCCCCGAGGGGGAGGCGGCGCGCGTGGTCGCCTTCCTGCGGTCGACCGGGCGGCACCTCGAGGATGCGCCGTCAATCGCGCTCGTCGCGCATGAGCCGATCCTCTCGGCGGTGGCGGCCGCGCTGCTGGGCAAGGCCCGGTACCCGCCGCTGCGCAAGGCCGAGGCGCTGCGCATCCGGATCGGCGACGGCGGCGGCGCGGCCTCGGCCTCGGCCTCGGCCTCGGATGGAAAAGGGATCCTGCGCTGGCGCGTCGACGCCCGCGGCCGGCGCGAGCAACTATGAGAAACGGCCGGCTTCGCTTAACATAATCGAGCCAGAATGGGCGCCAAGAAAACCGGAGGGCCGGCAGCATCGACCTTCAAGGACACGACGGAGACCAAGCCCGCGGTCCCGCCGGAGTCCGATCGTGAGCAGAAGCGCAACCTCGCCTACCTGGTCGTGCTGGCCGGGGTGAGCGCCGGCGAGATGTTCAAGCTGCAGGAGGACAAGACCGTGGTCGGCCGCGGCCCCACGGTCGGCGTGCGGTTGAACGACGAAGGGGTCTCGCGCGAGCACTGCCAGTTCATGCGCGAGGGGGAGAAGATCATCGTGGTCGACCTCGGCTCGACCAACGGGACCTTCGTCAATGGGATCAAGGTCGATCGCAAGGAGCTCGCCGACGGCGACAAGATCATGGTCGGCTCGACGACGATCCTGAAGTTCACCTACCACGACTACCTGGACGAGGTGTTCCAGCGCCAGATGTACGAATCGGCGCTGCGCGACGGCCTGACCAAGGTCTTCAACAAGAAGTACTTCACCGACTACCTGGAGAAGGAGTTCGCTTTCGCCGCGCGCCACAAGGGGCCGCTGGCGTTGATCTTCCTCGACATCGACCACTTCAAGAAGATCAACGACACGCACGGCCACCCGGCGGGCGACTTCGTGCTGTCGGAATTGTCGCAGATGATGGCCGAGCTGCTGCGAACAGAAGACGTGCTGGCACGCTTCGGGGGCGAGGAGTTCACCATCCTCTGCCGCGGCTCCGACCAAAGCGGCGCCAAGATCGTCGCCGAGCGGCTGCGCGCCGCGGTCGAAGAACGCAAGTTCACCTTCGGCGGCAAGGACATCCCGGTGACGATCAGCCTCGGCATCGCGGCCGTCCCGGAGAGCGGCGTCAGCGACCACGCCGCGTTCCTGGCGGCCGCCGACAAGGCGCTCTACGAAGCAAAGCGCAGCGGGCGCAACCGTGTCTGCCTGCACGGCTCGGAGAAGACGCCCAAGCCCGAAGCCCGCCGCGACAGCCAGAAGAACAAGCTCTAACGCGGTCGGGCCGACGCAGTCGGGCCGGCGCCGGCGAGCCGGCGCAGTCGGGGCCGGCGCGGTCGGTTTAGCGCAGGCGGGCGACGGCCAGCGCCGTTGCGATGGCCAGGCCAGCGGCGCCGATCAAATAAGGAGCCCGCGGATCGATGGATGCGTAGAGCGCGCCGCCCACCAGCGGGCCGATCGCGCGCGACAGCGCGGAGGCCGACTGCAGCGTGCCCAGCGTCATCCCCTGGGTCGTGGCGCTGGCGCGGCGCGAGGCGAACGCCGGCAGCGTCGGCGAGCAGAGGCCGTTGCCGAGCGCGATCAACGCCGAGGCGAGCAGCAGGGCCACCTTCCCCCAGGGGCCGAAGAGCGGCGAGACGCCGAGCAGCCCGAACGCCAGCGCCTGGACGCCGAGCCCGCTCTGCACGAGCCGCGCTTCGCCGAAGCGCGGGACCAGCCGCGCGACGAGCCCCCCCTGCACGAGCGCGCTCACGATGCCGATGAGACCGAACACCCGTCCGGTACCGGCGTCGGACATGTGAAATTCGTCGGCGGTGAAGAGCCGGAAGGTCTGCTCCATGCCGGAGAACCAGAGGTAGAGCATGAAGTTGAGCGCGACGGCCGCGCCCAGCCCTGGCACGGCGACCACCGCCCGGAAGGCGCCCAGATCGATGGGCGACGCGCGCCGGAGCGACTTTCCGCGCCGTTCGGGCGGCAGGGACTCGGGCAGGGTGCGAAACGCCAGCAACAGGTTGATCGTCGAGAGGCCGGCCGCCACCAGCGGCGGCAACATCCCCTCGCGCCCGAAGGGATGGAACCGCGACAGCTCGCCCCCGATGAACGGGCCGAAGATGAAGCCCAGGCCGAAGGCGATGCCGACGATGGCCATCCCGCGGGCGCGCTGCTCGGGCGGCGTGACGTCGGCGATGTAGGCCTGCGCGACGGCGATGTTGGAGGTGGCGATGCCGCTCCAGATGCGGGCGACGAACAGCCAGACCAGCGTCGGCGCGACCCCCAGCATCGCCATCCCGATCGCCGAGGCGGCGATGCTCCAGAGCAGGACGGGACGCCGCCCCACCCGATCCGACAGCCGTCCCCAGATCGGGATGAAGACGAACTGCATGATCGAGAAGACCGCCCCCGGCAGCGTCGCCATGAAGTCGCCCGCCCCCAGGCGGCGCGCGATCCCCGGTAGAAAGGGGATCACCAGCCCAAAGCCCAGCAGGTCGAGGAAGATGGTCAGGAACAGCGTGCCCAGTGAGGCCCGGCGGATCCCCTGCTGTGGGGCGGGCGCGGCGGCGGTCATCGGTCGGTGCTCGGGCAGCGGACGGCGCGGCTCGTCGCCACCCGCGCGCGCTGCCACCAGGCGCCGGTGGCGCGGCGGTCGGCGCGGCTGGCGAAGAGGTAGCGCCAGTAGACGATGCGCACCGCCGCGGGGTGCGGGGGGAGAGGTTGGCGAAAGAGGGGCTGCACGGCGGCGGGATCCTCGCACATTCTCTCGACGAGCGTGGAGACGTACGTGGGCTCGCGGCGGCGAAACGCCAGGCCGTAGAACCAGAGCTGGAAGTCGACCCGGGGCTGATGTGGCGCCACGAAGTCGGGCGCGCGCCGCGGGTCGCCCGGCTTGTGCCAGAGATATTGCGGCGTCCAGCGGCCGTCGTCGGCGCTGTCGCCGGCCGGCTCCGGCTCCGGGCCTGGATCCCCGTCGGCCAGCGTCTGCAGCTCGGGCTCGATCCGCTCGCGGGTGATCGAGGCGAACAGATGGTAGCTGTTCACCAACCGAAACCGCTGATTGAGCTCGACCAGCGGCGCGGCGAAGGCCAGCGCACCGTCGGGCTCGGCCAGCTGATAGAGCCCGTCGACGACCGAGCCGACGACCAGGAACAGAGCACCGACGATGGCCGCCGCCCGGCGGAGGCCCGACGGTGGCTTTTCGCCAGCCGGCGGCGCCGGTGCCTGGACCCTCAACCGCCCGACCGCGCGGCGGAGCCAGGCCCGCACGTACGGCGCCGCGCGCGCGCCGGCGCGGGCGAGGTCGGCGTCGTCGAGCAGGAAGACGTTCAGCGCCGCGGCCAGGTAGCAAAAGAAGCCGTAGTTGGCGGTCGCGGCGTTGAAGATCTGAAACCAGGAGAAGACGACCGCGGCCAAGAGGCGCGCCCGCCGCGGCCCGAAGATCAGAAACGGAACGCCCAGCTCCAGCAGCAGCGTCGCGCGGCTCTCGAGGTGGTGCCACCAGACCGGCAGGTGGTGCGCGGTGAACGCCAGCCAGGTCGGCAGCGGCGCCGTCTCGTAGTAGTAGGTCATCGCGCTGCCGTCCTGCCAGTCGCCGAGCTGCGACTGCCACTTGGCGATCCCCGACTCGAAGTAAAGCTTGAAGAGCACCAGCCGAAACAGGAAGTGCACCACCGGCGCCGGCCGGCGGGTCGGCAGGAACGCGGCGAGCAGCCCGCACTCGAGCAGCAGGTTGTCCCACTGGAACGAGAGGAAGTCGCGCCCCACCGTGGCGTACGACAGATAGAGCACCGTCGAAAGCGCCAAGCAGGTCCGTGGCCGCCAGCCCCCGAGCGCGGCCAGCGACAACAGCGCGCCGACGATCGTCCCGCCGACCAGCGCGCGGTCGGAATGAAACCACCAACAGAGCGTGGGCAGATCAAACGGCGTTGCCCGGCCATCGGCGCGCACGGCGTCGATGAGCTCGGCGACGGGCAGGAGCCCCCGGCTGCCGAGCAGAACGCGCACCTGACTGCCGAGCGAGAGCCAGGCCGCCAGCGAGACGAGCGCGAAGAGTCTGCTCCCCAGCGCTCCCACCGAGGCGCCCGACCCGAAGGTCCATGGCGGCCAGCGCCTGGTCATGTCTCGCTCACGTCTTGGGGACAATCCGCCCGCCCCCCCGGAGCGCGTCGCGGGCCGCCGCCACCGCCAGCGCGACGTCGGTCCCCGCGCCGAGCGGAAACTCCTCGCGCCGTCCGGCCAGCACCTCCAGCGACGCCCGCACCGACGACGCCAGCGCCGCAAGATCGTAGCCCCCCTCGAGCAGCAGCACCAGCTTGCCGCCGCAGACGCCCGCCGCCAGCTGGGCCAGCAGCGACGTCATCGCCGCGAACCCGCGCTCGGTGACGTTCATCTCCGCCAGCGGATCGCGCGCATGCGCGTCGAAGCCCGCCGAGACGATGATCAACTCCGGTTTGAACGCCCGGCCCACCGGCAGAAACAGATCGTGGAAGACGGCGCCGTAGTCCGCGTCGTCCTGACCTGCCGGCAGCGGACAGTTGACGGTCGCCCCCTTCCCCGCACCGACGCCGGTCTCCTCGGCCGCGCCGGTCCCTGGATAAAACGGGTACTGGTGCACCGACATGTAAAGGACGTCGTCGCGCGCGGCGAAGATCTCCTGCGTCCCGTTGCCGTGGTGGACGTCCCAGTCGACGATCATCACGCGCGCCGCGCCGGCGCGCCGGGCCGCCTCGGCGGCCACCGCGGCGTTGTTGAGGAGGCAGAACCCCATCGCCTCCCCGGGGCGCGCGTGGTGTCCGGGCGGCCGCACCAGCGCGAAGGCGTTGCCCGCGCGCCCCTCCATCACCGCCTCGACGGCGCCGACGGCCGCCCCCGCCGCCAGCGTCGCCGCCTCCCAGCTCCCCGGTGAGACCGCGGTGTCGGGATCGAGCGTGGCGTACTCGCCGGCGAGCCGCGCCAGCCGCGCGCGGTAACGGGGGTGGTGAACCGCCTCGATCTCGGCGTCGGTCGCGGCGCGCGGGGTCTCCACGCGGACGCCGTCCACCGGCGCGCGCCCGAGCTCACCCATGATCGCGTCGAGGCGCGCCGGTGACTCGACGTGACCGGGGCCCGGATCGTGATCGAGAAACTTCGGATCGGTGAGGTGATCGTTTGCCCGCTCATGACGGCACCCCCGGAAGGTCGAAGCTGAACACGCTGCCCCCGCCGGGGGCGTCGCCCACCACCACCTCGCCGCCGTGCTCGCGCACGATCTCGCGCACGAATGCCAGCCCCAGGCCGGTCCCCTTCTCGCGCGTGGTGAAGAACGGCGTGAAGATCTGCTCGCGCAGCCGGACCGGCACGCCCGGCCCGTCATCGCGCACTTCGATCCGCACGCCGCCGGCAGCCACCGGCCAGGCGGCGAGCTGCACGTGCCCGTCGCGGGCGGCGGTGGCGGCGTTGCGCGCCAGGTTAAGCAGGACGCGGCGGAGCTGCCCGACGTCGGCGCGCACGCGCAGCGCGGGGGGCACGTCGACGGCCACCGCCGCCCCGCTGGTGGCGCGCGTCAGCTCCCGCACCTCGTCGCAGAGCGGACCCAGCGCCACGACCTCCAGGCTGGGCGCCGGACGCCGCGCGAACTCCAGGAACTCGTTGACCACCGTCTTGAGGTGGCCCACCTCGCGTTCGATGCGCCCGACCTCTTCCAGCCGCTCCGGTTGCCCGCCCAGCGCGTCGCGCAAAAGACCAGCGTAGAGCTCCATCCCCCCCAGGGGATTCCGCACCTCGTGCGCGATGCCGGCCAACATCATCTGCGTCCTTTCGTCGCGCGCCTTGAGCGCCGCGCGCGTCTCCTCGAAAGTCTGCGCCAGGACGCCGATCTCGTCCCGCGTCTCGATCGGGATCGGCGCATCGAGATCGCCGCGCCCCAGACGGGCCGCCGCCGCTGCCAGCCGCGTCACCGGCCCCGATATCCTTCGCGCGATCCAGACGGTCAGCCCGAGAACGCCGATCGCGGCGACGATCCCGGCCAGGATCATCGACCGCCGAAACGCCGCCAGCACCGCCGGGTAGTCGGCGTTCCCCTCGACGGCCACCAGCCCGGCGATCTCCCCCGGCTCACCGACGGCCGCGTAGGCCCGCTTGTAAGGGACGCCGTCGTGACCGGCGAAGAGCGGCGAGGCGGCCGGCCTCCCCGCCGCGGCCCGGGCAATCTCCGCGCGGTCGGCGGTGAGCTCGTAGGCCTGCGCGCCGAGCGCCAGCGCGCCCGCCGTGTCGCCGCGCGCGCTCAGATCGGCGGTCACGGCCAGCACGCGCCGCACGCCGAGCCGCTCGCGCGCCGCCTCCAGCCGCCGCCGGACGTTGGCATAGGTCAGCGACGCTTCGTCGCCCGGCCCGATGGCGCGCAGCTGCTCCGGCAGGATCGTCGCCGCCGCGCCCGCCGCCGCCGTCTCCAGCCGCCGTCCGAGCTCGTCCTCGAGCGCGCGGCGCGCCAGCTGGTGGGCGAAGAAACCGAACACCAGGAGCGCGCCCACCGTCGGGACAATCGTCCCCGCCAAGAGGCGCACCAGCAGTCTTCGGGACGGCCTGGCGTCCATCCCGGCATTCTGCCGCGGTATCAGATCCAGGAACAGCGCCCCGCCAATTTGCGAAGCGCGCGGCCTTGCTCTCCCCTGGCAGATGCACACCGTCACCGCACGGAGAGGTGAGGTGAGCCATGGATACGAAGTCGATGACCCGTAAGGAATTCGTCACGCTGACGTTCACGTTGATCGGGGGCGCCGCGGCGGCCTGCAGCTCGTCGAGCTCGCCGTCGGACGGCGGAACCGGCGGCAGCTTTGGAACCGGCGGTACCACTGGAAGCGGCGGCACGGGAGTCGGCGCGGTCTGCGCCGATCCTCTCCCGGAGATGCAGCTCCCGGACGACACGATGCACATGCACGTGGTGACCGTCCACCCCTCGACATTGACCGCGACGACCGCCCAGACGATCACCAGCGGCCCGGTCATCGACGCGACCGGGACCATCACCCCGCACACGCACATGGTCCCCTTCACGGTGGCCAATCTCGCGGCGCTCGCGGGGGGCGGATCGGTCACGGTGACGGCCATGGTCGCCGACGGCCACCAGCACATGTTCCTCGTGAGCTGCACGGCCGCTTCGGGGACCGGCGGGACGGCCGGAAGTGGCGCCGCAGGCAACGGGGCCGCCGGAAGCACGGGCGCCGCCGGCAACTCGGGCGCCGCCGGGGCCTGATCGACCCATCGCGTCGCGACCGCGTCGTTTCTCCCGGCGCGGTCGCCTCCGCAGCACCAATTAGGCGGTCTCGCCGGCGCGCACAAAATTGGCGCGCTGGCTTGACTTGCAGGCACCTTACGCTAAAAGATGCCCGCCTTCCGGTGCGGCGGATATTCTTGTGCCTTTAGTACCCAGGGAGAAGATCGACGACGTTCGGGACCGGACCAACATCGTCGATGTCGTCAAGCGCCATGTGGAGCTCAAGCGGGCGGGAACGGGGAGCTGGAAGGGCCTATGCCCTTTTCACAGCGAGAAGACACCCTCGTTCACCGTCCACGAGCCCAGGCAGTTCTTCCACTGCTTTGGCTGCGACGAAAAAGGTGATGCCATAAGCTTCCTCGTCAAGATCGAGCAGCGTCCTTTCATGGACGTCTTGACCGATCTGGCCGCGGCGGCGGGCGTCGACCTGGAGGTCCGGCCGCTCACGCCGGCCGAGCGCAAGGCGCGCCAGGAACGGGAGTCCACAGAAGAGCGGATGTTCCGGGCCCTCGATCTGGCGACCGAGTTCTTCGAGGAGCAGTACGCCTCGCCGGCCGGCGCGGCGGCTCGCGCCTACGTCGAGGGGCGTGGCATCGGCGCGGCCGTGCGCGAGAAGTTCCGGGTCGGCTACGCGCCCGGGCGCTGGGACGCGCTGTCGTCACACCTGGCCGCAAAGAAGATTCCGGCCTCCGATCTGGAGAGCCTTGGTCTCTGTCAGGTCAACGAGCGGGGGCGCTACGACTTTTTCCGCGACCGCGTGATGCTGCCGGTGTTCGATCGCCAAAAGCGGGTCGTGGGCTTCGGCAGCCGCCTCCTCGATCCGGACGCCAAGGATTGCAAGTACGTCAACTCGCCGGAATCGGCGCTCTTTCACAAGAAGAAGCAGCTCTACGGCCTCCATGCGGCCATGGAGGCGATCCGCAAGAGCGACGCCATCGTCGTCGTCGAGGGGAACTTCGACGTCCTCGCGTTGCACGAGGCGGGCATCGAGGAAGCGGTCGCCCCCATGGGGACGGCGCTGACCTCCGAGCAAGTGGGGGAGCTTCGGCGGTTTGGCAAGACCGTCACCGTGGTGTTCGACGGCGACGCCGCCGGCCAGCGCGCGGCGCAGAAGGCGGTGCCGCTGTTCGTGGAGGCCGATGTCGACGGCCGCGTGGCGCGCCTGCCGGCCGGGTTCGATCCCGACGACTTCGTGCGCCGGAGCGCGGACGGCCCCGCCTCGTTCCGCCGCATGGTCGAGGGCGCCCGGCCGATGCTGGATCAGTTCATCCAGGACAGCGTCGAAGAGAGCAGCATCGAGGGGAAGATGGCGACCCTCGAACGGGTGGCCGGCCTCTTGGTGCGGGTGTCGAACCAGACTAAGCGTGAGCTTTACGCCGGTCAGCTGGCCGGCGTGCTGGGGTTGACGAACCTGCAGGTCAAGCGCGCCCTGCAAGAGGCCGCCACGCGCGCCAACCGCAGCTACGCGGCGCCCGGCAGCGAGACGTCACCCGCCACTGCCGGGACGCCCGCCGCGAGCACGGCGACGGGCCCCACACCGGCCGCGCCCGTGCGCCTGCCGCCGGAAGAGCTGCACCTCATCGTGTTTCTCGCCCTTTATCCCCAGCTCCTGCAGGCGCCCGAGGCAGCGCGGGCCAGCGAGCTGCTCGTGAACCCGATGCTTCGGCAACTTCACCGCACGGCCGCCGCGATGGCGGCGGAGAACGGCAAGCTCGACGTCCCGACCTGGCTCGACGCCGCTCCGCCCGAGCAGCGCAAGACGGTGGCTGCCGCGCTCATGGACGGCAGCTTGGCCGAGGTCGCCGACCCGCCCGGCCTGCTCCGCAAGCTCGCCACCCGGCTTGAGCTTTCCCGGGTGGACGCCGAGATCGAGATGAGCGCGCGGATGTCGCAGGCGGCCCACGCGCGGGGGGACGAGGCGGCGCAGCGCGCTCTGAATAACCGGGGTATGGAGCTTCGTAAAACAAAGGAAGGGCTACAGGCAGCCCTGCAGAGGCCCTAGGGAAATGGAACACGACACCTTCGACAACGAATCCGAGAACGACGACACGGACGAGGAGGAGGTACCGCGCACCCCGCGGGCCCCCAAGCCGGCGAAAAATGGCGCGCCCGGGGCCGCCCCCAAGAAAGCCTCGGCCAGCAAGGAGAGCGAGCGCAAGAAGCGCGAGCTCATCACGATGGGCAAGGCCAAGGGCTTTTTGACCTATGACGAGGTCAACGAGCACATGCCGGAGAACATCGTGTCGTCCGACCAGATGGACGACTGGCTGTCGGCCTTTTCGGGTGAAGGGATCGAGATCGTCGATTCCTCGTCGAAGATCAAGGTCCAGAAGGGCGAGGCCGCCGAGGCCGAGAGCGAAGAGGAAGAAGAAGAGGAGACCGCCGCCGCGGCCGCCGCCAAGAAGGAGGAGGCCGAGGAAGAAGAAGACGCCGACGGCTACTCGAAGACCAACGACCCGGTGCGCATGTACCTGCGCAAGATGGGGTCGGTGTCGCTCCTCACCCGCGAGGGCGAGGTGGAGATCGCCAAGCGGATCGAGGACGGCGAGCGGCGCGTGCTGCAGGTGGTGCTCAATTCGTCGGTGGCGATCGAGGAGATCCTCAACCTCGGCGACAAGCTGCGCAAGCAGAAGATCCGGGTCAAGGAGGTCGTCAAGGACGCCGACGAAGAGGACGCCGAGTTCGACGAGCAGTGGCACATCGATCGCGTCTGCAAGGTGATCGACAAGATCCGCCGGCTCTGGAAGGAGCAGGAGAAGGTCGCCGAGAAGCTGGAGGCCAAGGCCGTCTCGGAGCAGACGCGCAAGCGCTACAAGAAGCAGATCAACGATCTCAAGCAAGAGATCCTCGATGCGCTGCAGGAGATGCGCTTCAACAAGAAGCAGATCGACAAGATCGTGCTCAAGTTGAAGGAGCTGGTCGAGCGGATCGAGCAGGCCAACCGGGAGATCATCGGCTGCGAGCACAAGTCGGGGCTCTCGATCAAGGAGCTGCAGAAGACGCTGCGCGAGATCCGATCGTCTCCCCTGCGGCAGAGGGCCATCGCCAAGAAGCTCGGCATCCGCCCCGACGAGATCGAGGAGATGTCGCTGGTCATCGCCAACGCGCGCAAGAAGATCAAGCGCGTCGAGGAAGAGGCCAAGCTGACCGAGACGGTCCTGCGCGACACCGTCAACGAGATCGAGGACGGCGAGCGGACGGCCGAGAAGGCCAAGGCGGAGCTGGTGGAGGCCAACCTGCGCCTGGTCGTCTCCATCGCCAAGAAGTACACCAACCGCGGGCTGCAGTTCCTGGACCTGATTCAGGAAGGGAACATCGGCCTCATGAAGGCGGTCGACAAATTCGAGTACAAGCGCGGCTACAAGTTCTCGACCTACGCCACCTGGTGGATCCGGCAGGCCATCACCCGCGCCATCGCCGATCAGGCCAGGACCATTCGTATCCCGGTCCACATGATCGAGACGATCAACAAGCTCATTCGCACCAGCCGCTACCTGGTGCAGGAGCTGGGGCGGGAACCGACGCCCGAAGAGATCGCCGAGAAGATGGAGCTGCCGCTCGACAAGGTCCGCAAGGTCCTCAAGATCGCCAAGGAGCCGATCTCCCTGGAGACGCCGATCGGTGAAGAGGAAGACTCGCACCTCGGCGACTTCATCGAGGACAAGAGCGTCATCTCGCCCGCCGACGCCGTCATCTCCATGAACCTGGCCGAGCAGACGCGCAAGGTCCTGGCCACGCTCACGCCGCGCGAGGAGAAGGTGCTGCGCATGCGGTTCGGCATCGGCGAGAAGTCGGACCACACGCTCGAAGAGGTGGGTCAGGACTTCGAGGTGACGCGCGAGCGCATCCGACAGATCGAGGCCAAGGCGCTGCGCAAGCTGCGCCACCCGTCGCGAAGCAAGCGCCTCAAGTCGTTCATGGAGGGATAGCCCTGCCCGCGCGGTTCGCGGTCAAGCTCGACGGCCGGGAGCGGATCGTCGAGCTCGGCGAGGGGGCGAGGCCGCGCGTCGACGGCGTCGAGCTGGACGTCGAGGTGGTCGAGGCGGAGCGCGGCGTCTGGATCCTGCGCCAGGATGGTCAGCAGACCGTGGCGGCCGTCGACGGCAGCGGCGCGAAGCTGACGGTCGAAATCCGGCGGCCGGGCGCCGATCCGCTGCTCCTGGCCGTCGAGGTGACCGACGCCCGCCGCGCCAAGATCGCCGCCCCGGCCCGCGCCGGCGGCGACAGCGCGCCGGTCACGATGCGCTCGCCGATCCCCGGGCGGGTGGTCAAGCTCCTGGTGAAGGGCGACGACGCCGTCACGGCCGGCCAGACCGTCATCGTCCTCGAGGCGATGAAGATGGAGAACGAGCTCCGCGCCCCCCGCGCGGGCCGTGTGACCTCCGTCCGCTGCGCGGAAGGGATGGCGGTGGAAGCGGGACAGGATCTCGTCACCATCGTGTAATCTCTGCCGATGCTCGCGGCCGTCGTTCTGGCTTCCTGGTGGGCGCAAGCCGAGCCCGCGCCGCCGGAGCCGGGGTCCGCGACCGCCCCCCTCGTGGCGCCACCACCGGCACCGCCGCCGTCGCCGTTCGACAAACGAGTCGCCATTTACGGCGGCCTCGGTCATCGGCTCGGCCCGGAGGGAATGAGCATCGGCCCCACCAACGGCCCTTCGTTCGGTGGCAGCTTCGCCCGTCGCTACTTCGCTTCGTCGAGCGGCTTCGACCTCGACGTGGGGGTCGACTTCTTTTACGACCAGTTCGAAACCGATCTGCTCGGCACGACCATCTCGCAGACCAGCTTCGCCGTCGTGCAGACCGCCGGCTGGCGCTGGCGCCGCGTGCGCCCCTTCGTCCAGGTCGCCGCCGGCGTCACCATCGGTTACGCCTCGATCTCCGGCGGGACCCTCGACTCTCAGCAGCCGCTGCTGCGTGGCGCGGCCGGCCTCGACGTCGCCATCACCCCGACGATTGGAGTCTCCCTGCGCGCCGCCTACTCGCTGATCTTCTCCCGTCCCATCCTCACCACCCAAGCGACCCCCACCGTCTCTTCGATGAGCTACTCCGTCTTCGGCGATCTCTTCGACGTCGACCTGGGCGTGGTTCTTCTCTTCTGATCCGATGGGTCGCCGCGCGTTCACCCTCTGCCTGCTTCTCGTTCCCGCCGTCGGGCTGGGCGCGCTCGGCCTCTTCATCGTGGCGGCGGCGCCGGCCCGGCCCGGCGCCGCGGGGGTCGGCGCGCCTGCCCACTTCGCCGCGCGCCAGCTCGTCGGGCTGGGCGTCGGCGCCGCGCTCGGCGCCCTCCTGGGGCGCCTGGGAACGCGCCGGCTGTTCGCGCTCGCGCCGGCGCTCTTCCTCGGGACGCTGGCGGTCGCGCTGGCGGTGTTCGCCCCCGGCGTCGGCGTTCGCGCCGCCGGGGCGCGCCGCTGGGTTCACCTCGGCCCCCTCTCGGGCAGCCCGGCGCCCTTCCTCATCGGCGCGGCGGCGCTGCTGATCGCGGCGGCCCGCGATCGTCGGGCGCGCAGGCTGGCGGCGGCCGCGGCGCTGCTGGCGGTCCTGGCGCTGGTGCTGGAACCGGACTTCTCCGCGGCGGCGATCGCGCTGGCGGTGGCGTTCGCCGCGCTGGCCGGGGGCGGCGTCGAGGGGCGGCGCATCGTGCCCGCCGCCGGTCTCCTGCTCATCGCCCTGGCGATCGGCGCCACGCGCTTCGGCTACGTCGACAACCGGATCCGCGGCTTTCTCTCCCCCGAGAGCGACCGCCGCGGCAAGGGATTCGAGGTGCTGGCGCTGGCGCACGCCCACGCGGCCGGCGCGTCGCACGGCGTGGGGCTCGGCCACGGCAGCGCGCGGCGCCACCTGTCGTCGCCGGCAAGCGACTACGCCTTCGCGTTGGTCGGAGAGGAGCTGGGGCCCGGAGGCACGCTCGGCGTCGTGGCCGCCTGGCTGGCCATCGGCGCGGGCGTGGTGCTGGCCGCCAGAGCGCCGGCGGCGCGCCGCGATCCGGGCCTGCGCGCGGCGGTGGCCGGGTTCGGCATGGCGCTGGGGGCGCCGGTCGCGCTGCACATCGCCGTCTGCCGCGGCTGGCTGCCGATCATCGGCGTGACGATGCCGCTCCTCAGCTACGACCCGGCACTGACCGTCGCTTCGGGCGCCGAGCTCGGAATCCTGGCGGCGATCGTGCTCGAACGCGGGCTCGAACGCGGGCTCGAGCGCGGGCCCGAACGGGGCATCGAACGCGAGCTCGAGCGCGGAACGGCGGCCGCGTGAGGTCGCTCCACGATCTCACGCTGGTCCTGATCTCCGGCAAGGGAGGGGTCGGGCGCACGACGGTGGCGGCGGCGCTGGCGCGGGCGGCCGCCGGCGCCGGCAAGCGGGTCCTGATCGCAGCCAGCGCCCCGACCGATCGGCTGGGGCGTCTGTTCGGTCAGGCGCCGCTCGGCCCGACGGTGACGACGGTGGCGCCCGGGATCGACGCGGTCAACATGACGCCCGAGAGCGCGCTGCGCGAGTACGGCGTCCTGACCCTCCGCTCCGAGCTGGTCGCCCGCGCACTGTTCGATAACCGCGCCACGCGCGCCTTTCTCGGCGCGGTGCCGGGGCTCGACGCCTATGCGCTGCTCGGCAAGGCCTGGTGGCACACCACCGAGCGCGCCAACGGAGGCCCGCGCTACGATCTCACCATCCTCGACGGGCCAGCCAGCGGCCACGCCGCGCTCATGCTGCGGATCCCGGGGGCGATCCTGGCCGCGATGCCGAAGGGGCCGCTCGCGCGCGATGCGCGCGCCGTCGACGAGCTCCTGCGCGATCCGGCGCGGGCGGCGCTGGTGATCGTGACGCTGGCCGAGGAGCTGCCGGCGCGCGAGGCCCGGGAGCTCGCCGCCGCCGTGCGCGACGGCCTGCACCTGCCGCTCGGGCCGCTGGTGGTGAACGCCTTCCCTTCGGACGACGCCTCCGCCCCGCAGTTGGCCCCGCTGCTGGATCGCGCCTTCGATCGTGCCGAGCGAGCCGGGCCACGGCCGACGGACGACGCGGCGCTGGCGGCGACGCTGCGCCTCGTGTCGGCGGCGCGCGCGCACCGGCGCCTCGCCGAGCAGACGATTGCCGACCTGCGGCGCGATCTCGGGCTGCCGGTCATCTCTCTCCCCCGCCTCCCCACCATCGACGTGGGGCCCGAGGGGATCGCCACCCTCGCTGCCAGGCTCGCCGAAGGCCCCCTCGCCTGACGCTCGAGGCCGTCGCTCCCCGACGGCGAAATGCGATTTGCGAGGCCGTGCAGCGACCGGTATCGTGGCCTTTAGCGACGACCTTTGCCCGCACTCCCTGTCCTGGCCGCCCTGCTCGCATTGACTCCTGTGGAGGGCGCCGGTCCGCCTCACCTGACCGCGGTTCACGCGCCGGCGCCCCCGCTCATCGATGGACACCTCGACGATCCGGTCTGGATGCTGTCGCCCGGCTCCTCGCTGTTCAGGCAGTCGTTCCCCTTCGACGGCGGCAAGCCCTCGGAAACGACGGTGGTGCACGTCCTCTACGACGAGTCGGCGATCTACATCGGCTTCGACTGCGAGCAGATCCGCACGCCAATCGTCGAGCGCCTGACCCGTCGCGACCACGACTCGGAGAGCGAGTGGGTCTACGTCCAGATCGACTCGCGCAACGACGGCAAGAGCGCCTACATGTTCGCGGTGAACATCGCCGGCGTGCTCGCCGACGCGCAGATCATCGACCAGACGACCTACTCCTGGGAGTGGGACGAGAACTGGGAGGCGAAGACCGCGCGCACGGCCAAGGGGTGGTCGGCGGAGATCCGGATCCCGCTGCGCGTGCTGCGCTTCGACAGCAGGCTGCCGGTGCAGAGCTGGGGGTTCCAGGCCTCGCGCTTCATCGCCGATCGCCAGGAGACGGATCTGTGGGCTTACGTCCCCCGCGACGTCCCCGCGCCGATCCCTTTCTTCGGGCGCCTCGAAGGGCTGGGAGGCCTCAAGGGGGCGGGCGCGCTCGAGCTGCAGCCGTTCGTGCTCGGCTCCGCGCGCCGCCACGACGCCAGCCAGACCTCCGTCGGCAGCGGCACCGACGCCAGCGCCTCCGTGGGGCTCGATCTCAAGTGGCACATCGCCCAGGACCTCACCTTCGACGCCGCCCTCAACCCGGACTTTTCGCAAGTGGAGCTGGATCAGATCATCCTGAATCTCAGCACCTACGAGACCTTCCTGCCCGAGAAGCGGCCGTTCTTCCTGGAGGGGATCGACGCCTTCTCGTTCCCCATGCAGGTGTTCTATTCGCGCCGGATCGGCAGCGCGCCGGTGGCGCCGTCGCTGCGGAGCGATGCCTCCAGCAGCGAAGAGCTGGTCGACGTCCCGACGCCGGCGACGATCTACGGCGCCGGGAAGCTGGTCGGGCGCCTCAATCCCAACTGGACGATCGGCGCGCTCAGCGCGCTCACCGCCGCCAACCACGTCTCGATCTACGACAACGTCAACGCCACCACGACCGAGCGGCTGGCGGCGCCGATCACCGCCTTCAACGTCCTCCGGCTCAAGCGCGAGCTCGGCGCCGGCGGCCACATCGGCATCATCGGAACCGGCTCCTCGACCTCCGAGAGCGACGGCGGCTACCCGCCGCTCACCACCGGCAGCCTCCGTGAGCTCTGCCCCTCGGGCGCCACGCCGCTCATCGGCAGCAACTGTTTCCACGACTCCTACGTGGGCGGCGTCGACGGTCTCTGGCGCTCGCCGTCGAGCGCCTACGTCGTCAACGGGGCGTTCATCGAGTCCTACATTCGCAGCGGACCGCCGGTGCTGCAGCCCGACGGCACCCTCATCGGCGCCGGCGCGACCGCGCCCGGCGGCTGGCTGCGGGTGGCGAAAGAGGGGGGCAAGCACCTCACCTGGAGCGCGGAGTACACCGGCGCCGGTCGGCAGCTCAACTACAACGACCTCGGCTACATGCAGCGGCAGAACGTGGAGACGGTGCAGGCGAGCGTCGGCTGGCGCACGCTCGAGCCCGGCAAGCACACCGTCGACACCGCCAGCGCGCTGGTCGTCTCGGACAGCCGCAACCTCTCCTGGCTCGATCTCGGCCAGAACTACGAGCTGAACACCCGGCTGCACCTGCTCGATTTTTCGTCGGTGTTTCTGGCGGCCGACTACGCGCCGGCGCGGTTCGACGACCGCGAGGTCGGCGACGGAACGGCGCTGGAACGCGCCGGCTACCTGGGCGGCAAGCTCGAGTACGACAGCGATCCGCGCCGGTCGATCTACGCCACGGTCGCCAACCAGACGCAGGTGATGGGCGCCGGGATCTACTGGACCAGCGTGCAGGCGAGCGCCCTCTTCCACGCGCTCCCGCAATTCGACATCGAGATCCTGCCGCAGCTCACCTGGGCGGCCGGCGAATACCGCTACGCCTGGCAGTCGGTCGGCGCCGACGATCCCTACCTGTTCGGCAAGCTCGCCGCCAAGAACGTCAGCGCCACCCTCCGCGTCAGCTACACCTTCACGCCGCGGCTCACGTTGCAGGCGTACGCACAGGCGTTCCTCGCCTCCGGGCACTTTTCAGATCTACGCGCGGTCGGATCGCTGCCGAGCGCGCCGGGCGCCCCCCCGCGCGAGCCGGGTGGCACCGTCCACCTGTCGGCGCTCGCCGCCGCGCCCTCCGTCATCCCCGGAACCAACCCCGACTTCGAAGAGGCCGCCATCAACGCCAGCGTCGTCTTCCGCTGGGAGTATCGCCTCGGTTCGACACTCTACCTTGTGTATACGCGCTCACAGATTCCGGGGGTGCAAAGCCTCATCGGCCCGGCAATGCTGGCCCCACGCGAGTTCGATCACGGCGCGACCACCGATGTCCTTTTACTGAAACTCTCGTATTGGTGGGCCAGCTGACCATGACTAGCGCGCGATAGTCCACCGCTAGTCATAGAGCGGAACCCCGTTGGTCATAGGCGCGCCCCGCGCGTGATCCACGATCGTTGAAAACTCGTCTCGATCTTCACATCGTCGTGATGGCACGCTCGCTGCAATTGCGTGAGTCGTTCACGCAAAAAAAACCAAGCGGCGAAGTTCAAAACCAAGCAGCGAAATTCAGGAGATCACGATCATGAAGACCACGACGAAGACCACGACGAAGACCACGACGAAGACCACGGGCATCAAGGTGAAGAGCGCGATCAAGGCCGGCTACGATCTGTCGCCCAACCACAACCGCGCTGGTCTCAAGATCAGGAGCGCCATCAAGGCCGGTTTCCAACTTTCGCCGAACCACAACCGCGCCGGTCTCAAAGTGAAGTCCGCCATCAAGGCCGCAGGTCTCGGCGCCAACCACAACCGCGCCGGTCTCAAAGTGAAGTCCGCCATCAAGGCCGCAGGTCTCGGCGCCAACCACAACCGCGCCGGTCTCAAAGTGAAGTCCGCCATCAAGGCCGCAGGTCTCGGCGCCAACCACAACCGCGCCGGTCTCAAAGTGAAGTCCGCCATCAAGGCCGCAGGTCTCGGCGCCAACCACAACCGCGCCGGTCTCAAAGTGAAGTCCGCCATCAAGGCCGCAGGTCTCGGCGCCAACCACAACCGCGCCGGTCTCAAAGTGAAGTCCGCCATCAAGGCCGCGGGTCTCGGCGCCAACCACAACCGCGCCGGTCTCAAGGTGAAGTCCGCCATCAAGGCCGCAGGTCTCGGCGCCAACCACAACCGCGCCGGTCTCAAGGTGAAGTCCGCCATCAAGGCCGCAGGTCTCGGCGCCAACCACAACCGCGCCGGTCTCAAAGTGAAGTCCGCCATCAAGGCCGCAGGTCTCGGCGCCAACCACAACCGCGCCGGTCTCAAAGTGAAGTCCGCCATCAAGGCCGCAGGTCTCGGCGCCAACCACAACCGCGCCGGTCTCAAAGTGAAGTCCGCCATCAAGGCCGCAGGTCTCGGCGCCAACCACAACCGCGCCGGTCTCAAAGTGAAGTCCGCCATCAAGGCCGCAGGTCTCGGCGCCAACCACAACCGCGCCGGTCTCAAAGCGTAGGACGACCGGTCGAGCTCAACTCGAGCGGCGATCGCGTAGCCAGGTATCAACCGCCGTGACGTCCTTCTCCCTCGCGGATTTGACGTAGAAAGCTTTCGCTTCTTCTGCCAACCGACGCGCGTGCGTCTGTTCGCGCCCAGAATCCCAGAGAGCCTGCGCCAATTCAAAGTACGTGTGCGCCTGATCGACGGGATCGAATTCCCTGCCGACACGCACCTTGATCGCGCGCTCCAGGGCCACGATCGCGTTGGACGGCTTGGCCTCGCTCAAATAGCTGACGCCGATTCCAGTCAGCGGGGAGGCAAGCGTCACATCGTCTTGTCCCAACTCCCGTTCCCAGATGGCGATGGCCTGTTCGAAGGAACGCCGGGCTTCCGAGGAGCGCCCCAACGCATTGAGGATCTCGCCTCTGTTATCGAATTGCATGGCGAGGCTAGGATGTTGCAGACCCAGTTTTTTGCCTTCGATCTCGATCGCGCGTTGAACGTACGACAGAGCTTCCTCGCTCCGCCCCATTCGCTCTAGGACGTACCCAAGATTTCCGTTCGATAGTCCGACGTCGGGATGATCGGACCCGAGGAGCTTCTGTTTGAGCGCCAGCCCCTGCTTGAGGGCCGTTGCGCCCGCCTCATCATCACCGCTCGCGAAATAGGCGCAGCCGAGGTCGTTCAGATACCAGGCCCGAAGGAGATCGTGGCCACCCAAGCGCTGGAGGATCGCCGTTGCGGCCTCGGCCCACCGGTGCGCGTCCTCCGCGTGCCGCTGTTGGTAGCCGGTCACGAAAACGAGTTCTGCCGCAACCTCTGCACGAACTTCGTCGTCGCGAGAAGCGTCCGCCAGGTGATAGGCCTCGAGCAGCGCCTTTTCGGAGGCATTGGTATCATTGGCCGTGGAGTACATTTGCCCTGCGAGGCTAAGGACCTCCGCGAGAAGAGGTTGATAGCCGGCGGCGCGCGCCTGCCGAACAATGCCAGGCGCGTCTTTGAGAGTCTGCTTCCACTGTCCAGCGTCGAAGCGTGCTTTCATTTCGGCCAGCCGCTGTCGCAGCTCCCCCACCCTTGCCACGGTCGCCGGATCGTCGGGCGGCCGAATGACCGCGCGCAGTGTTGGAACGTCCGCGCAGCGGTCAAGCGTCGCGAGCGCGTTTGTCGCTGAGACGGCGTTCTCGACAATCTCGGCTGTCGCGTTCGCGAACACATCGGTGAGCGCGTGAAATCCGCTGAGGCGCTCTTGTAGGCACGACATCCTTAGATCCAGGACCTCGGGGGACTGCTCGTGGCGGAGCTGCGTCGCCTCGCAGGTCTGCTGGTACATGTTGGCCCAGCTCTGCGCGTAGCCGGTGAGCGCGCGGGTCACCGTCTCGTAGACGTCGGCGGCGTAGCTCTTCCCGGTGCGCAGGAAGGCGGCGTGAATCTGCGACTGCCGTGGCCCCTCGGGTTGATCGGGCGGGTGCAGATCCCAGATGCCCGCCAGCTTGTCGCCCCCTCCAATGCAGAGAGCCCGCCGATCGACGACGCTCTGGCGAACTCCCAAACCGACCGCCAGGGGCAACAATGCGACCGCGGCTCCCACCATCCACTTCTTGCGCGCCGCGCGGGGGTCCCTCCCGAGCGCGTCGAGCATCTCCGCCATCGACGGGAAACGCTCCGCCGGGGCCGAGCGCAGGCCGCGCAGCAGGATCCTGCGCACCCAGAAGGGGACCTTGGTCCCCGGCGGCGCGTCGCGGATGGTCCCCTGCACGACGTTGGCGGTCAGCTCGGTGAGCTTCTTCCCTGGGAACGGGCGCTCGGCGTAGAGCGATTCGTAGAGCGAGACGCAGAAGCTGAACTGATCGGTCCGCGCGTCGGTCTCTTTTCCGAAGAACTGCTCGGGCGCCATGTAGGCCGGGGTCCCCATCATCGCGCCGGTCCGGGTGAGGCGCGCGTCGAACAGACCCGAGACCGAGGACTGCATTTCGCCAGTATCGGAACCACCACCCGGAGGACCGTTGAGCACCAGCGTCCCCTGGTCGAGCGGCAGCGTCCCCGCGCCGACCTCCATGTCGGCCCTCAGGATCGGCCCGCGCGGGCGCGGGCGTGGCCGGGCGCCGGGTTTTTCGGTGATCTGGCGGGCGAGCCCGAAGTCCATCACGCGCACCTGGCCATCGCGACCGACCATCACGTTGTCGGGCTTGAAGTCGCGGTGGACCAGCCCCTTTTCGTGCGCGGCGATGAGCCCTCGCCCGGCGTCGATGAAGACCCGCAGAATCTCCTGCCAGGTCCGCGGCTGCTGCTCCAGCCAGAAGGTGACGGTGTTCCCCTCGACGAACTCCATCGCGATGAAGACCTTGTCTTCGAAGGTCCCCACGTCGTACGCGACGACGACGTTGGGGTGTGACAGGCGCGCGATCGCCTGCGCCTCGCGCAGCGTCCGCTGCCGCCCCTCGGTCAGCGAGACGCCGTTGCCGGATTTGACCCGCAGGAGCTTGACCGCCACCTTGCGATCGAGCTCCGGATCGTACGCCGCGTAGACCTCGCCCATCCCGCCGCGCCCGACCAGACCCAGCACGACGTAACGGCCGATGCTCGCGCCACGCGTGAGCGGCGCGCCGGACGGAACGGCGATCGATTCGTGCGGTGGCGTCGGGCTCGACGGCGACATCTAGATCTCGGGCTCCCTATATCGACCAATCCGGAATCGAAGCTGAGGGGCACCGTCCCACATCAACCCACACCTCGTCGGCCACAACGACTGGCACTTTACCGCTACCGCTTGGCGATGACGATTTATGGGTGGGCGATGACGACCAGCGTGTCGGCGCGCCGGAGCACGCAGGCGAGCGCGTGCTCGAGCGTCTCGGGATCGAGCGCGGCGAAGCTCTCGTCGAGGATACGCGCTTCGAGCGGCTGCAAAAGTGAACGCGCAATGTAGAGCCGTCCCCGCTCACCGTGCGACAGTTGCCAGCCGCTCTCACCGACCAGCTGCTCGAGGCCGGAGGGCATGCGCGCCAGGAGCGGCCCGAGGTCGAGCTCGCGGCAGAGCGCCTCGGCCTCGACGACGTCCTCGCGGCGGGGGGGCCAGGCACGGCCGAGCAGCAGGTTGAAGAGAAGGCTGGCCGAGAAGACGTGGTTCTCGTGGAACTGCGGCGCGGCGCCGACGCGCGCCCGCCAGCGCTCGTCGCCGAGCACGGTCCGCTCGACGCCGTCGAGCCGCAGGCTGCCGGAGGAGGGGGCGCGCAGCCCGCAGAGCAGCGCCGCCAGCGTCGACTTGCCGCCGCCCGAGGGCCCCTCGAGCAGCACGCGATCACCGCGCCGGATCTCGAGCGCGCAGTGTTCGAGCACGGCGTCGGTCCGGCCCGGGTAGCGAAAACCGAGATCGCGCGCCGCCAGGAGCGGGCCGCGATCGACCGGCGCGGCCTCCGACCGCGGGGACAACGCAGACGACGCCGCAGGCGGCGGTCGCGCCAGCACGCCATCCGACGCCGCAGGCGGCGAGCCACCAGGCAGCGCGCGCGCGGGATCCCCGTCGCCCGCCAGCAGCTCGCCGATGTTGCTCCAGGCAATGGCCGCGCTGCCGAGCGCGGGGAACGCCTGCGCCAGCTTGCGGAGCGCGCTGGCGACGAAGAGGATGCCGCCCAGGCTGGCGGCGAACGCGCCCGGACGCAGCGCCGCCTGGGACAGCTGGGGCGCCAGCAGGGCGACGGCGCCGATCACGAAGCCCCGCGGCACCACCACGGTCAGCACCGCCACCGCGCGATCGAGGGCGCGGCCCCGCATGGCGTAGGCGGCGAGCGCGCGATCTTCGTCGCGGTGCCACAGCTCGGGCGGCTGCTGCGCGACCAGCGTCCGCTGCCCGACCATTCGTTCGACGAGATCGTGGGTGAGCGCCAACCGCGCCGACGACCAGGAGGCGAGCCGCCTCCGCACGCGGAGGGCGAGCGCGACGCCGATCGCGCACCAGCCGGCGGCGAACGCCAGCTGGCCGCCCGGCGCCACGCCGAGCGCGAGCACGCACAGCCCGGTGACGAGCTCGAACGCCCCCACCGCGGCGGTGAGGCCGCCGCCCAGCGCCAGCGACTCGACCGCCTCGACGTCAGCGACGCGCCCCATGAGCTGGCCGATCCCCGCGGCACGAAGCGGCTCGGTGTCGAGGCGGAGGAGACCATGCAGGACCCGGTCGCGCAGCACCGCGCCGGCCTCGATCGCCAGGCGGCCGGCCGCGAACGACGAGGCGAGCCGGACGGCGGCCAGCAACGCGACGAGCGCGATCCAGCTCCAGCCGGCGCCGAGATCGCCCGCCGCCACCGCGCGCGCACCGACCGTCCCCCAGAGCGCCACGAAGAGCGCCAGCTGACCGAGGTAACCGCCGAGCGCCGCCCCCAGCCGCCGCCCGACGCCCGCGGCGCGCAGCGCAGCACCGATCGAGCCCGGCGCCGGCCGCAAGCGGGCCCCCTCCGCCACCCGCTCGCCTCCGAGCGCAGCGAGGAGCAGGGCGCTTCGCACCGCGCCGCCACGTTCACCAACGAAGCCCGCGCGCGCGACCGCCGCTTCGACGCCGGATTGCGACCACGCCTCGGCCGGCGCGCGCAACAGCGCCGACAGCGCGGCGCTCTGGCGCACGACGGTCGCGCCGCCCGGCGCCAGCAGACGGACCTCGTTCGACGCATGGCTGACGATCCCGAGGAGCGCCCCGGCGCCGCTCCCCACGCGCAGAACCGCCGGCGCCTCTGCGCGCGCCCGCGGCGTCAGCGCCGGCGCCACGTCGGCGTAACCAAGCTCGAAGCGCTCCGAGGGGCCGAGCCGCCTGATCCCGGCCGCCGAGGCCAGCGCCGCCGTCAGCTCGTCCCGCCGGTCGAGCGGCCAGAGGCAGTCGTCCAAGGGGGCTTGGAAAGAGCCTGGGAAAGGACCTTGGAAAGGGGCACTCACCGCGGCCTCTCCACCAGGCGGCGATCCTCGAGCCGCAGATGACGCCAGCGCTCGCCCGACCAGGAGGCCGCGCGCACGCGCCGCTCCGCCTCTGCCAGCGCCGCGTAACGCGAGCCGGGTCGCGCCAGCAAATCGGCCGGCGCGCCGTCCTCCGCCACCCGCCCGTCGGCGATCACCAGAACGCGCGGAAACGTCGCTGTCTCGGCGATGTCGTGGGTGACGCAAAAGAGCGTCGCCGACGACCAACGCGCCCGCGCCCGCGCCAGCAAACCGCCGCGTTGATCGCGCGACAGCCCCCGAAACGGCTCGTCGAGGATCACCAGCCGCGGGCGCGCGCGCAGGAGCCCGCGTCCGAACCGCACCCGCTGCCCTTCGCCTCCCGAGACGAGCCCGCCCGCCTCTCCCAGCGGCGTCGCGACTCCGGCGGGCAGCCGGCGCACCACCTCGCCGAGCTCTGCCTCGTCGAGCGCGGCGGCGAGCTCATCAGGTACCGCCGCCAGCCCGAACGCCAGGTTCTCGGCGAGCGAGCGGTTCCAGAGATAGACGGCGGGATCGATCCAGACGGTCCGGCGACGCAGCGCCACGATCCCCGCGCCGTCGAGCGGCGCGCCGTCGACGTGGATCGTACCCGTCGCGGCGCGGTGCCAGCCGAGCAACAACCCCACCAGGCTCGACTTGCCCGCGCCCGACACGCCGACGATCGCCACCTCTTCGCCGGGAGCGAAGCTGAGCGCGTCGACCTGCAGGATCTGGTGACCGCCGGCCACCACCCGCACGTCGGCGAGCTGCACGCCCACGCCCACGCCCGCGTCGTCGTCTTCGCGCGACGCGGGCGCGACGATGGCGCCCGCCGCGTCGTCCTCGGGCGCGCCGAGCGGCTCGAGCAGCCGCAGCGTGAGGTTACGCTGGGCGGGGATCTGCTGGACCAGCGCCGTCAGCTCTTGACCGAGCGCCGGCAGCGACAGGGCCCAGTAGACCAGCAGCAGCGCCGTTCCGGGTGGTAGCGTCGCGGCCGGAGCGCCCGCCGCCCCGCGCGCGAAGAAACCGGCCAGCAGGCGGACCGCCAGGGCCAGGCCGAGCAGCGTCTGTGCGGCCTCCGCCGTGAGCGCCGCGCCGAGCGCCCGGTCGGCGGCGGCGCTCCACTCGCGCAGGCGATCGCGGTGCTCGCGCGCCAGCGCCGGCTCACCACCGTGCGTCCGCACCGCCACCAGGCCGAGCAGCCCGTCGAGATAGAAGCGGCCCAGGGCGCCCGCGTGGTTGCGCATCCGCAGATCGCGCTCGGCGACGACCGGCTCGGCGACGAACGGGATCAGCAACGTCACCAGGCCGAGCGCGACGGCCAGCGGCGCACTGCGCGGATCGAGCCAGGAGAGCGCAGCCGCGATGACCGCGATCTCGACGGCGACGCGCACGATCGTACCGCCCAACGTCGGCAGCGCGCGCAGCCGGTGAAGGAGGTGGGCCCGCTCGGCCATGTCGGACACCGGTCGGCTCTGAAAGTAGCGGTCAGGCAGACGCGGGATCTTGCGCAGGTAGAGAGCGCGCAGCCGCTCCTCGAGCCTCCCCCCGGCCCGGCTCAGCCCTCCCGCCAAGGGAAGCTCCAAGAGGAGCAGCGCCACCAGCAGCGCGAGCGCCGCGCCGAAGAGCGCCCCCGCCCCGAGCGGCGCGCCCCCGAGGAGCCGGCCGGCGGCCCGCGCCAGGAGACCCCCGCCGCGTCCCGCGCCGAGATCGACCAGCATCCGGAACAGCAGCGCCTCGCCGACCGTGCCCAGGGCCGCCAGCACGGTCCCCACGGCCAGCACCCCAAAACGCCCGCGTCCGTCGCGGGCCAGGAGGCGCCACAGCTCGGCGGCTGGCCGCGGCCGCGCCTCGTCGACGGCGGCGCGCAGCTCAGCTGGCAGCGCCGCCTTCTGCTCGGCGTCGAGCGGCGTCGCGCCGGACACGCGCAGCAGGACGGCGCCGCGGATCGAGACCTGCGCGCTGCCGTCCTCGGCGGCCGGCGCCGCGGTAGCAGTGGCGTACATCGGGGGCGAGGGCGGGGCTCCCGCGCCGCCCGCCGGAGCCGAGGCCAGCGACGCGACGAGCCGGGCCGCCTCGGGGCCGCGCCCGATCGCGCCCGACGCCGCCAGCGCGGCGACCGTCCGCACCGCCCCGTCGAGCGCGGCGACCGCCGGCCAGGCCGGATCCTCGAGCGCCCCGGCGATCAGTGACGCGCCGTCGGTCACCCCCAGCGCGCGCAGCCGCCGGGCCAGCGGGCGCGTGAAGTCGTCGCTGCCGGCCCAGTCGCGAAACGCCTCGGCCCGGACGGGAAGACTGTGGACGTGGATGTCGCGCAGGAACGTCTCGCGCCGCACCCAGCGCCGCCCGCGCGCCGGATCCATCACCTGCACGAACTGGCCGTGGAGCCGCCACACGACAACGAAGTGCACCAGCCCCGAGGGCAATCGCATGACGACGATTGCGGGGAGCGCGTCCGCCTCGGGGAGCAAGAGGTGGTCGACCGGCATCATCACCTGCTCGGCGTCGAGACCGAGGCTGACGGCCAGCGTCTCCAGCGTGTCGATCGAGGTGCCGTCGACGGAGGTCTGGCAGGCCTCGCGCAGGCGGCCGTAGCTGACGCCGACGCCAAACCCCTCGAGCAGGCACTTGAGCGCCGCGGGCCCGCAGTCCATGGCCGAGGTCTGGATCACCTCCGGCGCAAAGAATCGCCGCCGGGCCTGCGACGACGATCCCGAGGACGGCGGCGGCGACATTTTCGTCGCCCACGCTACAATGACCGCCCGGAGGCATCCATCCCCGCGCACCGAGACGTCTCCGACGCCCGCGCCCGGCGCCAACTCGACATCGCCGTTGCTGCCCACGAACGCGCCATCGCGCTGCGCGCCGACGCGCGCTACGTTCTCGCTGAACGGGCCTGCCGGCGCGCGCTCGCGGGCTACGTAGCGGCCGAGGGGCCTCGCCACCCCGACGTGGCCAACGTGCTGGTCGAGCTGGCCACCATGTTGCAAGCGCGCGATCGCCCGATCGAGGCGGCCCGGGCACTCCGCCGGGCGCTGGCGATCCTGCGCGCGCCCGGCGACGATCTCGATCTCGTCCGCCTGCGGCTGCTGGCGCGGATTGCCCTCGCCGGCCTCGACCGCGCCCGCGGCGCCTATGCCGACGCCAATCGGGGCTTTCAGCTGGCGCTGGCGGAGGCGCGCCGGCGGCTGCCGCCCCGCGATCCGTTGATCGCCGGCCGTGCTCAACAATCTCGGTGTCCTGCGCAAGGCCGAGGGGCGCTACGCCGAGGCGGCCGCCCACTACCGGCAGGTGCAGCGGCTGCTGGCGCGCGGCGACCGCCAGGCGCGCGCCACGCTCGAGCACAACCTGGGAGGCATCGCTCACGCCCGCGGCCGCTTCGCCGAGGCCGAGCCGCACGCCCGGCGGGCGGTGGCGATGCGCGCCGCGGCCCTCGGAACGTCGCACCCGGCATGGGCGGCGGACGTCGCCGCGCTGGCGGCCGTCGTCGAAGCGCGTGGCCATTTCGACGAGGCGGCGGCGCTCTACCGGCGCTCGCAGGTGGTCTTCCGGCGAAGGTTCGGCGAGCGCAGCCTGGAGTTCGGCCTCGGCCTGGCGGGGCTGGCGGCCGTCGAGCAGCAGCGTGGGAACTTGGCGCGGGCCCGGGCGCTCTATGCGCGCGCGCTGCCGACTCTGGCCCGGCTCCTCGGGCGCCATCACCCGGACGTCGCGCTGACCGTCAACGACCTCGCCGTGCTGGAACGGAACGACCATCACCATGCGCGCGCCGCGGCGCTGTTCCGGCGCGCCGCCGACAGTCTGGGGCGCGCGCTCGGGCCACGTCACCCCCATGCGCTCCTGGCGCGTCGCAATCTGCGCGCCGTCACCCTGTTGGCGCCGGGGCTCAAGAGAACGGGCATCACCCGCCGATGAAGGAGAACCAATGAACGATCGCCTGGACGGAGCCGGGCTCGGCCCGGCGGAGTCCGTCGCGGGGGGGCTCGGGGACCCTGGCAGGGTCCCTGGAAAAATGGATTTGGTCGTCCGCGGGGGGACGATCGTGAACGCCGACGGGCGGCGGCAGGCCGACGTCGGCGTGGCCGGCGGGCGGGTGGCACAGATCGGCGGCACGATGGCGGGCGCCCGCGAGATCGACGCCTCCGGGCGCCTGGTCTTGCCGGGCGGGGTCGACCCCCACGTCCACCTGAACGTCGAGCAGGTCGATCCCCGGGAGCCCGACTGGGTCGACGACTACACCAGCGGCTCGGAGGCCGCGCTGGCGGGCGGCGTGACCACCGTGGGCAACATGTCCTACGTCCTCCCCTGGGAGACGATCGCCGATCGGGTGCGCGCCGAGACGGCGCTGGTCGCCAAGCAGGCGATCGCCGACGTTTTCTTTCATGCGGTGGTGCTGACCCCCAGCGCGGAGATCGTCGCCGAGGTGGGCCCGGCCGTGGAGGCCGGCCAATCGAGCATGAAGTTCTTCATGTGCCTCCCCTCGTTTGGCGCCTCGGCGCCGGAGTTCACCCGGGTCATGCAGGCGTGCGGCGAAGCGGGCGGCCTCACGCTGATCCACTGCGAGGATCTGGCCACCATCGAGTGCTGCACCGCCGTGCTGTCGTCGCGCGCCCACCTGGCGACCGCGCATTTCGCCGAGAGCCGCCCGGTCTCCTCGGAGGTCATCGCCGTCGCGCGGGCGATCGCCATGTGCCGCGCCACCGGCGCGCCGACCTACATCGTCCATCTTTCGTCGGCGGCCGCGCTGGACGCCTGCGCCGCCGCCCGCGCCGAGGGGCTCCCCCTCTTCGTCGAGACGCGCCCGCTCTATCTCTACCTGACCGAGGAGCGTTACCGCGACGCCGACGGCGGCATCTACGTCGCGCAGCCGCCGCTGCGCGCCGACGCCGACCGCCAGGCGCTCTGGCGGGGCATCGCCGACGGGACCGTCGACACGCTGGCCAGCGATCACGCCCCCTGGACGCGCGCGCTCAAGCTCGATCCCAAGCTGGACCTGGCCCACCCGCGCCCCGGCGTGGCCGAGCTCGACACCATGCTGCCGCTCTTCTTCACCGAGGCGGTCGCCAAGGAACAGATCTCGCTGGAGCGCTTCGTGGCGCTCACCGCCACCAACGCCGCCCGTCTGTGCGGAATCTATCCCCGCAAGGGGACGATCGCCGTCGGCTCCGACGCCGACCTGGTGCTCTGGGAGACGCGGCGGCGGCGGGTCATCCGCGACGAGGATCTGTTCTCGCGCGCCGGCCACACCGTCTATGCCGGGCGCGAGATCTCGGCCTGGCCGGCGACGACGATCCGCCGAGGCGAGGTGGTGTTCGAGGACGGCCGGATCGTCGGCCGCCCCGGCAGCGGTCAAGTCGTGCCGCGCGGCAAAAGCCAGCCGCCGCGCTGAATCAGCCGGGGTTGCGTGCGTCGAGCCAGCGCGCCACTTCAGCGGCCTGCGCCGCCAAGACCGGCCGCTCGGCGTAGACCTTCTCGGCACCGGCCGCCAGGCGGATCGCCCGCTGCCGATCACCGCCCGATTCCCACAGCGCGCGGCCGAGCGCGAAGCCGGTCTCGGCCACCAGCGCGGCGTCATTTTCATGTCCGTCGCGGATGTGCCAGGCCCGTTCGAGCGGGACCACCGCCGCGGCCGGCCGATGGTCGGCGAGGTAACTCTCGCCCAGGCCCGCCAACGGGTAGGCGACGACCGTGCTCTCCGGCCCGTAGGCCCGCTCTTCGCTGGCGAGCGCCCGATGGTAGGCCGCGCGTGCCTCCTCGTGGCGGCCGAGCCGGTCGAGGCTCTCCCCTTTGTTGGAGATGAAGGTGGCGACCAGCGGGTGCCCGGCGCCGATCTCCTGCCCCAGATCGGCGATGGCCCGATCGAAATAAGCGACGGCCTGCTCATAGCGGCCCAGCTCCACCAGGATCGTGGCCTCGTTGTTGAGGCTGCGCGCCACTTCGCCCGGGCTGGCCCCCGCGCGCTGTTCGAGCGCGACGGAGCGCTCTGCATGCGCCAGCGCTTCCTCGTAGCGTCCCTGCGCCTTCCGGTTGCTCGCGACGTGCGTCTCCAGCCAGGCCCGCAGCCGCTCGTGGCCGCCAATCCTGTCGAGGACGGCCTCCGCCTGGCCGGCCCAGTCGTCGGCCTCGTCGTAACGCCCGAGCTTCCCCGAGGTCCAAACCAGATAGATGACCGCCTCGGCCTCGGTCTCGTCGGCGCGCGACGCCTCGGCCAACTGGGCGGCCTCCTTGATCGCCGCGTGACTCGCCTCGCCGTAGCCGGCCAGCGCCTCGATCTCGCCCAGCAGCATCAGCGCCTCGGCCTGCACGGGCGGGTAGCGGACCCGGCGGGCGTCCGCGATGAGCGACCGCAGGCTGCCCCTGGCGGCAGCTTCGTTCCCCGCGCCGTGCAGCGCCCTGGCGTCGGCGATGCCGGCGCGGAGGCGCGCCACCTCCTCGCGGGCGCGGGCGCTTTCGGGAAGCGGCAAGACGTTGCGCAAGAGCCTCGGATCGGCGCAGAGCTCGAGCGTGCCGAGGGCGCCCGTGGCGGCGGTGGCGTTGTCGACCACCTCGCCGTCGGCGTGCGCGAAGAGGCGGGTCAACGCGCGCACGCCGTCGAGCCGGTCGCCGAGGCAGGCCATCCGCAGGTCGAGGACCTCGGCCGACTGCTCGCCGCGGACGTTGGTCGCCTCGCAGGCTTCGGTGTACATCCCGCTCCAGCGCCCGAGGTATTCGGAGAGCAGGCGATCGACGCCCAGGAAGCTCTCCGCCGCGTACGATCTGCCGCTGCCGTCGAACGCCCGCCGCACCTCGCGCTTGACGCCGGGATCCCAGACGCCGGCCAACCGGTCACCGGCCGCCCGGCAGAGCCGCGGGCGCTCGGCGACCTGGAGCGCGTGAACGATCCCCGCGCAGGCCGCGAGGATCAAGGCGGCCGAGGCCAGCTGGCGATGCCGCCACAAGCTCCGCTTCACCCGCGCCCCGATCCGTTCGAGCATCCAGCGTGGCCGCGCCTGCTCGGCCGCCGCCAGCCGCCCCGCCACGACCATCGCCGTCGGCGGGCGGGCGGCCGGGTTGGCGGCCAGACAGTCGGCCAGGAGGCGCGCCAGCTCCTCCTCGACCGGCGTGGCCCCGAACGGCAGCGGCCAGGTCATCGTGGCCCGGTCACCCTCCTGGGCGAAGGTCGGCCGGCAACCGAAGAAGAGCTCATGCAAGATGACGCCCAGCTGCCAGACGTCGGACCGCTGATCGCCGCGCTGACCGAGCAGCGTCTCGGGCGGCATGTAATTGGGCGTCCCGCCGTGCACGGTGGTGCTGGCCAGAAGCTCGATGGCCAGGCCAAAATCCGAAATCAACAGCCGGCCGTCTTCCATCCGGAGCACATTCTGCGGCGTCACGTCGCGGTGGAAGATCCCCACGGCGTGGATGGCCGAGAGGCCGGCGCAGATCGCCCGCGCGTCGGCGAGCCGCGCTCCCAGCGGCCGTGCCGCTCGACCGCCGTCGTCGAGGAGGTCGCGCAGCGTGCCGCCGGTGCCGAGCTCCATGGTCACGAACCAGTGCCCGTCGGCATGGCCGAGCTCGAACACCCGGCAGACGTTGGGATGGCGGATGGCGCGCGCCACCTTCACCTCCCGGGCCAGCCGCTTGATCCAGCTCCGCTCGCGCGCCCGATCGGGCCGCAGGATCTTGACCGCTATCGGCTCGCCCAGCACCCGATCCCAGGCGCGGTAGACGGTTCCGCTTCCGCCCCGTCCCAGCGTCGCTTCGATCTGGTAGCGCCCCGCAAGCTCAGCCCCGGCGTCGAGCTCACCGCCGGAGGCGACCTCGACCCGCTGCGTCCCCGTCGACCCGGCCGAGATCGTGACGGAGCGCGCGGGCTCCTCGACCGTGGCGTGGACGGCCTTCTGGGAATCGTCCGAATCGTCCTCTGTCACGCCGCGTTCCCCTCAATCGGCCGCGCCCGTTGTATATCATGGCGCTTTCCGGACCCGCCTCGCGAGCTTCATGCCCACCGATCAGCACGAGATCACCCAGACCATCCCCCTGCGCGGCGGCCCCAACCGCGATGGCGGCCGGGTGGGCGCGCTCATCGTGCTGGGAGACGGCGCCTCGATAGAGAACCTGCGCGATCCGCGCCTCGTGCCCATGGCGGAGCTGACCCTCGACATTGGGCGCCGCCTTCCGGCCACGGCGGGCGCCGCCGGGTTGACCCTGGCCGACGGCACCGTTTCGGCCCTGCATGCCCGCATTCAGCGCGCCGACCATCGGTCGGAGCTGTTCGTGATCCACGATCTCGGCAGCACCAACGGCACCTTCGTCAACGGGCGCCGCATCCACGGACCGACCCCGCTCGACGACGGCACGGTGCTGTTCCTGGGCTCTCAGGTGTTGGTGTTTCGCCTTTACACGCCCGCCGAGATGACGGCCGCGAGCGAGGAGGCGGAGGCGCCGCTGACCCCCGTGGCCACGCTCTCACCGACGCTGGCGCTCACCGCCGCCAAGCTCCGGCGCCTGGCGCGGTCGGTCTCCGAGATCCTGCTGGTGGGCGAGACCGGCGTCGGCAAGGAGGTGTTCGCAGGCGCGGTGCACGCGCTGTCGGGACGCGGTGGCAAGCTCATTGCCGTCAACTGCGCGGCGATCCCGCGGGAGCTCGTGGAGAGCGAGCTGTTCGGCTACGAGAAGGGGGCCCACTCGACGGCGCAGGTCCGCAAGATCGGCCTCGTCGAGACGGCCGACGGCGGCACGCTGTTCCTCGACGAGATCGGAGAGATGCCGATCGAGCTGCAGTCGAAGCTGCTTCGCTTCCTGCAGGACCGGCGGTTCTCTCCCCTCGGCTCGACGCGGGTCGTGGAGGTGGACGTCCGCATCATCGCCGCCACCAGCCGGGTCGCGCTCGACCGGGGGGCGCACGTGCAGGAGGCGATGCTGGGGCGCCTGGGCGCCGAACCGATCCTGTTGCCGCCGCTGCGGGAACGGATCGAGGACGTCGGGCGCCTGGTGGCCTATTTTCTGCGCGACGTGACCGACGGGCGCACGTTCGAGCCGGACGCCTTCAAGGCGCTCATGCTGCACGACTGGCCGCTCAACGTCCGTGAGCTCATGAAGGTGGTCACCCAGGCGGAGGTGTTGAGCCGCAGCACCCCCACCATCGGGTTCGAGCATCTGCCGAGCACCATCGCCGCCAAGATCCAGTACGAGATCCCCGACGAGCTCGAGGACACCACCGTCGATCCGGAGCCCCGCGCCCCGGCCAACGACGACGGGACCTCGACCGGCGTGGTGCGCGAGCCCTTCACCGCGGGTCCCACCACCCGCGTCCGCCGCCCGGCACCGACGCGCGAAGAGCTGGTCGCGGCGCTGGCCGCCTGCAACGGCAGCGTGGCCCAGGTGGCGCGCCGCCTCGACCGCCAGTACGCGGTGGTCTGGCGCATCATCCAGCGCTACGGGATCGACGCTGGCAGTTACCGACTCGAAGCGGGGACCCCCAGAGGGTCCCCAACCCCCCCCGCGAAGGACGCCGCAGAGCCCGGCTCGGCTCCGCCCACGCGCAAGAACGGAAGTGTGTAATGGCAATCGCGACGGTCGTGCTCCGGCAGGGGCGCGCGCGCCCGCTCTGGTTCGGACATCCTTGGGTCTACGCCAACGCCGTGATGCGCGTCGAGGGAGCTCCGGCGCCGGGTGACCTGGTGACCCTCAACGATCACGACGGGCGTTTCATCGGCCGGGGGTTTTACAACCCGCGCTCGCAGATCCCCGTTCGGCTCTGCACCCGGGTCGACGAGCCGGTCGATGCCGGTTTCTTTCGGGCCCGGATCGCCCGCGCGCGCGCGGCGCGGGCCCGCCTCGGCCTGCCGTCGGACTGCACCACCGTCTATCGCCTGATCAACAGCGAAGGGGATGACCTGCCGGGCCTGGTGGTCGACGTCTACGGCGACGCGGCGGTCGCGCAGATCACCACGCTGGGGATCTCCAACCGACGCGCCGAGATCTTCGACGCGCTCGAGGCCGAGCTCGGATGCAAGACCATCTTCGAGATCTCGCCCGCCTCCTACGCCGAGCTGGAAGGGTTCGCCGCCGGATCGCGCGTGGCGCGGGGCGAGCAGCGGACGACGGTCTCCGTCGTGGAGGACGGCATCGCGCTGGAGGTCGAGCCGCTCTCCGGACAAAAGACCGGGATGTTCATCGACCAGCGCGAGACGCGGGCCCGCGTCGGCGCGCTCTCGCGCGGCGCGCGCGTGCTGGACCTTTACGCCTACGCCGGCGGGTTCTCGCTGGCCGCCGCGCGCGGCGGCGCCGCGACCGTCACCGCGGTCGACAGCTCGGCCCGCGCCGTCGCCCGCACGCTGGCCCACGCCGCCAAGAACGGCGTCAGCATCGCGGCCGTCGAGGCCGACGCTTTTCGCTACCTCGAGACCGCCACACCGCGCTCCTTCGATCTCCTGATCGTCGACCCGCCGAAGTTCGCGCGCGCCCGCAAGGATCTGGAAGCGGCGCGCAAGGGCTACGAGCGCCTGAACGCGCTGGCGCTCCAGGCAGCCGCTCCGGGCGCCATCCTGGTGACTTGTTCATGCTCGCAGAACGTCGACGCCGAGACGTTCGAACGAATCGTGGCCGCCGGCGCCAAGCAGGCCGGCCGCGAGGTCCGGGTGTTCGAACGCCGCGGTCCCGCCGCCGATCACTTGCTCCCGCCCGGCTTCGCCGAAGGGCAGTACCTCAAGATCCTGCTCTGCTACGTGGTGTGACGATGTTCAAGGCGCGCCGTGGACGGCGCCCGGCGTTCCGTGCAGGACGGCCAGGTAGTAGACCAGCATGGCGATGATCGTTCCCAGCGAGATCCACTCGAATGGGATGCGGCCGAACAGCTTCCAGCGCGGCGCGAAGAACCGTCCGTGCGAGCGCTTGTAGATCTGTTGTTTGACGTCGGACAGAAGGCTGGGGGGCGCCGACTGCTTGAGGCGCCCCAGCGATCCCAGCGTCTGCTTGAACGCCGCCAGCTCCGTGCGGCACTGGATGCAGGTCGCCAGGTGCTGCTCGACCTCCGCGCGCTTGATGTCGGCCAGCGTCCCGTCGACAAAGTCGGAGAATTCGTTCTGCGCCTCGGCGTGGTCCATTGCGGGTGATGGTTTTTTCGGGTGACGGTTTTGGGAGGCTGGCTTCGTGTCGCTACTTCGCGTCTCTACTTGGTGTGTCTACTTGGTGTGCTTGTCGAGATGTTCTTTGATGGCCATCCGGGCGCGGTGAAGGCGCGACTTGATCGTCCCCTCGGGGAGCCCGGTGATTTCGCCTATCTCTTGATATGACATCTCCTCGACGTCGCGCAAAATCACCAGCAGCCGGTGCTCCTCGTCCAGCGCCGCGATGGCGGTTTGCATGAGCTGCTCCATCTCGGCCGCCTCGAGCAGCTTGTCCGGCGCGTCGATCTGCGCGTGCGCGATCGGCCCCGGCGTCCCGTCGGGCGCGCTGGCCGGCGCCGCGTCGTCGAGCTCCCCCCCGTCGGTCGGCCGCCGCGCCAGGTACTTGATCCGGTTCTTGCTCTGGTTGGCGGCGATGCGCAGCAGCCAGGTCGAGAACTTCGCCTCGCCGCGGAAGCCGTCCACCGTCTTGAACACGGTGATGAAGACCTCCTGCGCGACGTCCTCCGCCTCGTGGCGGTTCCCCAGCATCCGGTAGATCAGGCTGAAGACCTTGTCGCCGTAGCGGCGCACGATCTCGTCGAACGCCGCCGGGTCACGCTCCTTGAGGCGCCCGATGAGCAGCCGCTCGGCCAGGCTCATGGTGTAGGGAACCCGGGTTCGCGATCGCGCCCGCGCGAAACGGAGCGTCGCTTCCACGTCATTACGGACAACGGACGATTGGAAAAGTTCCCGCCGGTCACGGATTGGTCACGGGAGCGTGGGCGTCTTGCATGTCCAGCGAGGGTTCCTCGGTCGGCGCCGACGGGATGAAGAGGCGCAACGAGACCTGCACCACCGTCTCGCGCACCTCCGTCCCCGAGGCGAGCGCGCTGCGCGTGAGGTCCTGCCGCACGCCGCCGTCGAAGGCGCCGATCTCGGAGATGGCCGACAGCCCGCAGCTGACGTAGCCGTTGCCGGTCGAGGCGTCGTAACCGCCCCCCAGGCGTGCGGCGAGCTTGCCGACGAACGTGTAGCCGCCCCCCGCCATCACCGACGTCCCCTTGCGTCCCGTCTGGTTGTCGGCGGTGAAACGGGAGAGGCCGTCGGCCACGATGACCGCGTTCGTGACGGGAATCAGCGCAATGCCGTAGCCCACCGCCTGCGTCGCCTGGCTGGTGTCGAGGCTGCGCAGGTTGGTCCCCACGATGCCGAGGGAGACGACCGGCGTCGGCCGAATGGTGGCACCGACGTCGAACGTCAAGCCGCCGTCGTGGCCGTCGATCGCGTCGCCGTCGTCGAGCTTGAAGTACTTGAGCGTCCCGCCGATCGAGACGTAGGGGCTGAAGGGGAACGAGAGCGCCAGCCCCCCTTCGTGGCCGTGCCCGGCGGGGGCGTCGGTCGGACTGGCCGTGTGGTAGGTGTAGTAAAGGCCGCCCGCCAGGTTGAACGGCGACGTGCTGTCGACGATCGAGGCGTGGATGAACTGATCGGAGAGCCGGCTGGCGTAGCCGTAGGTCCCGTCGATGGTGTAGGCCTTGGTGATCGACATCCCCGATGGGTTGAGCAGCGGCCCCTCGTCGGCGAGCGCCCAGGCCCGCGAAGCGCCCCCCATCCCGAGCGCCTCGGTGGGGGTCAGCTCCTCGAACGCCCGCGCCGGGGAGCCCAGCGCCACGCTGGCTGCGATCGCGACGAGAGCGAGGGGGGCTTGGCGCACGGACGGAGTCTAAGGCCGTCGGGCGCTACCTCCAATTGCGCTCGGCGAGGCTGGCGTATCCTTCCCACCCGACGACGACGTGATCGAGCACCGGGATGCCGCACAGATCGCCCACCTGGCGCAGCCGCGCGGTCAGCTCGACGTCGGCGCGGGAAGGGGCCGGATCGCCCGAGGGATGGTTGTGGCAGAAGATGACGGCCGCGGTCGCCTGCCGGATGAGCGGCCGGAAGACATCGCGCGGGTGAATCTCGACGCCGGTCAGCGATCCGCGCGCCAGGCAGTGCTCGCTCTGCACGCGGTGGCGCACGTCGAGGCCAAGCGCCCAGAACTCCTCGACCGACAAAGGGGCCAGCCGGCCGCGGAAATACGTCCAGACCTCGGACGCGCCGGCCACCCGCTGTCCGCGCGAGGGACGGCCGGCGACCGCGCGGCGCCCCAGCTCCAGCGCGGCCGCGATCAGCATGGCGCGCGCCGGCCCGATCCCGGCGAACCCGGACAGCTCGACGGGGGTCGCGCAGAGGAGGCCGGCTGGCCCCTCCACACCGCGCAAGACCGCGGCCGCCACCTCCAGCGCGCTCGCCCCGCGGGTCCCCGCGCCGAGCACGATGGCCAGCAGCTCACCGTCGGTGAGCTGCGACGCGCCCCGCGCCGCCAACCGTTCGCGCGGGCGAGCGTCCGGTTCCATGGCTGCGATGAGCGTCATTGCTGCGACGACGTCGCAACGGCCGTGCCACAGTTCAGCCCGCAGCTCACGAGATCTCCATTGCCAAAACTATTGCTTTGGACTTCGCCGGGAGGCGTGCTAGCTTTCTCTCAACGCTCGTGGTTCGCGGCATTCGGCCGCACCGACGTTCTGGGTTTGTTGAGGGTTGGGGTTTTTGAGTTGAGGTCAGCTGAGGATGGCCGCCGTTGTCTTGCGACGGCTCCCCGAAGAGTTTTCCACAGGGTACACGAGGGTATGTTGGCTGTTTTGGGCGGTTCGGCGCGTTCGGCGTGTTCGGACTGAAGTCGAAGCGTAACCGCCCGATTTTCACAGGAGTTGAGACTGAGTTCCGATGATGATGCCCGGGTCGCCGCAGGCGCAACAAGCGTCGCGGGCCCGAAGAATGATACAGGATCTGCCGAAGTGGCCGAGCTGGACGATGGTGTTCCGACCATCGTGATCCACACCTCGGACGCGGCGGGTGAAGCCACCGACAGCGGCCTGCGTGCCGGGGAGCCCAAGGCCGCCTTAGCGGCGGGCGTGGCAGCGGAGCTGGCGGCGGAGCCGGCGGCGCCCGCTTCGCCGGCGCTGCTCCGCGCGCTCGAGAAGATGCGCTCGGTGTTCCACATCCGGGACCTCCGTCCCGGACAGGCCGAGATCATCGAGTCGGTGCTGGCCGGGCGCGACACGCTGGCGATCATGCCGACCGGCAGCGGCAAGTCGCTGACCTATCAGCTGCCGGCGCTGGTGATGGAGGGGCCGACGCTGGTCGTCTCGCCGCTGCTGGCGCTGATCGAGGATCAGTTCAGCAAGCTCAAGGCGGCCGGGGTGGCGGTGGTGCGCATCGATTCGACGCGCACCGCGAAGGAACGCGCCGCCGATCTGGCCGCGGTCCGCGAAGGAACTGTCCAGCTGGTGATGATCACGCCCGAGTCGGTGAACTCGCCCACGGTGCAAGAGGCGCTGGCGGGGGTGAAGTTCTCGCTCTTCTGCGTCGACGAGGCGCACTGCGTGTCGCAGTGGGGACACGACTTTCGCCCGGCCTACCTCGGGCTGCGCCGCGCCGCCGTGGTGCTGGGGCGGCCGCCGATCCTGGGGCTGACCGCCACCGCCACGCCGGCCATCGCCGACGACGTCCTGGTGCAGATGGGGATGAAGGACGCCAAGGTCTGTCGCGTCTCTTTTCACCGCCCCAACCTGGCGTTCGACGTGCGTAAGGTGGCCGGCGAGGCGGACAAGCTGCGCCAGCTCGGCAAGCTGATCTCGCGGCTGCGGCGGCCCGGCATCGTCTACTGCGCGACCGTGCGCGCCGTCGACGAGCTCTACGTGGCGCTCCGCCACGGCAAAATTCCCGTCGAGCGCTACAACGGCAAGATGACCACCGAGGAGCGCGAGAAGGCCCAGGCGTCGTTCATGGAGCCGGGGCGCAAGGTGGTGATGATCGCCACCAACGCCTTCGGCCTGGGCATCGACAAGCCCGACATCCGCTACATCATCCACTACCAGATGCCGGGCTCGCCCGAAGCTTACGTCCAGGAGGCGGGGCGCGCGGGGCGCGACGGCAAGCCGGCGCGCTGCGTGCTGCTGTTTCAGCCCGACGACATCTCCATCCAGGAGCACTTCCTCAAGGAGGCGCACCCGACCAAGGCGCAGGCGCGCATGGTCGCGGAAGGGCTCTACGCCTGGAGCGACGAGGGGAAAGAGGTCTCCGTCCGCGATCTGGCGATGTCGATGGCCCTCCCCGAGCGCCGCGTTCGCGTCATCCTGTCGGTGCTCGAAGCGATGGGCGTCGCCGAGGAGGTCAAGGCCGCCCGCTGGCAAGGTGTCGAGCCGCGCCCCACGCGCGAGCAGATCGACAAGGCGGCGATGGTGTTCGAGGCGCGGCGCATCTCGGATCGGCGGCGGCTCGATTCGCTGCTCAAGTACATGAACACGCAGCGCTGCCGCGTGCAGATGCTGCGCGCCTACTTCGGCGAGCCCGAGGGTGAAAAGTGCGGCCTCTGTGATTCGGACGCCGGGCTCGACAGCGAGGTGTTCGATACGGCATCGGCCGACGAGCGGCACGGGCTGCACGCGGCGACCGATTTCCACGCCCGCCCCCGCCGTCGTCGTCGCGGACGGGCCGGCTACGAATCTCCCCACACCCCCGCCACCGCCGCAGATGCCGGCCGCGCCGCTCTACGAGACGGCGATCCCGACCGACCTCTTGCCACCCTTGCCGCCGTTCGAATCCCGCCCTCCTCCGAGGGCGAGAGCGTGTTCGACGCGGCAATCTGGGCCGAGGCGGGCGAAATCAGCGCCGCGCCGCTCTCCGGCGAGGTGGTGATCGATCCGGCCGACGACTGGACCGCGGCCGCCGCATCCGACGCGCGCGCGGAGCGCCAGCGCCGGCGGAAGCAGCGCGCGCGGAAGCAGCGCCCGCGGAAGCAGCGCCCGCGGAAGCAGCGCCCGCGCAGACAGCGTCAGCCGAGGCGTCGCCGGCCCTACCGCCATTGGCCGACACCCACGACGCGCGCTGGGGCGCCGTCCGCGACGCCAACATCCGCCCCTACCTCGATTGGCGGCCCGCCGCCCCGGTGGCGCTGCCGCCGCTGACGGTCCGGCCGGGACAGAACGCCCCGCGCAGCCCCCAACCGCAACAGCAGGCCGGCCCGCCGCAACATCGTGACCGCGGGCGTCCGGGCTTTGGCGGTCAGGGGCCGCGGCCAGGCGGCGGTGGCGGTGGAGGCGGCAACGGTGGCCGTCGGCGACGGGGTCGGGATCGCGATCGCGATCGGCCGCGCAGCGACAACGCCCGCCACCGCGATCGGGGCCCGCGTCTCCCCGGCTTCTACAACCCCGGCGGCGATTAACAACTACCAGGGGCGGTTTGCGAAGTGATTAGCTGGGCTGCTGGCGGAGCCAGGTGACGAAGCGGGCGATCCCCTCCTCCATCGTCACCTTGGGCGCGTAGCCGAGCGCTCGCCCCGACAGGGTCACGTCGGCGAGCGTCCGCTTCATGTCGCCCGGCTGCTCGGGCTGCCACTCGACGATCGGCCTTCTGCCCAGCGCCTGGCCGAGCAGCTCGACCAGACCGAGCAACGTCGTCGTCCGCGAGCCGCCCAGATTGTAGATGCGGTGGCCTGGCGCGGTGACCGCCTCGTCGATCGAGGCCACCACACCGTCGACGATATCGTCGATGAACGTGTAGTCGCGGCTGGTGCTGCCGTCGCCGAAGAGCGGGATCGGCTTGCCCGCTGCGATCAACCTCCCGAACTTGTGGATCGCCAGGTCCGGGCGCTGGCGCGGACCGTAGACGGTGAAGAAGCGCAGGCAGGTGACGTCGAGCGCGTACAGATGATGCGCGGCGTAGAGCAGGAGCTCGGCGGCGCGCTTGGTCGACGCGTACGGCGACAGCGGTTTGAGGCAGGGATCGGACTCCTTGAACGGCGGCTCGCTGTCGAGCCCGTACACCGACGACGAGGAGGCGAACACGAACCGGCGCACCCCCGCCGCCCGAGCAGCGTCGATCACCCGCTGCGTGCCAACCAGGTTCACGTCGGCGTAGCGCGCCGGCTCGGCCAGCGACGGGCGCACGCCCGCCAGCGCCGCCAGATGCACCACCGCATCTATGCGTGCCGGCCCGAAGGCCCGCCCCAGCGCCGCGGCGTCGCGGATGTCCCCTTCGACGAAGGAAAACGCCGCGTTCGTCTGGAGCCGCGCCAGGTTCTCCGTCTTGGTCGCCCGCGGATAGAACGGATCGAAGTTGTCGAGCCCGACCACCTCGTCGCCGCGCGCGCAGAGGCGCTCGCAAAGATGGGAGCCGATGAAACCTGCCGCGCCCGTGACGACGATGCGCATTCCGACCGCCTATCTATCACGGTCCTGCGACGCCGGTAGGCGAAGCGAGAGCAGGAACTCGACGTTCCCTTTTCCCCCGGTGATCGGCGAGACCGTGTCGGCGCCGACATCGAAGCCGAGCTCCCGCGCGGCGGCGCGCACCTCGGCGAGCGCGCCGGCACGCGCCGCCTCGTCGCGAACGATTCCCCCCTTCCCCACCTTGGCGCGCCCCACCTCGAACTGCGGCTTGACCAGCGCGATCACCGGCGCGCCCGGTTGCGCGAACGGCGGCAGCGCCGGCAGCACCAGCCGCAGCGAGATGAACGACACGTCGATGACCACCAAATCGACGCGCTCGGGGAGGAGGGAGGGCGGTGCGGTCCGTATGTTCGTCCGATCGATCACCCGCACCCGTGGGTCGGTGGCCAGCTTCCAGTCGAGCTGTCCGTGCCCGACGTCGACGCAGTAGACCAGCGCCGCTCCGCGCTGCAGGAGGCAGTCCGTGAACCCGCCGGTCGACGCGCCGACGTCGAGCGCCACCAGGCCACGCGGCTCGACGCCGAAGACCTCGAGCGCGTGCGCCAGCTTGAGCCCCCCGCGCGAGACGAACGGCATCGGCCCCGAGCGCAGCCGCAGCTCGGCGCCCACTTCGATCAGATCCCCCGCCTTGTCGACGGGGCGGTCACCGGCCAGCACCTCGCCCGCCAGAATCAGCGCCCGCGCCCGCTCGCGCGAGGAGGCCAGCCCCTGCTCGACCAGCGCCAGATCCGCGCGCAAGCGCTTGCCCGGCGGACCCGCGCCACCGCTCGTTTTCTCGCCGGCCGCCCGTGACACCGCGCGATGATAGCCCGATGCGCCCCGCCCACACCTCCGAGGGAGGTTGCAAACGCACCCTCCCTGCGTAGAATACCGCCGCGTTCGACCCCGGGTCGAACACTTGGGGATGTAGCTCAGCTGGGAGAGCGCCTGAATCGCACTCAGGAGGCCGACGGTTCGATCCCGTTCATCTCCACGAAATTATTACGTGTTTTTTCTGACACGGGGCTCCGCGGTTATGAAACGATTCTGCGAATCATTACGCGGCTGATCAAATCGAGGAGGCGAGTTGCGCCCGCCGTCGAGCACGGTCATCACCCGCCGCTGCCGAGCGCCCGCGACCGCCTCCGGCTGCGACGTAGCTCTCGCCGTCGTGGTCTGAACGACTCGTGACCGAGGGCCGAGCCACCACGTGAGCGGAGGCGCCGTGCTCGACGGCGAGCGTCGAGTGGAGCCCCCGCATCCCGTGCGCGGTCACCTCCGGCACCTTCGCTGCCTCGGCAGATCCGCTTCACCCACTTCCTGACCCAGTCCCTCCAGTGATGCCCGAAGAGCTTGTCCTGCGGCCCTTCCCTTCGGCAATCGCCAGCAGATGCGGCTGCAGCAACCTCCGGCACCTGTAGCGTTCGCTTGCCCCGCCTCGGTCTTCGCGTCCGGGATCCAGAGCAGCTTCCCCCCGTCGTCGAGATCGCGCACCACCCGGCTCATGATCTCCGATGGCCCGCATCCCCATCAGCAGCGCCAGCGAGCGCCGCCACGGCTCCCTCCTCCCCCCGTCCGCCAAGCTCGGTCGCCTTCGCCACCCACCTCCTCGCCTCGTCGATCCGGAGCTGAGCCTTGCCGTGCTTCCGCTTCCCGACGCCCTCGACCTCGTCGAGCGGATTCCGCGACAATCCACTTCGGCTTCGCCGCGCACCACCTCAGGAACGATCTTGGCCTCCGCGAGGATGGTCCGGTGGCTGTCGACGGAGAACGACCTTCCTAGCCCTCGTCTTCCGCGTCCGAAGCTCCCCGTAGTAGCCCGTCGCACATCCGCGGATGCTCGAGATTCGCCCGAAGCAGCATGTCCTTCGTCTGGGAAGAATGCTCCCAACCGGTACATGGTGTTCTCGACGGACCCCGGCTTGTTCTGCTTGTCGTCGCAGAAGGTACTCCTCGTATGCGTCGAACGCTTCCTGCACCGTCTTGTCGTCCGTTCCTCGCGAACTCCTCTCCTCACCGCCCGGATGATCTTCTTCGGCCTTCTCCTTCGTCGGATAGAACCGACTATCTCTCTCGCCTCCCGCTCCGACCAAGACGACTCGCCACTGTTTTCCGATGGGATAGGGTCCGAGGACCCGCTCCCCTTTTCCTCGTCGCGCCATGTTTCCATCTCCCTTCCTGGGCGCGGCGAAACGTCAGCACCGGCGACGCTAGCACGACCCGATAGAAGCGAAGCCAGCTGCTTCACCAGAAAAGGCGCCAACACCTCGGCCAAGTGGCGTACGTCACGAAGGGTCGGCGCCGGCGTGTCGTCATCTTCGATCGGCGCCGTCTTGCTCTTGGCGGTGTTGGTGCTCACCGTACGAATCTCCTGGCCTTACCGGCGTTCGCGGACCTCTGCCCCGAGCGCCGAGGTGCTGCGGCGGTCGTCACGGGTTGTCACCCGCGCAACTCGGATCGCTGGCTCCCGATAAGGGGACGTCCGGGACGCCCCGCACCTTTCGTGCACGGCGTCCCGGATGAACCGGCGCAGCAAGTCCTCCAGGGCCACGTTCGAATCCCAGGTGATGAATGTTTTCAGCTGCTCGTCTGCGACCCGATCCGACCGTCACGCCCATTTGGCGGGGGGAGAGCGGTTGGCGCGGTTGCCGTCCGGGTGACAGGAGAAGGCGACGACGCGGCCGGTGCCGCGGCAAGGGCGGAAGGCTCGGTTTCTGCCGTCCCTACTGTCCGACCACCCGTTCGCTTGTGCTCCTGCCAGCACTTGTCGCGGGAGAAGACGTCGCGGAGCGCGAAGTCGATCGTCTTGGACATGGCCTCGGCGGGTGTCAGCTTCGCGGGTGCCGACTCCCTTACCCACACGGCGTAGGCAGTCAGCTCCTGCGCGGTATCCGCAGAAATCTCGGTAAGGATCGTTTCTCGTTTTTGAGTTCCTTCGAGGACCAGCGGTCCTGTACGGGGCTCGGACTTCGGTCGGCCAGCTTTCTTCTTCGTGTTTTCCATGGATGCGTTCCTTTCTTGGTGGGTACAGGTCCGTGCGCTCCGCACGGCTCAGCGGGAAATCTCCGGACTGATCTGAATCGAAAGACGGCCAGCGGGATCACGCGAGACGGTCACGACCTTTCCCCGCAGCCGCTCGGCGTCCTTGGGCTTCGGAACAAGCGCGAGCTGACGGTGCCGATAGTCGACAACCTGGACGTATTCGGTTCCGGACAGACCCGCAGGCAGCAATACAT
>CAVRRT010000186.1:0-19597 GCA_963723305.1 uncultured Pseudomonadota bacterium
GCTTATTTTGCTGATCAAGAGCAAGCTCGACATGCTCGACGTGCCGGTCGAGATCACCGAGAGCGTGTTGGCCTTCCCCACGCCCCGCCCGCAGCCGCAGGCGCCGCGCGAGACGCCCCCCTTCGGCGGCTACGGCTATCCGCCGATGCAGCAGCCGCCCCAGCAGCACCCGCAACAGCCGGCGCCACAGCCGGTCCCGGTGGCCGCGCCTCCGCCGCCGGCGCCGGCCAGCGACAGCGGCGCACGCGGGATCCCCTGGGTGGTGGCCATCGCGCTGGCGATCCTGGCCCTCATCATCGGCGCGCTCGGCTTCGCGCTCCTGAGCGCGTTCGCCGAGCGGCGCGCCCGACGCAACGTTCAAGAGGGGAACGCCCCCGACCGCCGCGCTGAAGGCGGCGCCGCGCAGCCGGCGGCGACCGATCACCTCCCCGAGGTCCGCCGCGCGCTGCGCGAGGATCGGGTGCTCGCCCGCCGGGTGATGGGAGACCTGTTGCGCGAGAACCAGATCGAGAAGGTCGCCGTGGCGGTCGAGCTGATCGGCCCGAGCGTGGTCGAGGATCTGCGGGCCAATCCGACCTGCGCCTCGGCGCTGCGGGAGGCGGCGGCGCTGCTCGTCGACGGGCGGCCCCGCTCGGACACCCGCGAGATCGTCGACCAGCTGTACCGCCGCGATCCTCAAGCACCGGATGGTGGGGGCCGACGATCCGGTCGAGCAAGAGTTCGCCTTCCTGCTGGGGCTCTCGCCGCAACGCCTGGCTGCGGTGCTCGATCCGGAGCCGCCGACGGTCCGGGCGGCGGCGCTGCGCTACGCGCCGGCGCACCTGCGGGCGGTGTATCTCGAGACCCGCTCCACCGGCGAGCGCGCGGCGCTGGCGGCGGCCATCGCCTCGACGAAGTCGCTCTCCAAGGAGCACCTCCTCGACGTGGCGGCGACGCTGCGGGCGCGGGCGATCGAGCAGGCGCATCTCGACTCGGGCCAGACCGGCGACATCGATCTGGCTGTCGAGCTGGTGGAGGAGCGGCCCAGCGCCGAGCAGGCCGAGATTCTGGAGGCCATGCGACGGGCCGATCCGGCCAAGGCGCGCGCGGTGGAGGCCTCGCTCATCACCGAGCAGTCGTTCGAGCAGGTCTCGGAGGAGGTGCTGGGCGCCGCCGTGGTCGGGGTTCCGACCGAGATCCTGGCCCGCTTCCTGCGCGCGGCGTCTCCCGCGCTCGCGACCCGCGCGATGGCGACGCTCCCCCGCACGGTGGCCGCGGCGCTGGCCGAGGATCTTTCGCTGGAGATGGCGCCGACGCCGCGCGAGACGGCAGAGGCGCGCCGCACGCTGTTCGCGGCGCTGCGGCAGGCGCTGCGCGTCCGGGGGCTGCAGGCGCCCCGAACGGAGGGCGGCGGTAAGGAGAATGCAAACGCCCGGGACAAGGGAAAGGTGGTGGCGCTATGAAGACGCGATCGTTCGTGATGGCTCTGGTTCTGGCCTCGCTCGCGGTGGCGGCCAGCTGCACGATCGTCACGCCGCCGGGCATGGACGGCGGCAACAAGACGAAGACCAAGATCGTCCTCGTTCCCATCGGTCAGGATGCCTGGCCGCAGCCGCCGCCGCTGCAGGCGAGCATCCTCTTCGTCGCCAACCTCCAGCGCTCGTCGGCGAATCTCGCCCTCCAGTACTCGGGGATCATGACCGGGCTCATGTCCTACCTGACGTCGCGGGGGCTCTCCATCGCCAACATGGGCCTCATCGCCACCTACGGCGACCAGTTCGGGCCCCGGCTCCTGCTGGGGCGTTCGGCGGCCAACCAGATGTCGTCCTCTTCGTCGCTGGCGCTGCTCGCCCTGCTGGCCCAGGAGGCCGACGCCGGGGTCACCAACTACCAGAACCTGCTGCCGGCCATCGCCGGAACGCTCGGGAACATCGACGACGCCGACATCCAGCCGGCGTTGCAGCTGTTGGCTTCGTCGGGGAACTTCGACGGCGATGGCCAGACCTGCGAGGCGCAGAACGTGATCGGGTTCGGGCAGGGGCTGAACTCCTTGGCGCTGCCGCCCGAGCTGGGGGGATCGACCGCAGCGCGTTCTTCGCCAGCCCGAACGATCTGTTCATCGTCGTCTACCTGCAGCCGCTCCCGCGGCGCTGTGCGCTGCCGAGCGACGCGTGCAACGTCAACGGCCGCTCGCCGACCGACATCTTCCTCGACACCGACGGCAACGGAAACGCCACCTGGCTCTCGTTCGCCAGCGGCGGCATCCCCCCCTCGCAGATCGTCCAGGTGGCGGTCGCCACGGCCGAAGGGGAGAGCGAGACCGACTTCGAGACGAACTGCAAAGCGGTGCCCGGGTTTCCGCAGAACCTGTTCGACGTGATGGGCCCGTCGCCGGACCTCTACTTCACGCCGCTCATGGCGGCGCTCAACGCGGCCAATGCCGGGACCGGACAGAGCGCTGATTTCTGCCAGCTCATCGGAACGTCGCCCACCGCAGCCATCGCGACCCTCGGCAACAACATCGCCGCCCTGGCGACCAGCCACTAGCCGCTCGAAAGCGCCGCCCCATGCCACCGTCGGATCTTCCTGTCTGGCTGCACCGCGCCGGCAGCGGCCGGCGCCGACGCGACGACGGCCGGGGGCGTGGGGCGGTGATGACGGCGCTGGCGCTCCTCTTGTTCGTGACCGGCGGCGGAGCCGGGTACCTGGTGGCGCTGCGGCGCACGCCGCCACCGCCCGCCGCGCCGCCGCCCGTCTGTCCGCCGACCGTCGCTTGCCTCTCGCCGGCCTCATCGACTGGCGGCGGCGGCTCCACCGGCCTGTCGCGTGTCGCCCACCACTCCAAGGCCGGGCGCCCGGCGCCGGCGGCGCTGGTGCCGCTGCCGGAGGGAAAGCCTCTCGAGGAGGGGGAGCGCACCAAGGCCCTGCGCGCCTTCGCCGCCGAGCGGGCTCCCGAGCTGCGTGACTGCCTCGACGATCCCGACCGCGGCCCCCCGCAGGAGCTTGGCGCCGCTTTCGAGATCGGCGCCAACGGGGCGGTCGAGCTGGTGCAGATCCTGGGTGCCGACGCCAGCTCTCGCGAGGTCCGTCACTGCTACAGCAGCCACCTCAAGAAGTGGCGGTTTCCCACGGAGCTCCTGCGGGGCGAAGAGAAGCTGCTGGTCAACTTCGTCCTCTGAAAAGCGCCAGGCGCGCCGCGCCGACTCTCCGGCGCGCGGCGCCTCCGCGCGGCGGTCGCCGGCCACCGGGCCCGAGCGGCTTTCAGTTGGCGTCGAACACCGATCCGTCGGCGGTCTGGCACCGCGGTCCGTAGCTGCCGCCCTCGGCGAGCTCGACGTAGTAGGGCTCCCAGACGCCGCCCGCGGCGCGGCAGGCCTTCTCGCGCACGCACTCGGCCGCGGAGATCGAGTTCGCGTCGGGGCGCCCGCAGATGCAGGGATCGGGATTCTGGCTCGGGCAGCCGCCGCCGTCGGTGTGCGCGTCGGCGCCGCCGTCGCGCGCGCTGGACGCTCCACCCTGTCCCGCCGCGCCGCCTGCGCCTTTCGCGCCGCCCGCTCCCGCGCCGCCTGCGCTGCCGCCCGCGCCGGCCGTTCCGCCCGTTGCGCCCGCGTCGGCGGCGCCGCCCGTTCCGGCCGTTCCCGCCTCCCCGGCCGTTCCCGTTCCGGCCGCTCCGGCGCGACCACCGCCGCCACGCCCCGCCGCGGAGTCACCGCTCATGTCGCGCGCGCCGTCCGCGCTGGCGTCGGTCTTGGCCGTGATTCCCGAGGAGCCGCCGCAGGCTGCGATCGCCACAGCGGCCAAGGTCCCCACGACGGCGATCGCTCTCATCTCACCTCTATAGTCGAGAACGTGGCGCGAGCGCCATGACCAGGGACACGTTACGACGGGCGGTCGATGATGGGAGAATCGAGGAGATGAGACGTGGAGTCGTGCTGGCGGCGGAGCTCATGGCGTTGGCAGCCGGATGCGGCGGTGGCGCGGGCGCAGCCCGCACGGGCACAGGCACTGGCGGTACGGGCGGCGCCGTCGGTTCGGGTGGCGCTGTCGGTTCGGGCGGCACCGTCGGTGGCGCTGTCGGTTCGGGTGGCGCCGTCGGTGTGGGAGGCGCCGCTGGTGGCGACGCCGCGGCCGGTGTGGGCGCTGGAGAGAGTGACGGTGGCCTCGACGTGAGCGTCTCTCCGGGCGGCAACTTTGATCTCTCGCTCTGGGAGCTGCAGGAACCGGTCGGCGCGGCGGGATCGCCGACCACCATCGCGCCGTCCGCGCTGGCCGGCCCGGGCGGATTTCACGACAGCTACTTCTTCACCGATCCGACGGACGGAGCGATGACGTTCTGGGATCCGGAGAACGGCGTCACCACCACGGATTCCAGCTATCCCCGCTCCGAGCTGCGCGAGATGAGCGCCGACGGATCGCCGGCGAACTGGCCGGTCTCGGGGACCAACGTGCTGTCGGCGACGGTGGCTGTCATCGGGGTGCCCGACCATGTCTGCATCGGACAGATTCATCTTGGCGCGGCGATTCAGGCGGGCCTGGCGGCGTCGACCAAACCCTTGCTGGAGCTCTACTACTACGCGACGGGCGACATCACGCTGGGGATCGAAGACGATCCGACCGGGGGGCAGACCGCGCACGCGATCACCAACGTCCCGCTCGGCGCGAAGTTCAGTTACCGCATTCAGCTGACGGGCGACGGAACGATCACGCTCGGCATCGGGGATGAAACGATGACCTTCGCGATGCCCCCCAGCTTCGCCGGCTACGGCCAGTACTTCAAAGCTGGCGACTACGACCAGACCGCCGGCAGCGACGGGACGGTGGGGGCCACGGTGAAGTTCTATGCGCTCCAGCTCTCCCACTGACGGTGGTGTATGGGCAGGCCGCGCGGCTTGAATCCGCCCGCTGTCCCGAGGTCGCACGACCGCCGCCGGGGCCTCGTCGAGCGTCGGCTCAGAGTGTCGGTTCCGGGTCGTCGAAGGTCGGCGTGAGGCCGGCGTCGCCGCCGCAGAGGAGCGATTCGATGACCCGCACGGTCGCCCCCGCGATCACAAGGAAGGGCGGGCTCGATCCGGCGCAGGCGACACCTGGTGCGGGCGTGGCGGAGGTCTCGAGCCGGTAGGGCCCTCCGGCGGCGACGCCGTCGAGGTTCACGGTGACCGTTCCGGCCGAGTGGCTCAACTCCAACGTCAACGACCGCGACGAGGTCCGGTCCGGCGAGACGAGCTGGAGGCCGAGCGAGCCTAGGCTCAGCGCCTGACCGGTCGTCGTGTCAATCGGCAGACTCACCGAGAGGGCAATCTCCCCGGTCACCCTGGCGTCGTATGTCGCGCCGTCGGCCTCGACGGCCAGGATGATCGAGCCGGCGTCGTCGGGAGAGCCGGGACTCGGGGGCCCGGTCCTGGCCGCGGCGTCCGAATGCGAACTGTTTCGGTTCACCACCGAGGGGAGATCTCCTTGTAGGCAGCCTCCGGCTCCCAGACAGCACAGCCAACCGAACAGCCGGAGCCATCGGCTCCTCGCAGCGCCCCCGCCTGGACGCAGTCGCCCCACCCGCGGAGTGTAGGCCGTGGGGCCGGGAGCGATCTGCCAACTCCGAAACGCGACGGTGCCAGATCCATGACGGTGGCGACGGGCGGCTCGTCGGCCGGCGATCTCAGGCCTGGCCGTGCGTTCCCAGCCGACGTTCGAGTTGGCGGGCCAGGCGCGTGAACGGATAGCCGAGCACGAAGTAGAGCGCCGCGCAAAGCGCGCCGGGGACGATCCAGCCGCGGTTGTCGACGGCGGTGATGGTCATGCGCTTGGTCAGCTCGACGACGGTGAGGACGGAGACCAGCGAGCTGTCCTTGAGCAGCGAGATGAAGTCGTTGGTCATCCCCGGGACGGCCAGGCGCAGCGCCTGCGGCAGGATGATCTCGCGAAACGCCACCCGGCGGGGGGCGCCGACCGCCAGCGCCGCCTCCCACTGCGCGCGCGGCACCGAGGCGATGGCGGCGCGGTGGATCTCCGATTCATAGGCGGCGTAGTTGAGGCCGAGACCGATGATCGCCGCGGTCCAGGGGCCGAGCGGCACCAGGCCGGCCAGGCCGTAATAGAGAAGATAGAGCTGCAGGAGCACCGGCGTGCCGCGGACGATCTCGACGTAGATCGTCGCCAGCGGGCGCAGCCGCGAGTCGCCCAGGCGCGCCAGCGCCAGCGCCAGCCCGAGCGGCGCGGCGAGCGCCATCGCCGCCAGCGAGATCAGCAGCGTCACCAGCGCCCCCTCCGCAAACAGCAGGAGCTGGCGTCGGGTGAGCGACAGAGGCGCCGCCTGGGCGGCCACCAAGGGGGAGTTGGCGCTGGCGGCGCCGGCGCCCAGCGCCCCCAGCGACTGCTGCCGATCGCTGTCGAGCCCCCAGCGTCCGAGCGTCTTTCGCCAGGCGCCCGAGGTGATCAGCTCCGACAGCGCGCGGTCGAGCGCCGCGCACAGATCGTCGTCGCCGGGGCGGAGCGCGATGGCGTAGCGCCCGTCGGCGACGTCGCCGACCACGGCCAGCGTCGGGTGCCGGCCGGCGTAGCGGTCGACGATGATGTCGTCGAGCAGCAGGGCGTCCGTTCGCCCGTGCTCGAGATCGAGGAACTGCTCGTCGATCCCTTCGTAGGGGACAGGGACGGCGCCCGACTCGCGCAGGAGGTCCCAGGCCTGTGTGTTGGCCAGCGTCCCGACGCGCAAGTTGCGCAATGAGGCCAGGTCGCGCACCCGATCGTCGCCGCGCCGGGCGACCAGGCGCTCGCGGAACAGATAGTACGGGCGCGTGAAGCTGACGCGCGCGGCGCGTGCCGGCGTCACCTCGATGCCATTCATGGCGATGTCGAACGTGCCGCGCTCGAGCGATGGAATCAGCGTCGGCCAGTCGTTCTGGACCATGCGCGCGCGGACGCCGAGCGCGCGCGCCAGCGCCTCGGCCAGATCGACCTCGAAGCCGGAGAGCGCGCCGCCGCTTGCAGGATCCTCGAAGGCGTAGGGCTCACCCCCCTGCTCGTCGGCGCCCCAGCGGAGCTCGCCGCGGGCCGCGATCCGCGCCAGCGCGCCCCCCGCCGGACGGTTGGCCGGCGCGCAGCCGGCGACCAGGGCAGCGATGGCGAGGCCGGCCAGGGCGACTGGGCGCACGGTCGCTTGTATCACGCGCGGACCGAGGCGCGCCGGCTGGCGGTTTCGATTTCGTAACGACTCGACCGTATCGACGTTACGGAGTTTTCTTACTGGAGGCGGATTTTCGGCGGGAGCTCGTTGACTTCCCCGGGGCCAACCAATGGCACAGGGCTTGAATACGAGTGGGCATCGATATGACCGAGAGGACAGGACACACGGGACTTCAAACCGCGCGGGCTCTTGTAGACGAGCGGCGGGCGGCGAGGTCTGGGCTCGGGGAGGTGGTGGTGGCGGGAACGGCGGGCGCTGAGGTGATTGAGCGGCACGGCGAGGAGTCCCGTGTGTCCGACCTCCCAGGAACGGGTGGAACGGGTGGAACGGGTGCCGTCGGGCCGCGGATCGGCGATCTTCCGATCCGCGCGGTGCCGGTCGTGCCGGCGCGCCTGGCGATGGCCGCCGCGCGGAAGATCGCCGCGCTGAAACGAACGGCGGTCCTCTTCGTCGAGCGCGACGGTCGGTTGGTCGGGATCCTCGACGAGCGGGTGCTGGTCGAGGCCCCCGACGATGCCGAGATCGCGGCCTGCCTGCGGCCGATCGGCCTCTGTCTGCGTCCGACGACGTCCGCCGCCCGCGCCCGCGAGATCTTCCGGCGTTCCCGGATCAGCGCGCTGCCGGTCGCGGCAGGGGCGTTCCTGCTCGGGTCGGTAAGCCGCGCCGAGGTCGAGCGCGCGCTGCGAAGCCGTCGCCTTCCGATCGTGTGTGCGCCGCCTTCACCCGGGCGACGGCTTAGGCGCGACGGCTTAGGCGCGACGGCTTAGGCGCGACGGCCGAGGAGCGACGGCCGAGGAGCGACGGCCGAGGAGCGACGGCCAAGGCGCGACGGCCGAGGCGACGGCCGAGGCGACGGCCGAGGCGATGGCCGAGGATCGATCGGTAGCGGGGTTACCTCATCCGGATCGTGATCGGCACGTCTGCCCGGGGGTGGCGGCCGTAGATCCGGCATGCGATTGCACGCGCGCAGCGGGTCACGGTTGGCGATCGGAAATCCGGTGGCCGCGCTCTGGCTGATCGTCGTGTTGCCGACCACCACTCCGATCCTGGGCGGCTGCGGGTTCACCACCCGCGCCAAGGCGGTTTCGTCGCAGGACGCCGGTGGTTCCGGCGGAGGACCGGGGACCTCGAGCGGGACCGGCGGGACGGCGGGGAAGGGCGCGCCGACGACCAGCTCCGACGCTGGCGCGGCGCCGACGCTCACCGACTTCCCGGCGGCGCCGATCGTCGATCCGTCCGCGCCGCCGAGCGCCGCGTCGTTGTTCGACGGCAGCCCTCCGCGCACCGACGGGGCGCCGTGCATCACCGCGCCCGTCACCGGGACGCTGATGCCGAGCAACTGGCTGCGGCCGCGCTTCGAGCTCACCGCCGCATCGGGCGAGAACCTGTTCGAGATCAATCTCTCGGTGGCCGGCTTTGCGCACACCCTCCGCATCTTCACGGCCAGCCCCAGCTACGCGCTCGACGCCGGGCTCTGGAACGGGCTGCGCGGGGCGGTGACCGATCGCCCGATCACCGTCGCCATGCGCGCGCTGACCGTCGGCGCGGGCGGCGCGGTCACGCTCGCCCCTTCGGTGTTCGCGACCACCAGCTTCGTCATCGCGCCGGTCGAGGCGCCCGGAAAGATCGTCTACTGGGCGCTGGCGGACGACATGGGGACGAAGGTCGGATCGCTCAAGGGGTTCGGCATCGGCGAGGAGTCGGTCGAGGACGTGCTGGTGCCGAGCCAGGTGCAGACCCGCGCCAGCAACGACACCTGCATCGGTTGCCACGCTGCCACACCCGACGGCAATTCGGTCGGGTTCACCATGGGCCCGCAGAACTACTTCAACCAGGTGGCCAACGTGACCGCCGGCGCCGTGGGGACGACGCCGGCGTATGCGACGCCGGCCGCTCTGGCGACGATGCAGACACTGCACGGGATCCCCGCCTTCTCGCCAGGGCACTGGAGCGACGGCGATCGCGTCGTGCTGCTCAGCGACACGGGGACCTTGCACTGGGTCGAGGTCGACGGGAACGCCAGCGGGACCCTGGCGCGCACCGGCGACGCCAACAAGGCGACCGAGCCGGCCTTCAGCCACGACGGCAACAACGTGGTCTACGTGTCGGCGACCGCGATCACCGACGGACGTCTGGACACCGGCCCGGCCGATCTCCTGGCCGTGCCCTACCAGAACCGGGCCGGCGGCGCCGCCAAGCCGCTGCCGGGCGCGTCCGATCCCAACTTCACCGAATACTACCCCTCGTTCTCGCCCGACGACGCCCTGGTGGCGTTCACCCGGGTGCCCGGCGCCGAGTCGGCGTACAGCAATCCGGACGCCGAGGTCTTTGTCGTCCCGTTCAACAAGGGCGCCGGCGGCGCGGCGATTCGCCTGGCGGCGAACGACGCGGCGGCCTGCCAGTCGTCGGTGGTCAGCCCCGGTCTCACCAACGACTGGCCGAAGTGGTCACCGCAGGCGGTCACCGCCGGCGGCAAGACCTACTACTGGCTGACCTTCTCGTCGAAGCGGACAGAGTCGGCCAACGCGCAGCTCTACATCACCGCCGTGGTGGTCGACGCCGCGGGCAACGTCACGACCTATCCGGCGCTCTATCTGTGGAATCAGCCGTCGAGCGACGGCAACCACACGCCCTCCTGGGACGACTTCGCGATCCCTTCGATCAGCATCGGTTGACCGGTCGCGCTGCCGAGCCAGCGGGCGACCGTCCCGTGGATGAGATCCTCGGTCTTGGCGAGCGCGCTCTTGGCGGCGACGGACAGGCCCATCCGCTCGCCCACGAACTCGGGCTCGCAGCCGACGAGCAGGATGGAAGGAGCCTTCCCGCCCAGCGTCCAGACCGCCGTCACCACGGTGGTCATGCTCATCCCGCGCGCCTCGGGGATGTTGCGCGGCGGAGCGCTCGCCAGAATCGGTGACGTCCATCAGGTAGACCGTCCCCGGCGGTCCTCCGCGACGAACGGCGTCGACCACCAGCACCAGGTCCGGCCGGTCGAGCATGGCGTAGGCGAGGTGGAGCGAGCGAAGGCCGACGTCGGAGACGGTGATCCCCTCGGGGAGGGGATGGCGCTCGAGCCGGCGCGCCACCTCGACGCCGAACCCCGCGTCGCCGTGAAAGACGTTGCCCACCCCGGCAATCAAGATGCGCGTGCTCACTGGACCTCCACCTTCTCGAGGCGCAGCTCTTTGCCGCGCACCACTTCGATCTCCACGCTGCCGCAGGCGCAATGGTCGGACGAGGTCTCCATGGCGACGTCGCCGCCGCATCGCCGGCAGCGCCCGCGCCCGCGCACCTCGTCGATTTCCAGCATGGCCCCGTCCAGCGCCGTGCCGCGCGCGCAGAGCGCGAAGCAGAAGCGGACCGTCTCCGGGAGGACGCCGGCGAGCTGCCCGATCTGGAGGCGAAGGCGCGCGACGCGCGCGGGTCGAACCTTCGCCTCCACCTCCGCGACGATGCTCTCCATGAGGGCAAGCTCGTGCATCCGACGAACCTACGGACGTGGGAAACGACCGTCAATTCGTTGGCGACCTTTTGGGGATCTCCCCTAGGTGCGTTGCGGTCTCGTTGCGCGCCCGACACCGATGGTTGCCAAAGGTCGTTTCGCAACGGTCAATAGAGATCGACGAGGGTCGGTTTCGTTCGCGGTCTGTCGGGCAGGTCACGGCGCGGGCGCCAGCGCGCCGGCATCGCCGGCGATGCCGACAGGCTTATGATCGCCGCCTGATGCAACCTTCCCTCATCGTCCACGGTGGCGCGGGAGATTGGTCGCCCGAGGACGGCGACGGCGCGCCGGCCGTGGCGGCCTGCAGCGCCGCCGCGCGCGCTGGGTTCGACATCCTTCGGGGCGGCGGCGCGGCGGTCGACGCCGCGGCGGCCGCGGTCGCCTTTCTGGAGGACGATCCGCGGTTCAACGCGGGGACCGGCTCCGCGCTCACCGCCGACGGCGAGGTCGAATGCGACGCCTCCTTGATGTGCGGCGACGGGCGCGCGGGTGCCGTGGCCGCGCTCCGCGACGTCAAGAACCCCATCTACCTCGCGCGGCTGGTGATGGAGCGGACACCGCACGTCCTGCTGGCCGGCGCGGGGGCCGCGGCCTTCGCCGTCGAATGCGGCCTGGCGCCGCTGCCGCCGGGCGCGCTGGTCACCGCGCGCATGCGCGAGAAATGGCAAGCCGCCCTGGCCCGCGCGGTCGGCCCGGCTTCCGGAGGCACCGTCGGCTGCGCGGCGCTCGACGCCGCCGGGCGGGTCGCCGCCGCGACGTCGACCGGCGGGACGATGCTCAAGCGACGCGGGCGGGTGGGGGACTCGGCGCTGATCGGCGCCGGCACCTATGCCGCCGACGGCGCGGGCGCGGTGTCCTGCACCGGTCTCGGAGAGGCTTTCATCAAGGCGGTCGCCGCCAAGCAGGCCGTCGAGGCGCTGCGCGCGGGGCGCTGGCCGACGGAGGCGGCCCGCGAGCTGCTCCCGGCCGTCCGCCGCCACGGCGGTGCGGGGGGCCTCATCTGCGTCGACGCTGCCGGGCGGCTCGGCTTCGCCTTCGACACGCCCCGCATGGCCCACGCCTGGATCGACGCCGACGGGCGCGCGGGGGGTGGCTTTCGCGCGCCCGGATCCTAGTCGCGCTGGCGCGAGCGCTGTCGGGGCCGATCGATCGTCTACCAGCGGAGTACTACCAGCCGAGCTTCGACTGGAGCTCGCCCGCCAGCTGGGTGCCCATCGCCATCTGCTCGGCGGCGTCGGGGTGGTACTGGCAGGCAGCCGCGGCAGCCGCCTGCGGCGCGATCTGGTCGAAGAACTCGACGCGCGCGTCGCCGGCGGCGTTCAGCGTCTGGACCGCCCCCTGGATGTAGCCCTCGATTGTCTGCAGATCACTGCCCGAGAGCAGAGGGCCGATGATGCAAACGATGTACGCGTTCGGGTAGTGCACGCGCACGGTCTTCAGCAGCGCGACGTAAGCGTCCTCGAACGCCTGTCCGGGATCGCCCTTGTCGTTGCTGATGTCGTTGGTGCCCAGGTTGATGACCACCGCCTGGGGCGCGATGTGGAAGTCCCACACCAGTCCGTCGTTGGCCAGCGTGAGCGGGTAGAGCATTGGCATCGTGCCGGTGGTGTCGCCCCCGTAGTTGCGGACGACGCCGCGCCCCGAGGCGGCGATGGTGCTCACCTCGGCGCCGAGGGCGCGGGCGGCGACGGAGGCGTAGCTGTCCCAGTCGCTCTCGGTCGGGTAACAGTCGGTGTCGGCGAGCGTTCCCAGATCGCCGTAGCCGCAGGTGATCGAGTCCCCGATCACTTCGATGAGCCGCGCCGGACCGGCGGGGGGATCCATGAGCGCGCCGTTGTCGACGGTGATCCCGGTCAGCGTGGCGTCACCCTCGGGCCCCTCGGTCTGGCGGTAGAGCGCGACGGTGTGGGTCCCTGCCGCCAACCCGGTGGCGAGCGGATAGGTGCCCGCCCCCGAAGCGACCATGAAGGCCGCTTGCGGCGTGCCGTCGACGACCGCCTTGAACAGGTACACCTCGTTCGAAGTGGTCAGCGTCAAGTTGACCGACAGCCCCGTGCCGGAGAGCTGCGCGATGAAGCCCGTGCCCGACCAAGAAAACCGCGGCGCGGCGGGGTTGGTGGTGTCGACGCGGCCGAACCAGCGGACCCCGGCCGCCACCACGCCGGCGTCACCGCCCGTCTGGCCCGCGGCACCGCCGGTGCCGGTCGCGCCGCCAGTGCCGGTCGCGCCGCCGGTGCCGGTCGCGCCGCCAGTGCCGATCGCGCCGCCGGTGCCGATCGCGCCGCCGATGCCGGTCGCGTCGCCGGTGCCGGCCGCGCCGCCGGCGCCGGTCGCGTCGCCGGTGCCGATCGCGCCGCCGGTGCCGGTCGCGCCGCCGGTGCCGATCGCGCCGCCGGTGCTGGTCGCGCCGCCGGTGCCGGTCGCGCCGCCGGTGCTGGTCGCGCCGGCTCCACCGGTCCCGCCGGAGCCGCCACCGCCCGACGAGCAGCCGGCGGCCATCAACACATAAAGAGCCGTGAAGGCGAGTCGGGCGGTGTGCCGCATCGGGCTCAGCGCTCGGTCGGATTGTGGCCGCGCCGCCGCTGGGCGAGCTCGACCGCGTAGCCGTCGCGCGCGACGTCGTCCACGGCCAGGGTCAACCCTTCGAACCGGGTCTTTTCGGCCATGCCGCCGGTACCCTACAATAAATCCATGAACGGTTCTGTGCTGCGACGGCACCGCCAGCGGTTGCTGGCGCTCAAGGCCGAGATCCTCGCTGCGGGCGACATCGAGCCGGAGTCGGCGCGCCAGGATGCGACCGCCGTCGGGAGCGATGAGGACGCCCAGCCGCTGGCCGAGATGTCGCAAGCGATCGCCTCCTCGCGCAACAGGAATCGCGCGGGGACATTGGCGCGGGTGGTGGCGGCGCTCACACGGCTGGAAGAGGACCCCGAGGCGTTCGGGCTCTGCTCGGAGTGCGAGGAGCCGATCGCGGCCAAGCGGCTCGAGTTGATGCCGCACGTCGAGCTCTGCGTCGAGTGCCAACAGGCGAAGGACGGACCGCACAAGCAGGGTGGGCGGCGTCACCTCAGGGACTTCCGGTAGGCCCGTCGCGCACATCAGTTCTAGCCCACCCACATGTGGTCTCCGTACCGTGCGTATTTGCTGCTCACCGACGGAAGAGCAATTGACCTCGACCATATTTGGTTCTAGCGTTATCAGCACTTAGCGGGCTCTTTCGAGGTCCGCTTTTCTTGCCTCCGCGTACTTGCCCCCTGGGAGGTCTGATGCAACGGTTCTCTCTCTTTGTAGCGACTTCTGCCGCGTTGATCTTCGCCGGCGGTTGCGCCGGTCGTGGTCAGATCGGCGACACGGGGACGGGGAACGGCGGGAGCGGAAGCGGAAGCGGCGGAAGTGGAAGCGGTCCCGGCACCGGGAGCAGCAGCGGCGGTGGCAGCACCGCTGGCGGCGACACCAGCGGCACGGGCAGCGGTAGCGGCACCGGCGGCGCGACTGGCGCGGGCGCCGACGCCGGGGTTGGCCCGACGACAGGAACGGGCGGTGGCGCGATGGCCCCCGACGGCGGGCTCCCACCCCCGCCCTCTGTGCTGGCGGCGCCCGATCCTTGCACCAGCAGCGCGCCTGGTCCGCGCAAGCTCTGGCGCCTCTCGGCCCTGGAGTTCGCCGCCAGCATTCACACCATCTTCAACGACACGGCGAACGCCGCGCCGGTCGCGACGGTGTTCAGCGATCCGACCGTCCTCGGCTTCTCCGTCGACGCGAGCTCGCTCCTGGTGCAGGACCTCAACGCTTCCCAGCTCGAGGACAACGCCGAAGCGATCGCCGCCTGGGCCGGCTCCGCCGGTCAGCTGAAGCAGTTCGCCGCCTGCGCGGCGACCGCCACGGGTGCGCCGGCGTCGACCTGCGCAACGTCGTTCATCCAGGCGTTCGGCCGCGCCGCCTTCCGCACCACGCTGGCCACCGGCGACGCTCGCCTCACGACGTACAGCAAGCTCTTCATGGCCGGCAGCTCCAACACCGACGGGGCCGAGGCCGTCATCTCGGCGATGCTCCAGTCGCCTTACTTCCTCTACCGCAGCGAGCTCGGGACGCAGAAGAGCGGCACCTTCACGCTGACGCCCTACGAGGTCGCCAGCGAGCTGGCCTACACGATGACCGGCACCTCGCCCGACAGCACCCTGCTCACCGCGGCCGACTCGGTCAACGCGGGCAGCCTGACGATGGCGTCGATGATCGATCAGCAATCGACGCGCCTGCTGGCCACGACGGCGGCGAGCAACTCGACGGCGGTGATGGGCTTCATGAACGGATGGCTGGGGTTGCCGCGGCTCTTCACGACGGCCCACGACGCCACCGTCTACGCCATCTCGGCCACCACGCAGAACGAGATGCAAACAGAGTCGCAGGATCTGATCATGGAGGCCTTCAACGGCAGCGGGACCATCGGCTCCGTGCTCACCGCCGATCACTCCTTCCTGAATCAGGACCTGGCCACCTTCTACGGGATGCCGAGCAGCGTGACGAGCGCTCTCACCTCGTCGTTCACCAGCGTCAAGTACACCGGCGTCGCCGGGGTCACCCGCGATCCGGGCCTCCTGGCCACCGGGACGATCCTGAACGGCTACGCGCGACCGGACACCGACTCGCCCACCCAGCGGGGGCACATGGTGCGCTCCCGGATGCTCTGCCAGGACATCTCGCCGCCGCCGCCGGGCCTGAACACGACCTTCGTGCCGTCGACCACGCCGGAGACGACCCGTGACCAGTTCATCAACCAGCACGAGCAGGGGCAGTGCGCCAGCTGCCACAAGCTGATGGACTGGATCGGGTTCGCCTTCGAGAACTACGACGGCTGGGGCCGCTACCGTACGACGGACAGCGGCTTCCCCACCGTCGACACCGCGATCATCTACAGCGATCCGACCATGACCGACGTCGACGTCACCGGGCTGTCGGGCGCCGGCAGCCTCTCCACCTACCTGGCGCAGAGCGACTACGTCACCCGCTGCATGGAGAGGTACTGGACCTACTATGCCTACGGCAGCAGCTCCTGGTCGCAGGACGCTTGCACCTACGACGCGATCTACAACGAGTCGCAGACCAACGGGTTCTCGCTCAAGAGCGTGCTGATGGCGATCGTGCACGCGCCGAACTTCACCTCCCGCGTTCAGGATCAATAGGAGAACGACGAAGCATGCCTAGCCGTAGACAATTCGTGGGCAGCGTCGGCGCCGGACTCCTCCTGGCGCCGTTCATCAACATGGGGCTGCGCCGCAACGCGCACGCCGCCACCAAGCAGGTCAAGCGGGTGCTGGTTTTCTGCACCATGGGCACCTACCCGCCGCTCTGGACGCCGACCGGCCTCTCGGGCGAGAGCATCACCACCTGGAGCGGGATGACGCAGCCGCTTTCGGCGGTGGCGGGGAACGTCGTGCTGGTCGAAGGGATGCCGAGCGGCAACGTCAACGACGCCCACGGCAGCTCAGACAGTCTCACCGGCCAGGGGTTCAGCTACTACCAACCGGTGAACGGCGTTCCGGTGGTCAAGATCTCGGTCGACCAGTTCATCGCCAACCAGTTGGTCGCTTCGGGGATCAACCGTCCCATCGGCTCCCTGTTGCTCGGCGCCAACTGCAACGAGAACGGCGGGCTCTCTCAGTTCTACGGCGGCGCCAACGGCGGCAACCTCCCCACCATCGGCTCGCCGCTCTCGGCCTTCAACACGGTGTTCGGCACCGCGCTTCCAACCGGGACCTCCGCCTCCTCGCTGCTGGCGCGCCGCCAGAGCATCCTCAGCACGATTTCGGGAGAGATCACCAGCCTCCAGTCGACGCTGGGGACCACCGAGAAGAACAAGCTGGCCGTTCACCTCGATTCGATCTCGCAGCTCGAGAACAAGCTCACGGCTGGCGCATCGATGGGGAGCGGGTGCACCAAGCCGGCCACGCCGGGCGCCGACAGCACCTTCCAGTACATGGGCGACATGGATGCGCTGGCGGCCAACCTCATCCACCAGCAGATCATTGCCGCCGCCTTCGCCTGCGACATCACCCGGGTCGCCTGTCTCGAGTACGGCAACGACCAGAAGCTGATGGTCAACGCGCCCAGCAGCTACAGCCTCGCCTACGACGACGAGCATGGCGGCTACATCCACAGCGGCGCCGCCTCGAACTACGCCAACCTCGTCAAGTTCGAGGCCTACCTCTGCACGCAATTCGTCAACATCATCAACCTGCTCAAGAGCTATCAGGATCCTCTCGACTCGACGGGGGAGTCGACCCTCTTCGACAACACGTTGATGATCTGGGCGCGCGACATGGGCGATGCGCAGAACCACAACCAGGAGTCGATGCGGTTCGTTCTGGCGGGCGGCAGCAACAGCTACCTCAAGATTGCCGCCGGCGGTCGGTACATCAAGTCGAGCGAGCGGCACGAGCGGATCTTGCTCAACGTCTGCGAGTCGATGGGGATCACCAGCTACACCGGCTTCGGCGATCCCACGCTCACCGGCGCCAGCAAGGCGCCCCTCCCCGACATCGCGGCCTAGCGGCGGCCTCGACCGAGGCGGAAACTGCCGCACCCAAGTCGGCGTTGACGTCGAAGTAGATCCACGCTGGCGTCCGTCGCGCGCGCGGATGGGAACCGCGTTTGACCACCGCGGCGGGCGAGGGATGAGGTCGTAACCTCAGGCTCCGACAACCGCCGCGGCCGATGTAACCTCGGCTTTGATGAAACTGAGCGGAAGAGTTGCGGCTCGCCGGTCCGGCTTCGTGGCCGTCTTCCTGGCCATCTTGGCGCCCATCTTGGCGCCCGTCTTCGTGCCCGTCTTCGTGGTCTTCGTTCTGGCTGCCGGCGGCGCGCGGGGCGGCACGGCCGAACCGACGGCGGGCAAACCGATGGCGATCGCCACCACCCGCGTCTCCTCGCTCATCGGCGATCACATGGTCGTCGAGCGTGGCCGCCCGGTGCGCCTCTGGGGGACGGATCGCCCCGGTCAAGCGGTTCGCGCCACCTTGGCCGGGCGGGCCGGCCTCGCCAAGACCGACGCCGCCGGCCGGTGGCTGATCACTCTTTCGGCGCTCGACGCCGGCGGACCCTTCAGGCTGACCGTCGAGGGATCGCGTGCGCTCCACTTCGACGACGTCTGGAGCGGTGAGGTCTGGCTGGCGTCGGGACAGTCGAACATGGGGTTGCCGCTGACGCGGTCGACGGGCGCCGACGAAGCCGTCGCCGGCGGCTGCCCGGGGATTCGGCTCTTCACCGTCGCGGAGAAGGCGGCCGCCGCGCCCGGCTCCGACGTCGGAGGGCAGTGGCGGATCTGCGACGCGGCGAACGCCGCCGGCTTCTCCGCGGTCGCCTTTCACTTCGGGCGCGAGCTTCACCGGGCGCTGGGCGTCCCGGTGGGGCTGGTGCTGGCGTCGTGGGGCGGGACGCCGGCCGAGGCCTGGACGCCGCGCGCTGGGCTGGTCGCCGATCCGACGCTGAAGCCGATGGTCGATGCGCTCGACGCCGCCGAGCACGATCCGCAGCGGCGCGCCGATCTGGCCAAGGCGCTCGTCGCCTGGGAGGCGAAGAACTTCCACCAGGACAGCGGCAACCGGGGCGAGCGACTCGGCTTCGCCAAGCCCGGCGGCAGCGGCTGGGCCAAGATGGAGATCCCCCAGGTCTGGGAGAACGCCGGGCTGGCCATCGACGGCGCGGTCTGGTTCCGGCGCGAGGTGACGTTGCCCGAGGGCTGGAGCGGCCGGGAGCTGGCGCTGTCACTCGGCGCGCTCGACGACTTCGACGTCACCTACTGGAACGGCGAGCGGATCGGCGCCACCGGCGCGGAGACGCCCGAGTACTACGAGGCGCCGCGGCACTACACGGTCCCCGGCCGGCTGGCCAAGGCGGGGCGCAACCTGGTGGCGGTGCGCGTGTTCGATCACTATGGCTCGGGCGGCTTCGCCGGCACCGCCGCCCAGCTCTCGGTCAAGCCGATCGCGCCGGACGCGGAGCGCGTGGGAGCGAAGGCGGGAGCCGACGCGCCCCTGCCGCTGGCCGGTCCCTGGCAGTACAAGATCGAACGCCGGTTGCCCCCCATCAAGGCCGATTGGGCCTCGCGCCCGGTGGTCCTCGGCGCCGACGATCCCCGCAGCGCGACGGTGCTCTGGAACGGGATGGTCGCGCCTCTCGCTGGACTGTCGTCGTCGCCGTCGTCGCCGCCGTCGCCGTCGTCGCCGCCGCCGTTTGCCGGCGTCATCTGGTACCAGGGGGAGAGCAACGTCGGGCGGGCGGCGCAGTACCGCACCCTCTTCGCGACGATGATTCGATCGTGGCGGGCGGCCTTCCACGATCCCGCGCTCCCCTTTCTTTATGTGCAGCTACCGAATTTCGACGACCCTCTCGTCAAGGCGCCGGTCGGTGAAGGGGGCTGGGCCGAGCTGCGCGAGGCACAAGCGGCGGCGCTGCGCGAGCCGAAGACCGCGATGGTCGTGACGCTCGACATCGGCGAGGGAGCGAATCTCCACCCGCGCAACAAGCGCGAGGTCGGCCGGCGGCTCGCGCTGCAGGCGCTGCGGCTGGTCTACGGCCGCGACGTGCCCGCGAGCGGACCGACGTTTCACGCTGCCGCGCGCGCCGGCGCGGCGATTCGCATTCGCTTCGACGCGGTCACCGGCGGCCTCGAGACCTCCGACGGCGCGCCCCCGCGCGGATTTCTCATCGCGGGCGCCGACCGCGTCTGGCACGCTGCCGAAGCCCGCATCGATCGCGACGGCGTCGTCGTCTCGAGCCCCGAGGTCCCGGAGCCGCTCGCCGTGCGCTATGGCTGGGGGAACGATCCCCCGAACACGCTTCGCAACGAGGCCGATCTGCCGGCCGCGCCGTTCCGCACCGACGACTGGCCGGCCGCTACCGCGGCGACGGCCGCGAAGACGATGCCGTAACGGCGGCCC
>CAVRRT010000187.1:0-22410 GCA_963723305.1 uncultured Pseudomonadota bacterium
GCCGCTCGGGCAGGCGGTGGACGTAGGCCAGGAGAGCGGGGTCGAGGTAGGGGAAGCGGACCGTCACACCGACGGCCTTGGCCGCGCCGTGGACCTTGCGCAGATCGTTCTGGGCGATGGCCATCAACAGATCGAGCCGCATGATCCGATGCAGCGGCCCGCCGCTCTTGCCGAGGTGGTAGACGCCGCGCATGAAATCGAGCGAGGCGTCGCGCTCCACCGCCGCCCGAAACTCGGGCCGCAGCAGCTCGTCGTAGTGATCGGAGGCGAACGAGTCGTCGGTGTAGAACCGGTCCGGGTTGGGGATGGAGGCGCGCTCGAAGAAGTTTTCCACCCGGTTGAGGAAATGGACCTTGCTGTCGCCGGCGGCTCGCCCCACGCTCCGCCCCAGCGCCCGCAGGGGGGCCGGCAGCGAGAACCAAGCCTCCATCACCCGGTCCTTGGCGTAGCGGGCGTTGCCGCCGAAGATCTCGTCACCACCGTCGCCGGCCAGCAGCAGATCGACGCCCCCGGCGTGCGCCAGATCGACGCAGGCCAGGGTGGGGATCGCCGAGGCGTTTCCGAAGGGCTGATCGTAGGCCTCGATCACGCGCGTCACCAGCGCCTGCGCCTCCTGGCGTGAGACGCGGCCGGTGGTCGGGTCGGCGCCGCAGGCCTCGGCGGCGATGCGCGCGAAGCCGAGCTCGTCGTATCCCTCCTCCGCGAAGCCGATGGAGAAGCTCTTGACCGCCCCCCGGCCGCGCTGGCGCGACAGGATCGAGACGATGCTGGAGCTGTCCGTTCCGCCCGACAGGAAACAGCCCCACCCGCCGGGCGCGTCGGGGCCATAGCCCTGCACGGTCTGCACGATCTGCTGGCGCAAACCGTCGGCCAGCTCGTCACCGCCCGCCAGATCCTCGGGATACTCCGGCAGAAAGTAGCGCTCCTCGGAGAGGGGGCCCCCCGGCTCCCAGGTGAGGCGGGTCCCCGGTTCGAGCCGTCGGATGTCGCGGAAGATGGTCCGCGGGGCCGGAATCTGCGCGAAGTTCAGGTAGTGGTAGATGGCCGTGAGGTCGACCTCGCGCCGGCACCAGGGGGCCGCCGCCAGGAGCCGGAGATCGGTGGCGATGAGCAGCAGATCCTCGCGCGCCAGCGCATAGAGCGAAAGCGTCGAGAAGTGATCGGTGAGCGCGACGACGCGGCCTCGACGGGGACTCCAGGCAACCTGCGCGAACCGGCCGCGCCAGCCGCTCTGCGGCGGCGCGCCGGCCGCCAGCGCGCCCACCCCGTCGGCGATCTTTCCGGCGATCAGATCGGCGAGGGCGATCCAGCGCGCCCCGTCGTCGGTCGTGCCGTGCCGAACGGCGCCGCGCGCCACCACCTGCGCCGCCTCGTCGGGCGGCGTGAGCGCGGCGAACCCGTCGTGGTTGTCCAGGCCGCGCACCCAGGCGGCCGTCCCGGGGCCGAAGGCGAGCAGGAAGTCGCCGATGACGCTGGGGGCGCTGCTCGGATCAGGCGCGGGCGATGACATGGGCGAACAACTGTAGCAGTTTGCGCCCTTCCAGCGCGGCGTCGAACTCCCTCTCGATCTTGGCGCGCGCCGCCTCCGAGAGCCGGCGTCCGAGCTCCGCGTCGTCGAGGAACTGCGCCAACGCGCGCGCCAGCGCCGGCGCATCGCCGGGCGGAACCAGCAGTCCCTCCCGCCCGTCCTCGATCAGCTCCGGGATGCCGGAGACGCGCGTGCTGACCACCGGCGCGCCGGCCGCCATCGCCTCCATGAGCGACACCGGGATTCCATCGCGATTGCCGTCCGGCGTGACCACGCTGGGCAAGGTGAAGATCGAGGCCTCGTAGAGGGCGGCCCGCACCTCCGCCTGGGGGATCGCGCCGACCAGCGTCACCCGGTCGGCGATTCCCAGACGCGCGATGCGTGCCTGCATCTCGGCGCGCAGCGGGCCTTCGCCGATGATGCGGCACTGGACGCGGCGCCCCTGCTGGGCGAGCTCCGCCACGGCATCGATGAGGACGTCGAATCCCTTGATCGGATCGAGGCGGCCGACCGTCACGATCGACTCCGGGAGGCGTCCGGAGGCGCGGAACGGGAAGGTCGAGAGATCGACGCCGCAGTGGACGACCTTCAGGCGATCACGCGCCCGCGGCGTTACCTGCTGGGCCAGCCACTCCACGTTGAAGCGCGAAATGGTCACCGGGAGAGCCGCCGCCACGATCTTCTCCTCGAGGAGATGATCGTTGGCGAAGATGTCGTGCGCGTGGCAGGTGAAGCCGAACGGCTTGTCGAGGATGCGGGAGAGCGCCAACGCCACCGTCGATGGAAAGGTGGCCCAGTGCGCGTGGATGACGTCGGGATCGAACTCCCGGATCCAGTCGAGCTGCTCCGCGCCGCGGGCCAGCGATTCAAACGACTTCGCCAGATCGACGGGGCGCGCCGCCAGCGCTCGGACCAGCTTGAGGGCCAGGGAGGCGAACGCCAGCGGGTGCGCGGCCAACGCCCGCGCTCGCTTGAAGGCCGCGGCCGGTCCGGCTGCCAGCGGGTGCCGGACCCTCGACATCAGCCGCTCCGCCTCGGGGTGGACCAACTTCTCCGACGGCGGCTTGAGGGAGAGAATCCGGACGTCGGCGCCGGCGGCGATCAGCGCGGCGATCTCGCGCACGATGAAGGTCTCCGACCAGCACGGAAACAGAGAGACGACGTAGAGCAGACGGGGAGGGCGCAAGATCAGGAGTCGGTCGGTTCGAGGAGGCGCCGGCGCGCCCTCTCGTAGGCACGGTCGCCCATGATCCGCTTGGCGAGAGCCAGGATTGTGTGACGGGCCCGAGCGCGGCGGCGGGCGCGCCCGCCGCGCAGCAACGACTCGAACGTCGGCAGATCGAGCGCCGCCGTCACGGCAAAGCGGCCCAGCCTCCGTTTGTGGTTCCGGCGAATCGTCCCGGGCCGCGAATCGACGACGTGCGTGTAGCCGGCCTCGGCGGCGATCGCCTCCAGCCCCATCGGGGAGCGCCCGCCCGGGGGCGCCAGCAGCGTCACGGGACGCCCCACGTGCTCCTCGATCTCCAGCCGCGACGCCCGCAGCTCCTCGCGCAGCCGGGGCGGCGACAGCTCGGTCAGGTAGTGGCCATGATCGAGCCCGTGCGACTGGATCGACATCCCGGCCTCGGACATCTCACGCAGCTCGGCCCAGGTGACGTATCCGGGTGTCCCCACCTGCGCCGGGTTGACGAAGAAATCGGCGCTCGCCCCGGCGGCCTGCAGCACCGGCAGCCCCAGGCGATGGTTGCTGACGTGTCCGTCGTCGAAGGTCAGGATGACGCCCGCTCGTCCGGTCAGCCAGTCGCGCGCGCTGACCGCACCGCCGCCGATCTTCTGGCAGAGCGCCACCTGCTCGGCGAAGCGCGGCAGCTCGACGGCGTAGTGCGGATCAGCGCCGGTCTTGTCGTCGGGGACGGCCCACAGCGCGTGGTACATGAGCGCGATCGTGGCGCCCGAAGAAGTTGCCACCTGATCCATGCCCTCGGTTCGAAGCCCCAAGGTATCAAAAGCGTTCGTTGAAGACCACGCCGGCGAACTTCGTCGGATCGAAGAGGGCGGCGGCGCGCGCGATCTCGTCGGTCACCTCCTGACCGTAGCCGACCACGAGGATGACGAAGTCGGCCAGGTCGGAGAGGATCCGCGCGTCGGGCGACCCCTTGGCCGGCGGCGAATCCAGGAAGACGTAGCAGGGCGCTTGATGTAGGCCAGTCATCAACAGCCGCATCGCCTGGGAGGAGAAATACTCGCGCGGGACCGGCGAAGGGCGGCCGGCGGGGATCAAGTGCAGCCCCGGGATGTCGGTGGGGCGGACCAGGCGCTCCATGGCGGCATGGGGCCGCTCCAGATAGTCGAAGAGGCCCTCGTCGCCCGGGCCGGCGCGGAGCGCCAGGTGCTGGGTCGGACTTCGCAGATTGCAGTCGACCAGGATGGCGACGCGCCTCTCCTGCAGCGTGAACGCCGTCGCCAGGTTGCGGGCGACGAAGCTGGCTCCTGCGCCGCGGGAGGCGGGGACCACCAGGGTCGTGAAGTGCGTGAGGCCGACGTTGGCCGCCATCGTCAGGAGGCGCGTCCGCAACTCGCGGAAGGCGTCGAGCTGTTCGGCGGTGGCCATCCCAATCGGCGCTTCCCCGTCGGCCGGCTGTTCCGACTCGTCGGGGGCGGTGAGGCGGCGTCGCGAGAGCAGCGCTCGCGATTTGCTGGCCGCGGGGCGTCCGTTCTTGGCTCGATCCGTTGCCTGATCGGCGCGCGCTTGGCCGTCTTGGCCGACTTGGCCGTCTTGGCCGTCTTGCCCTGGCCCCGCCGGGTCGCTCGGCGGAGCCGCCCGTTCCGAATCGTCGTCGCCGGGAGCGCTCATGTGGAGGTGATCTTCATCCTGACCAGAAGCACCGCGACGTAAACGACGAAGACACCGGCCACCATCGTCGCCGCCAGCAAGCCGCGGCGGCGAACGGCCGAGCCGTCTCCCCTCCGCGCCCCGGGGATGGTGACCAGCAGCGGCACGCGGGCAACACGCTCGATCGCCTCGGGAGATCGGACCCGCGGATCGAGGCGGACGATCGCAAAGAGGTAGCCGAGGGGCACCATCACCGCCACGACGAGACCGATCAAGCTGAGCTGAAACAGGCGCAAGCCGCTGGCGACGACCGGCATCTCGGCAGGCTCTTCGATTCGCATCGTCATGCCCCGCCGTTCGGCGTCGAGGTCCATCGACACGCGCGCGTTCTCGCGCCGCTTGAGCAGATCCTGGTAGACGTCCCGCGTCGCCTCGTAGCGGCGTGAAAGCTCGGAGAGGGTGGTGTCCTGACCGACGCCCCGCATCTCAGGATCGGTGTCTGCGGCCAGCGCCGCCGCGTGTTGCATCTTGGGAGAGGGGGAATGCGGGGTGGGGCGCCGACGAATTCCGGTGGCGCTGGCCAGCTTGGTCTGGACCACCTCCAACCGGGCGCGCGCGGCCCGTGTCAGCTCGTCGTCGAGCGCGACCGCCGCCGCCTTGGCGCTCTCGTGATCGAGCCGGGCCTGCTCGGTGTGCTTGAGCTCCTCCTTGGCGACGGCCAGGTCCCGCCGCGCGCGCTTCACGTCGGGGTGCTCATCAGTGTAGGTGACCAGCAAGCGGTCGAGATCGTTTTGAAGCTGCAGGACGCGGGACCGATACTGCTCCTCGGCCTGGAGCGATTCGGCGGCCGACTGCGCGCTTCCCTTGTGGCCGAGCTGGGCGGTGAGCGTCGCCTCTTCAGCCCGCAACTGCGCCAGCTCCTCGGGCGAGATCTTGGACTTGGGCGCCTCGGAGGGCGGCGGGGCTGCCTCATCGGTCGCCGGGACCTCCGTCGGGATCCGGGCCAGGGCCTTCCCCTGCCCGTGATAGTAGGCCAGCAACTTGCTGTGGTCGTCGTTGAGCCGCCCGCCATACTCCTTGACCCGCTCGTTGATGAAGTCGAAAGCCTCGCGACTCTCCTGCTCCTTGAGATTGGTGCTCTCGCGCACGTAGATCTCGGCGATCTTGTTGGTCAGCTCGTAGGCCCGTCTGGGGTCGCTGTCGGTGTACACGATGTGGATGGTCTGCTCGCGTGGCGTGTCGATGTGAACGCGGGAGCGAAGATCGAGGATCAGATTCAGCTCGTCCTTGGGGCTCAGCTTCTTCTTCAGCCAGCCACCGTCGGCCAGGAGCTCGCGCATGATTCGCTTGCTCATGATGGTTTGGGTCACCAGGGCGGTCTGATCGGTGATCCCCGTCGCGACCGCCCGCCCTTCCATGAGCGGCTTGATGATGTTGGACGACTCAGCGATGAGAAGAGCGGAGGCCTCCCACTTCTTGGGGACCAGCAGGTCCACGACCAGCGCGACGATTGCCACGACGGAGAACATCGTCGTCAGCGCAATGAGGCGCCGCTTTCCTTCCTTCAGAAGCAGAGTGACGAGGTCGCTGGTCTGGCTTGGCATGACCGACCCTACGGGGCGCGTAACATATCACAAAGCCTCGCGCGCCTTCGGTCAGCGCCGCGATCGAAAAGCATCTTCCACGATGGTCGCCAGGTCGCTTCGCGACGGGCGCCAGCTCAGCAGGGCGTGGGCGCGCGCGGAGTCGGCGACCAGCGAGGTGGAGTCCCCAGCCCGTCGGGGAGCGACGATCTGCGGGACGTCGGCACCGACCACCTGACGCACGGCCTCGATGACCTGGCGAACGGTTGACCCCACGCCGGTCCCCAGATTGAGCGGGCCGATCGTCTGCCCGGCGGCCAGCAGATCGAGCGCGCGCAGATGCGCGTCCGCCAGATCCGAGACGTGGATGTAGTCGCGCACACAGGTGCCGTCGCGGGTGGGGTAGTCGGTACCGAACAGCCGGACGGGCGGCCGGCGCTTGAGCGCGGCGTCGATCACCAGCGGGATGAGGTGCGTCTCCGGCTCGTGCGCCTCGCGCAGCGAGCCGTCGCTCGAGGCGCCGGCGGCGTTGAAGTAACGGAGCGCCGCCCAGCGGAGGCCGTAGGCCACCCCGAATCCCTCGAGCAGGTATTCGAACGCCAGCTTCGAGGCGCCGTAGGGGTTGACCGGATGCTTGGGCGACCCCTCGGGAATCGGCACCACAGTCGGCTCGCCGTAGACCGCCGCCGAGGAGGAGAAGACGATCTCCTCGATCCCGCGCGTGCGGGCGATCTCCATCATCGCCAGCGCCCGGGTGAAGTTGACGTCGAAGTAGAGGCCGGGGTTGGCGACCGATTCGCCGACCTGAATCTTGCCCGCGAAATGCACCAGCGCCCGCGGAGAGAACCGGTCGCAGACGTCGTCGAGCGCCCGCCGATCGCCGATGTCCGCGGTGACCACCTCCACCTCGGGCGGCAACGCCGGCGAGGTCCCGCGCGAGCGATCGTCGACGATCACCACGCGCCGACCGGCGCGCCGCGCCGCCCAAACGAAGTGGCTGCCGATGAAACCCAGACCGCCTGTGACGAGGATGGTCATCTGCTCTGGCGGGATATTAGGGGCTGCAGGGTGGCGATCCAACTTTCCGCGGCGCAGCTTGACCCGCCGGCCGCATCGCGCTCTGATGCTCGGTCAGGAGGCGCGGCATGAAGCTCTTCGGGGTCGTGCTCGGGTCGGTGCTGGTCGTTGTGCTGGCGGGAGCTGCGGGAGCGGCGCCGGCGCGCAACAACTGCGGCTGCTACAAGGACGGCTCCACCTGCTTTTGCGACAAGAAGGCAAAGTGCGGCTGTCCCGGCGACTGCGAGCCGAAGGGGTGTGAGGAGCAACGGGACAAGGAGCTGCAAAGGGAGATCGACGCCGAGACCAAGAAGGCGGCCGCCTCCGGCCACAAGAAGACCGGCGACGAGCAGAGCCCGAAGGAGGAGGAGCGCGCGACCTCCAAGGTCTCGCCGGCCGGTGGTCACAAGATGAGCGCGGCGCAGTCGAAACAGCTCGGCAAGCTGCTCGACCTCTATCTCAGCGATCATCCGGACGCGCGCGGCAAGTCGATCGAAGACGTGCGCGGCGACGTCTCCGGGCGCTGACCCGAGCGCCGGCCTCCCAACCTCGACTGGACCAGGTCGCGCAGTTCCGCGGCCGCCTCGCGGTCCGGCCGCCGCGCACGGTTCGGGTTGCGCTCCGGCGGACAGGGGGCGCCCGGAGTGGTAACTTGGAGCGCTGGGAATGGCGCAACACGGTCGGTACAAGATCATCAAGCGCGTCGCCGACGGCGGGATGGCGGAGATCTTCCTCGCCACCCAGCTCGGCCGCGAGGGGTTCGCCAAGCCGGTCATCCTGAAGCGGATCCACAGCACGATCTACGCCGACCCGCAGTTCCGCAACATGTTCATCGACGAGGCGCACATCTCGATGAGCCTGTCGCACAGCAACATCGTGCAGGTGCTCGATCTGGGGGTCAGCGCCGGCCGCTACTTTCTGGCGCTGGAGCTGGTCGACGGCTGGGATCTCGGACGCGTCCTCCACCGCGCGGCCTCCGCCGGGGTGCGGTTGCCGCGCGAGCTGGCGCTGCTCGTGACCGCCGACGTCTGCCGCGCGCTCGCTTACGCGCACGCCAAGACCGACGGACAGACGCCGCTCGGGATCGTCCACCGCGACGTCAGCCCGCACAACATCCTGCTGTCCGAGCAGGGCGAGGTGAAGCTGACCGACTTCGGCATCGCCAAGGCGATGAACAAGCGCGAGCACACCGGGACCGGCGTGGTGAAGGGGAAAGTGGCGTTCATGTCGCCCGAGCAGGCGCTCGGCAAGCCGATCGACGCCCGCTCCGATCTCTTCTCGGTCGGCACGGTGCTCTATCTCATGCTCACACGCGCCCGCCCCTTCGAAGGGCCTAGCGATCTGGAGACGCTGCTGCGGGTGCAAAAGGGGGACTTTCCGGCGCCCGAATCGATCGCGCCCGATCTGCCGCCCGAGGTGGCCGCGGTCGTGGCGCGCGCCATGCGGCGCGAGCCGGACGAGCGCTATCAGAGCGCCGACGAGATGCTCTCCGACGTCGAGCGGGTGATGCGGACGGCGTTTCGTCCGGTCGGCCAGAGCGAGCTCAAGCGCTGGCTGGCCGAGTTGGCGGTGCGCGACAGTGTGCCTCCGATCAGCCAGAGCACGGTACGCGCCACCGTGACCCGCACCAAGACCGGCACGGGAGAGCTGGAGGAAGAGGACGTCGTCCTGCTCGACACCGACGAGGAGATCATCGACGGCGAAGAGGCGACCTCGCTGGCCGTGGTCCGGGGCGCCGGCGCGACCCGCGCCCGGGTCACGCGCGCGCGCCCCACCCGACCCGACCTTCCCGTCCCCGAGGACGCCGAGTCACAGTCGTTGGTCGACGATCACTCGGCCCGATCGGAGCTGGCCCTGCCGATCCCCGAGCAAGAGGGGCGACCCGGGCGGCAGCGCGCGCGCCGTGGGAGCGGGCTCTCGATCCTCTTCATCGGAGCGCTGCTGGTGGCGGGCGCCTGGTTCGGCGGCAAGTACGCCCGCGTCTGGTTCGGCGCGGGCGGGAGCGGAGCGTCCAGCACCGCCGCGCCCCCCGGCGATCACGCGGCGGCGCGGCCGGCCAGCAACCCGACCGGCGCGCAGCCGGGCGACAACCCCACCGCGGCGGCGCTCGACGCCGGCGGGACCGGGCGCAGCACGGAGGCCGCCGAGGGGGCACCGTCCTCCGGCCATCACGCGGAACCGATCGCGGCGCACGAGGCCGCGCACGAGGCGACCGCCCGCCGGCACGGCGGCGAGCGCCCCCGGGACTTCGTGGGGCGCGACATCGCGGGGCTCAAGATGGCGCCCGACCCCTCGCTGCTGCCGACGCCGGCCGCGCCGGCCCCGGCAAAGGCGGCCGATTCGCCGCCCCCGGCGCCTGCCACCACCGACAATCCGTAACGCGCCGAGGCGCGCTGGGGGCGCGTTTTCGGGCTGCTGCGTCCTGTTTCTCCTTTTCGCCCCAGCCGTGTCGATTTGAGCAGACACGCGGGACTGACGAAAGGGAGAGACACGATGAAACGACCGGCTTTGGCGAAGGCGAAGATGGCGACGGCGGTGGGCATGCTGGGCGCGGCGATCGCGCTCGTGGGCTGCGGCAAGATCGACGGGAGCGAATTCGAGGGGAGCGTCCCGACCAAGGACACGGTCGCCCTGGTGGTTCCCACCGCCAGCTCCACGACCGCCACGACCGGCGCGGTGTCGACCGGCAGCGTCTCGGTCAAGCGGGGCGCCCTGCTCGGCGCCCAGGCGACGGACTACGTCTTGACCGCCACCTTGGCGTATGTGGTCAACACCTCCACCGCCGCCGTCCTGGGCCTGGTGAAGGCCGTCACCGACTATCCGCCGACGAGCGTCGAGGGGGACACCGGCGTGTGGGGCCCCTACACCGATCCGTTGAGCGCCAACACCTACCGCCTCACGGTCATGCGCCTCGAGCCGCACGTCTTCAGCTGGAAGCTGGACGGCAAGGGCAAGACGGCCGATGACAGCGCGTTCGTCACCATCCTCTCCGGGACGCACACCCGCGCCGTCGACGCGCAGGGGAACGTGATGGAAGGGTTTGGCAGCGGCAACTTCGTGATCGACTGGGACGCGGCGGACACGCTTCCCCAGCACGACACCAACGTGGGCCAGATGGCGTTCACCTATTCACGCCTGAGCCCGACGGCCACGGTGACCAACAACGTCACCTTCACCAACATCTTCGACAACTGCGACCCGGCGAGCTGCAACACGCACGGGCAGATCTTCGACGCGCTCTACGCCTACGTCGCCACGCCGGGCGACGGTGGCGACCTGCAGTACGCCGCGACGGAGAACTTCGTGACGACCACGGCCGCCAACGAGACGCTGTCGCTCCACAGCCGCTGGTTGGAGACCGGCGCCGGTCGCACCGACGTCCAGGTCACGGGCGGCGACGTCGGCACGGCGGTCGACACCTCCAGCGAGTGCTGGGACTCGAATTTCCTCTCCGTCTACAGCGCGGCGTCGTACGATCCCAACGACCCCGCCGTCGACTGGGGGGCGGAGTCGAGCTGCGCGTTCCCCAGCGCGGCGCCCGTCTCCCTGTCGCCTTAACGCAGCAACTTCGAGGGCCCGGGGCCGCAGCGCGCGGCTCCGGGCATACCCATGAGCCCACCGGTGCTGGAGCTAGTGAGTGGCGGAAAGCCGACCGATTCTCGGGCGGCGCTGCGAGAGCTCTACACCAAGTACGGAGGAGCCGTGTACGGTCGCTGCCAGTACATCTTGAGGGATCGCACCAAGGCGGAGGACGCCATGCAGGACGTGTTCGCCAAGGCGCTCACCCACTGGGACGACTTTCGCAACGAGGCGTCGCCTTTGACCTGGCTCACGCGCATCGCGACCCACCACTGCCTCAACGTATTGCGCGGGGAGCGCGCTCCCTGGCACCAGCGCTTCGAGCGGGAGACGCGGGCGCGCGGCGAAGGGCACGGCGGCCCGCAGCTGTTCGAGGATCGCGACGCTGCCCGCAAGCTTCTGGCAGGCCTCGACACGGAGACGCAGCAGGCCGCGATCCACTACTTCGTCGACGAGATGACGCTGGATGAGGTCGCTGTCGCGCTGGGACGCTCGGTGCCGACCGTGCGCAAACGGCTGGCGGCCGTGGCGGCGCAGGCCGGGCGGGCGCTGCCCCCCGAAACAGGGACGACAGGGACGACATGAACAGCGCAGGACACATCGGCGAGCTGGATCTGCGGCGCTACAACGCCGGCGAGGCGCTGGGCCCGGACGCCGCGGCCATCGACGCGCACGCCGCCTCGTGCACCGAGTGCAAGGGGCGCTTGCGCGCGCTCGGCGACGAGCAGCGACGGTTCGAGAGCGAGATCTCGTTCGATCGCTTCGCCGCCGGCGTCGAACGCGCCGCACGCACCGCGCGCCCCGCGCCGCGCCGCCTGCCGGCGCGCTTCTGGGCCGTTCCGACGCTGGCGATGGCCGCGGCCGTCGCGCTGGTCGTCGGCTTACATGCTCCGCGGTCTCCGCTGGGGAGCGGTCTCGGCGTGGGCCACGACCACCCGCACGTCTTGCCCGACGGCTACGACGGGATCAAGGGCGGGGCCGGCATGACGGTGCGGGTGGCCGGGGTGGCGGGGCAACGGACGGCGCGCGTCGACGCCACCGAGCCGCTGGCGGTGGGCGAGCGGCTGCGCATCGGCTACCAGGCGGGCGGTCACCGCTATCTCCTCTCGCTGTCGATCGACGAGCACGGCGAGGTGACGCCGCTCTACCCGGAGCGGGGGGCGAGCCTGACGGTGCCGGCCGGCGTCTGGGGCGCGACGCACTTTCTCCCCGACAGCCTGGAGCTGACCGGCACCGGCATCGAGCGGATCATCGTCGTGCTTTCGGATCAGCCGATTGACGTGGAGGCGGCGCGCGCGGCGGCGCGCGCGGCCTACGACCAGGCGGGTGGCGACCTCGGACGTTTGCCGAAGCTCGCCGTGTCGGGCGAGCAGTTCACGCGGACCTTCGCCAAGCCGTAGATGCGGGCGCCGGCGAAAACGCTCGCCTGCCTCTTCGCGCTCGGCGTGCTCCTCGGCGCGTCGGGCGCGCGCGCCGAGGCGCTGCACCGTTTCGCCGTCATCGCCGGGAACGACGCGGGGGGGGCCGACACGCGCCCGCTGCTCTATGCCAGCGCCGACGCCGGCAAGGTCTACGACATCCTCACCCGCCTGGGCGGCGTGCGCACCGAGGATGCCAACCTCATCATCGACGGCGGCGCCAGCGACGTGCTGGGGGCGCTGGCCAAGGTCGAGCGACAGGCCGCCGACGCCGCCCGCCACGGCGAGCACACCGCGATCTTCTTCTACTACTCGGGGCACGCCAAGGACGGCGCGCTTCGCCTGGGCGAATCTCGGCTGCCGATCGACACGTTGCGGGGCCTGATCGCCGCGGCGCCGGTCGACGTCCGGATCGTCATCCTCGACTCCTGCCGCTCGGGGGCCATCACCCGCAGCAAGGGGGCGCGCAAGGCGCCGGCGTTCGCCATCGAATCGGAGAGCCCGCGCGACGCCAAGGGCCTGGTCATCCTCACCTCCAGCGCCTCGGACGAAGACTCGCAGGAGTCCGACGCCATCGGCGGCAGCTACTTTTCGCACCACCTGGTGAGCGGCCTTCTGGGCGGCGCCGACCGATCGGGGGACGGGCAGGTGACGCTGTTCGAGGCCTACGCCTACGCCTACGATCGGACGGTCGCCGACACGGTCGACAGCGCCGCCGGCGCGCAGCACCCGACCTTCAGCTACGACCTGGCCGGCAACGGCGATCTGGTGCTGACCGATGTCGCCTCGCACCACGAGGGGATCTACCTTCCACGCCAGGCCCCGAGCGGTGTCTATTTTCTCGTGGACCGCCAAGGCGTCGTCGCGGCCGAGATCAACAAGGGGGACGGCGTCGATCGCCGCGTGGCCCTCTCACCGGGGCGCTATCGGGTGAAGCGCCGCCTGGCCGATCGCCTGCGCGTCGGCGAGATCGACGTGCCGCGCGGCGTGCTGGTCACGCTGGAGGAGCAGAGCCTGCGCGACGCGCCGTTCTCCGCCGATCCGGTCAAGGGCGCCGGGCGCGTCGAGCTGACCTCGCGCTGGTCGGTCGGCGCCGGCCTGGGGTTCCAGTCGGTGTTCGAGGCGCCCGGCGGCGCCGGGTTGTTTCCCCCCACCGCGCTCGTCGACGTCGACTTCGCGCTGCGCGACTTCTTGCGCCGCGACTGGGTGCTGGCCTTCGATCTCGCCGGGGGCAGCGCGAGCGGCGTCGCGCCGGTGGTGGAGACGCCGTTCCACTTCACCGAGGCGTCGGTCGCCTCCTCGCTGACGGTGGAGTGGCCGCACCGCTATCTCACCCCCTTCGTGGGCGGCCGGCTGGCGCTGTTGCTGATGAACCGCACCTTCGCGGAGGGCACCTTTCCCGCGCAGTTCTACGCCACGCTCTCCCCCGGGATCGTGGCCGGGGCGGCTTATCATTTGTCCCGCACGACCAGCGTGGTGGCGCGCGGACGCCTGCACTATCTTCTCTACAACGTCGACGGAAACCAATCGCTCGGCTACTGGGAGCTGGCAACCATGGTGGCATATGACTTTTAGGCGTCTCCCTCTCCTGCTCGTCGTCGTCGTCGCCTCGGCCGCCCTGTCGGCCTGCGGCGACTACTCGAACGAGGACCTGTTGTTCATGAGCGCCGTCCCCTCCAGCTCGCAGCTGGCGGTGGTGCTGCCGGCGGCGGCCCCGACGGTGATGGAAGCCGAGCTGGCGCAGGACACGCACAACGGCATCAGCAACGTGAACACGATGCTCGACGACGTGCTGGGGCTGGTGGACACGATTCGCTCCTACGAGCCGACCAGCCGCGGCAGCAACAGCCGCACCTGGGGACCGTTCGACGATTCGAACAACGCGGGCTGGCAGTGGGAGCTGATTGTCACACGGGTGGACACCGGGACCTTCAACTACCTGCTGCAGGTGCGAAGCACCGCGACGCCGGACCAGTGGGTGGCGTTCCTGACCGGGTCGTTCGACGACGCCGCCGGCGACATCAAGCAGGGGAACGGCACGGTGAACGCAGACTTCGCGGCCCTTTCGGCGGCCGGGTTCCCGCTCGACGCCGACACCATGCCGCTGCAGACGCTGACGATCAACTACCAGAACTACCAGACCCCCGGCTCGCCGGTCAGCGTGACGCTGGCGATCACGCGAACGCCGGACAGCAACGGCGTCACCATGGCCACCTTCACGTACGAAATCCTCACCAACGGCACGGGCGAGATCACCTTCACCTTGGTGGGCAACGTCATCCCCGGTCCCGCGATCGAGACGCTGCTGCTCAATGCCGAGTGGAGCTCGGGCGGCGCCGGTGAAGCGACCTTGGCCGTCGTTTCGGGCGACGGGGCCGGGATGACGCAGACCGAGTGCTGGGACGCGACATTCGAGGCGACCTACAACAACAAGCCCTGGTCGACGAGCGAGGACGTCAACGTCGGCGACCCCTCAGTTTGCCCGCCAACGCCCACTTTCTGACCGTAATATTGCTTACTTACGGGGGGCTGGATCGGAGGTGCGATGTTGTCGTACCATAGGGCCCAACTCACCGCGGAAGAAGGACGATCTTGGCAGAGCATTTCAGGCGAATCGATCCGCGCTACGAACGTCAGCTGGAGGTCGAGGTCCTGTTCGAGGGGAAGAAGCAGACCTCCCAGACCCGCAACATTTCGCTCGGCGGGCTGTACCTGGATTCAGGGATGGCGCTGCCGATCGGCACGACGGTGCAGCTCAGGTTCACCCTGCCGACGCAGCCCGAGCCGGTGGAGGTCGCCGGCGACGTGCGCTGGGTCGTCAAGAAGGGGACCGGCGACGCCTCCGGCATCGGGATCCGCTTCCAGGGGCTGCGGGCGCGCGACGTCTGGGCGCTGAACCGGTTCTTTCAGAGCGTCTCTTAGTTCCTGCGGACCGGCGCCCGGTCCAGGCGAGCCGCCGCCTTCTCAGCGCAGCGCCTCGGGCAACAGCAACGACGGCGGGCCGGCGTAGGTGACCCAGAGCTGGTGCGCCGCGCGCGTCATCGCCACGTGCAGCAGGCGCCGGGAATCGTCGCTGACGGGGTACGACGTCTCCGTCACCTCCAGCAGGATGACGATGTCGAACTCCAGCCCCTTCGACTGCCGGACGTCGGTGACGTCGATGCCGGCGGTGAACGAGAAGTCCTGGTCGTCGACCAGGCGCAGGTTGGGGACCTCGGCGTTGGCCAGCGCCTCGTAGTAGATCCGCGCCTGCTCCGGGTGGCGCGCCAGCAGCGCGACCGACGCCTCGGGCTCGGCGCGGATCAGCTCCTTGAGCGCGTGGGAGAGGAACTCGGCGCTCTCGCCGGCGGAGGCGAAGGGGAAGGACTCGACGGGCGCGCCGGCGCGCGGCGCCACCGGACGAATGTCTCCCATGAGCGGGCCGAGCACGTGCTCGGCGGCGTCGACGATCTCGCGCGTCGAGCGGTAGCTGACCCGCAGCGGCTCGACCCGCTCGTGCGCGATCTCCAGAAAATCGAGCAGCGCGGCCCAGTCGGAGAAGCCGTGCTCGGGGGCGATGGCCTGCGCGGTGTCGCCCGCCAGCGTGACGGAGCGCTGCGCCGAGGTCGTGTCGAGGAGGACCGCCAGCTCGACCGGCGAGAAGTCCTGCACCTCGTCGACCATCAGGTGCTCGTAGGCCAGGGTCCCCTTGCTGCCGGCGCCGTCGGGGATGCGGCCACGCTGGCGCTGATAGATGCGCAGCAAGAGCGTCTCGTCCTCGGCATCGAGCGCGAACGTCTCGTCCTCGCCGCCGTCGCTGGCCGCCAGGCGCGGCCCCCGGCCGGCGCCGCGCAGCCGCTCGCGTTCGACGCACCAGCGGTGGACGTCGTCGAGCTGGCCGGATGAGAACACGCCAGGTGCGTGGCGCGCGAACCCGTCGCCCAGCGCGGCGCGGTCGGTCAGGAGGGCGGCCCACTCGCCGACGACGTCGCGGCTGCGGCTGCGCAGGGCCCGGCCAGCGTTCTCCAGCGCGTTGCGGGAGGCGGGATCGAGCTTGCTGTCGCGGACCCACTGGGCGAACGCGGTGACGCGCAGATCGACCGGGCCGGTCGTGCCGTCCCAGGCGGCCAGCGCGGCCGCCGCGTCCGGTTTGCCGGCCACCTCTTCGGCGAGCCGGTCGCGGCACCAGGCGGCGAGCGCCGTCTGCCGATCGTCGACGATTCGCAGCAGCGCGCCGTGCGCCTTGGCGCGCATGACGACGGACGGTGTCTCGTCGGTGAGGCCGACGTCGAGCAGCGGAAACGCCGCCCGGCGCGCCGCCTCGGCCCAGCCGCCGAAGGTGATGACCGGGACGCCGGGGACGTCCAGCGAGGGCAGAACGCGTGAGACGTAGGCGGCGAGCGCGCGCTGGTAGACGATCACCAGCATCTTCTCGGGGCGGAAGCGGCGGGGATCGGCGAACGCCAGGTAGGCGATGCGGTGGAGGCCAATGGTGGTCTTGCCGCTGCCGGCGGAGCCCTGCACGGCGATGAGGCCCGAGGCTGGCTGGGTGATCAGCTCGAACTGCCGCGGATCGATGAGCGCCGCGATGGCGGGGAGGTGACGGTCGGGGCGGCGGGCGCCGCTCTCGTCGATGCCGAGCCTGCCGCGCGCGGCGGCGGAGGGCGCGGCGGCGGGCAGCGCCGGCGCCGCGCCGGGGGCAGTCGCGGTGGTCGTCGCCGTCGCCGTGGGGACGAGCGCCGCGGCCGAGCCGTCGCGCGCGATCTGCAGCCGCGCCTGGCGGGCGGCGATCTCGCGCCAGGCGCCGGTGCGGAAATCGCGGGAGAAGGTCCCTTGCGGCGAGGCGACCCGGCGCAGGTCGCCGTCGACGATGGCCACGGTGCGGCGGGCCAGGATCTCGCCCTCGACGAGGCGATCGCCGAGGCGCTCCTCGTAGGCGTCCCCTTCCTCGTAGCGGTAAAAGAGGCGCGAGACCGGGGCGTTGCGCCAGTCGACGATCTGGACGCCGCCGCCCGGCTCGACGAAGCTGCGCGCCCCGATCAGCACGTCGCGCCGTTTGCCGTTCTCTTCCAGGCGCAGGTGGCCGAAGTAAGGGGACTTCCGATCGACCGGGGGCGTGTCCCCCTTGCCGCGCTGCCGCGACAGCGCCTCGATCCGGTGCATCTGCTCCAGGATCGACCCCTGGTCCTCGGGCTTGGCCTCGGCCAGCGCGTCGCGCAGCTCGATGAGCGCGCTGGCGTCGTCGACCTGGATGCGGGTCTTGCGCGGCGCGCCGGCATCCAGCTTGCGCAGCACGACGGTGAGGAGCTGCTTCTCCTCGCGGACGATCTCCGGCGCGGCGGCGTCAGAGTCGACGTCCCCGGATCGCTCCGGCGCCGTCGTGTGTGGCACGGGGTCCTGCACGAGATCGGTCAGCATAATTGTGCCGACCGGCTCTGTCACCAGAAGACACGCGCGCTCTCTTCGGCGCCCGGTTTGGTGCGCAGGCTCACCCGGCGGTACGCCCTACGGCCTCCATCGTACGGGCGGCACGGGCATCGGGGATCTCCGGCGCGCCGAACAGCGTTTTCGTCGTGGCGCGGGTGATGGTCACGTTCACCAGGTCGCCCGGCGCCAGGCCCGCCGCCCCCGAGACGATGACCGGGTGGAAGCCGTCCGTCCGTCCCATCAGCTCGTGACCGGCGCGCTTCGAGGGGTGCTCGACGAGGACCCGTTCGCGCCGACCGATCTTGGCGCGCATGATCTCGCCGGTGATTCGCTGCTGGATGGCGATCACCTCCGCCAGCCGCCGCTGCTTCTCCTGCACGGCGACGGTGTCGGGCATCTTGCGCGCGGCGGTGGTCCCTTCGCGCTCGGAGTAGGCGAAGGTGAAGGCACCGTCGAAGCGCAGCTCCTCCTGCGCGCGCAGCGTGGCCGCGTGCTCCTCCTCCGTCTCGTCGCAGAAGCCGACCAGGATGTCGGTGGTGAGCGCCACCTCGGGCATCGCCGCGCGCAACTTGCCGGCCAGCGCGCGAAAGGTGGCGTAGTCGTACCCGCGCCGCATCCGCCCCAACACGGCGTCCGACGCGCTCTGCAGCGGCAGGTGGACGTGCTTGCAGATCTGGGGCGTCTCGGCCATCGCGGCGATCACCTGGTCGGAGAAATCGAGCGGGTAGGGCGAGGTGAAGCGGACCCGGGTGATCCCCTCGACGGCGGCGACGGCGCGCAGCAGTTCGGCGAAGCCGACGTCCTCGTAGCGGTACGAGTTGACCGTCTGTCCGAGCAGCTGGATCTCCCGGCAGCCGGCGTCGACCAGCGCGCGCGCCTGGCGCAGGATCTCGCGCGGGGCGACGCCGCGCTCACGCCCGCGCGTGTAAGGAACGACGCAGAAGGTGCAGAACTTGTCGCAGCCGCGCTGGATGGTCACCCGACCGACCACCCCGGCGGCCTCTCCGCCGGCGACCGGATCGAGCCCCTCGTAGGTCTCGTCGCGATCGAGCCGCGTGTCGGTGACGGGCGTTCCCGCGCGCGCGCGCGCGACATGCTCGAGCAGCCGCCGGTAGCCGTCGGGGCCGATCACCAGATCGACCTCCGGCGCGCGCTGGCGAATTCCGTCCTTGAGGTGCTCGGCCATGCAGCCGGTCACGCCCAGCACGACGTCGGGGCGGGCCTGGGCGGCAAGGATGCTGGTCCGCGCGAACACCCGCTCCTCGGCCTTCTCGCGCACCGCGCAGGTGTTGATCAAAATGAGATCGGCGCGCGTCGGATCGTCGGTCCGCCCGTAGCCGCCGCGCTGCAAGAGCCCGAGGACCATGTCGGTGTCGGCCACGTTCATCTGGCAGCCGTAGGTCTCCACGTAAGCCAACTTGATGTCAGCCAACTTGGTGTCAGCCAGCGCGGTGCCCGCCGTTGCGCCCGTCCTCTCCGCGCCGCCGTCGAGATCGGCCGGCGCGTCGGCCTGGCCCGGCCGTCGGAGCTGCACGAGATCGCCCACGGTGGATGTATAACCCGCTCATGCGCTGGAAGGGAGCCGTGGCCGCCTCTTTCATCCTCTGCATCTGGGCGGGCGCAGCGCGGGCCGATGCCCCCTGGGTTTACCGGAGCATCGTGCTCCCCCGCGGCGAGGTGGCGGTCGATCTGGGGCTCGGTCTCGGACACCAGCCCGACGGGCTTGCCGACAACGGTTCGGTGACCGGCTTCGGCTTGAATTTGGCGCTCTCGGCCGGGATCACCCACGAGCTGGAGTTCGGCGTGCGGACGGGATTCCGCCTCGACGACGGCGGGCAGGCGACTCAGGCCGACAGCTACGGCCGGCCGTTCGACACCGAGACCTACGACGTCAACAACGACACCGTCGCCAACCCCGAGCTCCACCTGCGGTGGGCGGTGGCGCGCGGTGAGGCGGCCGAGCTGGGGCTCGAGCTGCGCGCCTATCTTCCGATCGAGAACGGTTCGTCGTTCGGCATGATGTTCGGGCTGCCCGTCGCGCTGCGCGCCGGATCCCTGCGCGTCGACACCGGGCTCTACGTGCCGATCATCTTCGCCACCCCGACCCGGACCGTGGTCAGCGTGCCGATTCACCTCTGGATCCAGGCCTCCCGAACGCTCTGGCTCGGGCCGCTGTTCGGCCTGCGCGTGAATCACCCCGGCGGCGACTCGTATCCGCTCGGCTTCGGCCTGGGCACGGCGCTCACCCACCTGGTCGACCTGCGGACCTGGATCCTCTTCCCCGACATCAGCCAGAACGAAGCGGCGCGCACCTTCGGCGCCGGCGTCGCGCTGCAGCTCCGGTTTGGCTAGAAGGGCGTTGCCGTGAGGCAACGGTGAGCGAAGCGAACCATGCCCCACGCCGTGCCGCCCGGAGGCGGCCCAGGGGCCGGCCGCGTCAGCGCGTGGGCGCGAAGTAGAGCGCGGCGAGCGGGGGCAGCGTGAGGCGGAGCGAGGCGGGACGCGCGTGGCAGGGGACGTCGTCGGCGGTCACCGTGCCGAGGTTCCCCAGGCCGCTGCCGCCGAACGCCGCCGCGTCGGTGTTCAAGAGCTCGCGCCAGACGCCGCCGCGTGGGACGCCGACGCGGTAGTCCTGGCGCGGGACGGGCGTGCAGTTGAGGACCACCAGCACGACCTCTTCGGGCCCGTCGCCTTTGCGCAAGAAGGTGTAGACGCTGTTGTCATCGTCGTTGGCGTCGACCCATTCGAAGCCGCCCAGGCCCGTGTCGTGGACGTGCAGCGCCCGCTCGCTCTTGTAGAGGCGGTTGAGCTCCATGATCAGCGACATGAGCTGGACGTGCAGCTCGGAGTCGCCGAGCAGGTGCCAGTCGACGCTGCGATCGTGCGCCCACTCGTCGAACTGACCGATCTCGCCGCCTTGAAAGAGGAGCTTCTTCCCGGGCTGCGCCCACATCGAGGCGTAGAGCAGGCGCAGGTTGGCGAACCGCTGCCAGAGATCGCCGTGCATCTTTTGCAGCAGCGAGCGCTTGCCGTGGACGACCTCGTCGTGCGACAGCGGCAGCACGTAGTTCTCGCTCCAGAAGTACATGCTGCGAAAGGTGAGCTGGTGGTGGTGGTAGCGGCGACCGATCGGATCGCCGGCGAAATAGGCCAGCGCGTCGTGCATCCAGCCCATGTCCCACTTGAGCCCGAACCCCAGGCCGCCCGTGTAGGTCGGGCGCGAGACGCTCGGCCAGGACGTCGACTCCTCGGCGATGGTCTGCGTGTCGGGGTGCTCGCGGTAGACCGCCAGGTTGAACGTCCGCAGCAGATCGATCGCCTCCAGGTTCTCGTTGCCGCCGTAGCGGTTGGGGATCCACTCGCCGGCCTTGCGCCCGTAGTCGAGGTAGAGCATCGAGGCAACCGCGTCGACCCGCAGCCCGTCGATGTGGTAGCGGTCGAGCCAGAAGTTGGCGTTGGAGATGAGGAAGCTGCGCACCTCGTTGCGGCCGTAGTTGAAGATCGCGCTCCCCCACTCGGCGTGCATCCCCTCGCGCGGGTCGGCGTGCTCGTAGAGGTGGGTGCCGTCGAAGTAGATGAGGCCGTGCTCGTCGGTGGGAAAGTGCGCCGGCGTCCAATCCAAGATGACGCCGATCCCCTCGCTGTGCAGGTGGTCGACCAGGTACATGAAGTCCTGCGGCGTCCCGTAGCGGGCGGTCGGCGCGAAGAAGCCGGTCACCTGGTAGCCCCACGACGGATAGAACGGGTGCTCGGCGATCGGCAGGAGCTCGACGTGGGTGAAGCCGCAGCGCCGGACGTGCGCCGCCAGCTTGGGCGCGATCTCCCGGTAGCTGAGCCAGCGGTTCTCCTCCTCGGGGACGCGCATCCACGATCCGAGATGGACCTCGTAGATGGCCTGCGGCGCGTCCAGCGCGTTCCGCCCCCGGCGCACCTTCATCCAGTCGGCATCGCCCCAGTCGTAAGCGAGATCCCAGACGATCGAGGCCGTGGCGGGAGGCAGCTCGCAGCGGATGCCGTAGGGGTCGGCCTTGTCGACGCGGTAGGCGCCGTCGCGGGCGTCGATCCGGTACTTGTAGCGCGCCCCCTTCTCGAGGCCCGCCACGAAGCCCTCCCAGATTCCGGAGCCGGCGCGCATCGCCAGCGGCACGGGCGCCTCCCCCCACCCCTCGAAGTCGCCGATCACCGCCACCCGCGCCGCGTTGGGCGCCCAGACCGCGAACCTCACGCCGGGGCGCCCGCCGCGCGTCGCCGGGTGGGCGCCAAAGTGCTCGTAGGCCCGGGCGTGCGTCCCTTCGGCGAAGAGGTGCAGATCGACGTCGCCGAGATCGCCCATAGTTGCAGATGGTAACCGCGAACCGGGTCGCCGTCGCCCCCGGGTGGATCTCTGCTTTGACTCCGACCGCGCGCTGGACTTACTGTTTCTCCCTGATGAATCGCTCGATCAAGAGGGGGGCAACGGTGCTGGGCACCCTTGTCGTGTTGGTGTTGGCCCTGGGGGTCGTGGCGCACGCCGCGACGGTGGACAAGGGAGAGGAGAGAAAGGCCATTCAGGCGTACGCCGCCGGGCGCTACGACGAGGCCTTGGACCTGTACGCCAAGTTCTACGCTGACACGCTCAACCCCATCTACCTGCGCAACATTGGCCGTTGCCACGAGAAGCTCAAACAGCCGGACAAGGCCATCGACGCGTTCCACGACTACCTGGCCAAGGGCGGCAAGAAGATCTCCGCCGACGAGAAGGCGGAGATCAACGGCTACATCAAGGAAATGGAGGCGCTGCGCGACGAGCAGGCCAGCAAGCAGCAGGCGCCTCCGCCCGTTCCGGTGGCGCCCGGACCGGCGCCGGTCCCGCCGGTCCCGCCGATCCAGCCGATCGCGGCGGCGCCGCAGCCCGAGGCGCCTCCGCCCGGCTACACCGCCCAACCGGCGGGCGCCTATCCCGGCGCGCCGGGGGCCTATCCGCCCCCGCCCGATCAGCAGCCGAACGGCACGCTGGTGGCGCAGCAG
>CAVRRT010000188.1:0-20499 GCA_963723305.1 uncultured Pseudomonadota bacterium
TTATGTACGTCTGCTTGGTTCAGTTGGTGTTGCTCGATCGACAGAACGCGGCGTTCGCTCGTCATATTGCCTCCTGGAGGGATCAGTGGCCGCGCGGGCAATTGCGGTTAGGAAAAAAGAGCGACGGTTTGACGAACATCGCGCGCGCCAATGTCGAGCGCGTATGATGAAATCAGATGCTCGCTTCGTTGGTGGTGGCGCTCCTGCTGCTCCAGAGCCAGGTGCTCGACAAAATTGTCGTCACCACCGCGCCTCCCCTCGACACCCAGAGGCTCGCGGATGCCCTGCGCGTGTACCTCGACGAGTTCGGGATCGAGGTCGAGCTCACTGCTCCCGACGCGGCTGGCGACCTCAGAGAGCGGATCGCCGACGCGCGTCGATTGGGCGAGAGCGTACGCGCGGTGGCGGTCATCCGCGCCGAGCCCGGAACGCCGAATGAGGTCGAAATCGAGCTGACCGACCTCGCGACGCACAAGACGCTGATTGCCACGATGCCGAAAGCTGCACGCGACGAGGACCTCTATCGAACGTTGGCCCTCAAGATCCAGGCGATCCTCCGGGCGACGCTGTCGGAGGCGCGCTCGAGCATCGATCCGCAATCCGCGGTCGGACGGCTGGTCTCCCAGAGCACGCCTGCGGCGACCTCCCCTTCAACGCCATCGGGTCCGCTGGAGCTGGAAGCGGGATACGAGGCACTTTCGCTCACGGCCGCCGGTATCGTTCTTCAGGGGCTGGCGGTCGCCGTCAGCTACAGCTTGCCCAGACGGATCGAGCTATCGCTCGGGACGGCCTTACTGGGCTCGACGCATGTGTCGAGCGGCGGTGTCGACGCCGTCGCGAGCGTCGCGCCGATATTTCTGGGAGCCCGCGTTCGATGGAGAAAGGACCGACTGGAGCTGGCCGTCGGTCCCACCGCCGAGGTTGCCATCGCGGGCGTAACGGCCATCAGTTCGGTCGTCCCCGTCCGTTCGAGCCGCGACATTCTTTTGGCGCTCGGCGCGGAGGGCGAAGTGCGTCTCAGGATCAGCGGGCCAGCCTGGGGCTATCTTCGCGCCAGCGCACTGGGGGTCCTGGAGGGTCCGCGTTACGACATCGAGGGAGCTCCGGTCCTAGACACATCGCGGCTTCAAATGTCGCTGAGCGGCGGCGTGGGACTGCGCTTTCCATGATTTCGGTCCTAACGAGTCTCGTCGGATCCGCCACTATAGATTCTGTGCGGGCTGTGTCTGATCCGTCGCGTCCCATCGCTGCCGACATCACGGCGCTGGTCGATCGGGCTCGGCGACAGGACCCGGCGGCCTTCCGTGAGCTCTTTCAGACCCACCTGCGCAGCGTCCACCGCGTCTGCGCCCGAATCTACGGGCCGAGCCCCGACGTGGAAGACATCGTTCAAACGGCCTTCGTCGAGGCGTTCAGATCGTTGTCCGACTTTCGCGGTGATGCACTGTTTTCCACGTGGCTGACGCGGATCACGGTGCGCGTGGCGCTCCGCGCTGCACGGAAGAGGCCAAAACCTGCGCTGTCGATCGAACACGCGCTCGATCGGGCGGTGGACGCTCCCGGGCCAGAACGCCTGGCTGCCGCGCGCGAAGGGATCAATCTCCTCGAACGCCTGCTGGCGGAGCTGCGCCCCAAGCGACGCGCGGCGTTCGTCTTGAACGTGCTCGAGGGCTATTCGATGGAGGAGGTCGCGGCGATCCTCGGAGCGTCCACGACGGCCGTGAAGGTCCGCGTTCACGATGCCCGTCGCCAGTTCGAGCGCCGCCTCAAGCATCACCCCGAGCTCTGGGCGGCCTTGACTGCCCAAGGAGCCGGGCGATGACCGCCTGGCGTTGCCGGGAGGTCGAGGCCGGGCTGATCGATTCCGTCGACGGGCGGCTCGATTCGGCTGCCAGTGTCCGCCTCCATGCGCACATCGAATCGTGTGCGGCCTGTCGGGAACGTGCGACGCTTTGGCGTGGCTTGACCCCTGCCCTTCGTGCGTTGGATCCGCGGCCCCCACAGCCGATGGCGACGCGTCGGATGCAGATCGAGATCGAACGGCAGCTCGCGAACTGGACAGTCGCCTCGCCGCGCCGTCGGTGGCGTTGGATGTGGGCGCCGGCCATGTTGAGTGTCGCCGGGGCCGCGATGGTTTTACTTTTCTGGTTCCACCGACCGCAGCCCCGAGAAGGTACGCCCCGCGATGGGTACGCGACACTCGCGCGGCTGACCGGAACGTTGACCATCGATTCACGCGTGCTCGGACCTTCGATGGTGGTGCCCGTCGGCCGCACGCTGGCACTCGCCAACGGGGCGGAGGCGGAGCTGGCGATGGATCGTGGAACCGTCGTTCACATCGCGGGACCTGCGCACGTTGCGCTGACGGGCACCGCCTCGACCGTGACGGTCCATCTCGATGATGGCTCGCTCACCGCGACGGTGGCGCACCGTCTGTCCGATGAGACCTTCGCCGTCGTGACGTCGGACCTGCGGGTGGAGGTCAGAGGCACGAGATTTTCGGTCATCAAGGGATCCTCCGGATCCCAGGTCCACGTCGACGAGGGCATGGTCTTGGTCCGCTTCGTGGACGGCCGGAGGCGGTTTGTGTCCGCCGGCGAGAGCGCCTCCTCGGTCGAACCGGGCGACGCGCCTACAGCCCATGCTGTCGTCACTGAGCCGACAATCGACGCTCATGCAGTACAGCTGCCGAGCTGCTCGAGCACCGTGCGTGCCTGTCGGGAGACGACGAGCGTCGTGCGCTCCAGCATGCGCCGCGGCGAGCCGAGTCGCGCGCTCCGCATTATCTCCGAGCGCGGGCGGACGGATATGGACGGGCGCTGTGGCGGCGAAGAGCTCGGCGCCTGCCAAGATGAGCTTCGCTACCTCCGAGCCGAGGCGTTGAATCAGGCCGGTCAGCTCGACGATGCGATCACGGCTTATCGCGCGCTCGATCGCCGGACCGCGCCGCCGGCTATGCGCCAAAACGCGCTCTACGCCGCTGCACAAATCGAACGGCGGCGCGGACACAACGATGACGCGCGCGCTGACTACGAGCGCGCGCTCGGTGCCGCCCCGCGGGGCGCCTTGCGCGAGGAAATCCTCATCGGCGCGATGGAGACCGCGCAGGTCTCTGGGGACTCCGGCAGCGCTGCCGCGCTGGCCCGCCGATACCTCGGCGAGTTTCCAAACGGGCTCGGCGCGCCGACCGCACGCCGCCTGGCGGGCTCGGAGCATTGAGATCGCGGCCGCGCTTTCCGTGGCGGACGTTGACGCTGGTGAGCACGCTGCTCGCGCTCGAGCCCGGATGTCGGAACGACGTGGAGCTGACCACGCCGCGTCCTCTCATGGCAGTCGCCTGTTCAACCAACGGCGCCGCCTGCACGGTGAATGGCACTTGCTGCTCGACAAACTGTACTGGCGGCGTGTGCTCGTCGGCGACCTGCTCGCCTGAAGGAACCGCCTGCGCGTCGGCCGCCGACTGCTGCTCGTTCCTTTGCGGTCCGAGCCCGGCCGGAGGCCCGACGACGACCTGCCTGAGCGCGATCGGATGTTCTTCCGATGGGCAACCGTGCGCACGTGCTGGGAGCTGCTGCGGATTGGGTTGCGCGAACGGTGTCTGCGGTACGCCATCGTGCGGCGCCTTCCAAAGTCTCTGTGCCGTCGCGACCGATTGCTGCGACGGCGCGTGCGTGGGCGGGACCTGCGCGGCGCCGATGTCTGGCTGCTATCCTGCCGGCGAGACCTGCATGGTTGGGACCGATTGCTGCGGCGGCGTGTGCGGCTCCGTCGACGAGGGGGGACCCACCCTTTGCATTCTGCTGTCAGCCTGTCGCGCCGCTGGTGAGACGTGTACCTCGCCGAGCGACTGTTGCAGCGGTGTATGCGGCACAGGGCCGGGAAGCGGCACGAAGTGCCAGGCCTTGCCCGCCTGCCATCCGGCGCTCGAGATCTGCATGACCGACATGGATTGCTGCTCCGGCCGATGTGACCAATCTCCGGAGGGGGTGCTCCGCTGCTCCTGGGCGCCTGGTTGTCGGCCCTCGCAGAGATCGGTGTGCGTCGAACGCCGAGTGCTGCTCCGGAACCTGCACGCCCGGCCCTCCCGGCGTCGGCCGCTGCGCCGGCATGCCCGGGCCCATGATGATGAACCACTGTCTCGATATCGGGGAGCTCTGCAAGAAACCGGGCGACTGCTGCGGAGGAGCGACCTGTAGCCCGGATTCATCCGGACGCTTGCGCTGCGTGCCGTCCGGAAGACAATGCGTGGCGGACGGCTATCCCTGCGCGCTCAGCAAGGAATGCTGTGGGAGCCACTGTCTGCCCGACACGACCGCTGTCCTCTCCTGTCACAGCATCTGCGCGCCGCTCGGCGCCCCGTGCACCGCGACCGATGATTGTTGTACAGGTGCCTGCGTTGGCAGCCCGGGGAGCCTGATCTGCGCACCTGTCGAGCTCACCGCATCGGCTCCCACCTGCACGGAATCTGGTGACTCGTGCGATGCAGCGGACGCGGCCTGCTGCGGCGGCACGATCTGCGCCATGGTCTCAGGCGGAACGACAGGCTGCGCGCCGATCAGCGCCGCCTCCGGTCCTTAGGCCCAGCACCGAATCCCGCCCGGCTTCGGAAGCGGACTGGTATCTGGAGGTCGACGCGCAGCGACCTCCGCTCGCACAACCGGTCCCCACTCTCGGGCGCACGCTCCTTGTTCGAAACACCCATGAAGCTCGTTTCAACATCTATGGTGGCGTCCCGCGAAGCGAAGGTTAGCTCCCGCCTTTGATGTGCTGGCGATACGGTGCCTTTTCACATATAGGCCGATCGGCCCATTGGCAGGCCAGTGGGCGTTTAGTCATCATTCCGCTCTGCGTGAATCAGATCTCGCGGTCTCTGCTCTCACCTGCGGATCACCGAGTCCGTACGCTCGTCGACTCGCACATCGACTTCGTAACGCGCGTCTTGCGAAGGGCGGGGACGCCGCGCGCCGAGATCGACGACGAGGTTCAGCGAACCTTCATCGTGGCGACGCGTCGGCTGGATGATATTCGCCCGGGCGCCGAAAAGAGCTTCCTCTGCCGGATCGCGCTCAACTTGGCAGCGCACGCCAAGCGCACGGCCGCCCGACGACGCGAGGTGGACTCGGACCAGGCCCCCGAACAAGTCGATTGCTTAGGCACGCCCGAGGCACTTACCGATCAGAAAATGACGGGTGATCTTCTAAAGGGTGTTATCGACCAGATGAACGCCACCTGGCGCGCGACCTTCGTACTCTACGAGCTCAAAGAAATGAGTATCGCGGAGGTTGCCGACGTGCTGGGGATCCCGCGCGGAACGGTCGCCTCGCGGTTGCGAGGCGCGCGCAACGAATTTCGGGTTCGATTGGCCGCCATCGACGGGTTTGAGGACGCACACACAACTGTCAGAACGGCCACTCGTGTGGCGAACGTTCGTACGGCGGTCGCGGTGCGGTCTCGGTCGCCGTCCTGAGACAGCGGCAAATTCTGAGCACAAGCGCGTAGGCACCGGCAGTTAGACGCATGCGTTCGACCGGACCTCGACCGAGGCTGTGTGCCTGCATCGTCACAGCGACCATTCTGGATCCAGGCGCTCCAGCGGCACAGCAACCAGCCAACAATTCCAGCGACCCACTTCAGTCGGGGCGAGAGGATTTGAACCTCCGACATTCTGCTCCCAAAGCAGACGCGCTACCAGGCTGCGCCACGCCCCGTCGGGGCGAGAATATACACCGGTCGCGGGCTACTGGCCGCGATAGAGGTCGGGGAAGAGCTGGCGCAGGTGGGCCACCTTCGGCGCGTCGTTGAACATGATGTAGGGCTCGTCGGGGTGGAGCGTCGCGTAGTTCTGGTGGTAGGCCTCGGCCGGGTAGAAGGCCTGCAGCGGGACGATCTGGGTGACGATCTTGTCGGGGAACGCCTTGGCGTGATCGAGCTGGGCGACGTAGGCCTTGGTGACCTGGGCCTGAGCGGCGTCGGTGAAGAAGACGGCCGAGCGGTACTGCGTCCCCTCGTCGGCCCCCTGGTGATTGAGCTCGGTCGGATCGTGCGCCACGGAGAAGAACACCCGCAGGAGCTGCCCGAACGTCACCTGCGCGGGGTCGAACGTCACGCGCACCGACTCGGCGTGGCCGGTCTCGCCGGTGCTGACCAGCGGGTACTTGGCGTTCTCCGCCGCGCCGCCGGCGTATCCCGACGTCGCGTCGGCGACGCCCTTGACGTGCTGGAAGACGGCCTGGATCCCCCAGAAGCAGCCGCCCGCGAAGACGACCGTCTGCTTGCCCGGCTTCGCCGGGCGGGGAGCATCGGCCGCGGGTGCCGGCAGCGCCACCGCGTCGTGAGCGACAGCGCTGGTGCAGCTGGCGACGAGCCCGACCGCGGTCAGCGCGGCCAGCGGCGCCGCCAGCCAGAACGCACGCAAGAGCTTGTTCGAATGAAGCATCGGCGAAACCTCCGGGTATTCTACGCGACGGCGGCGCGGCGGTTACGGTCCGCGGTCAGACGCCGCCGTACCATTCGTAGCCCTGATCGCTCCAGTAGCCGCCGTTTTTCTCGGGCAGGAAGACGATGCGGGTCAGGTACTTGGTGCACTTGTAGCCGAGCTTGACCGGCGCGTAGACGCGCGCCGGCGCGCCGAAGGCCGGCTCGAGCAGGGCGCCGTCCTGGCCGTAGACGATCAGCGTCTGCGGGTGGAGCGCGCTGTCGAGGTCCCAGCTCTCGTGGTAGCCGTCGTCGAACGATTGGAAGTCGACGTAGCGCGCGCCGGGCTGGAGGCCGGCGCGGCGCGGCCAGATCGGAGAGGCGGACGCCGGTGCGGACGGCGACCGCCGACCACCCCTCGACGCAGAAGTGCTCGAGGCGAAGTTCGGTGCGCGGGAGGCGCATGAGCTCGGGGAGCGTGAGACGCAGCGGCTGGCGAACGGCGCCCGCTGATCTCCAGGCGCCAGACGCCACGAGCCGCCTCGTCCCAGACCGGGACCTCGGCGGCGATGAAGTAGGAGGGGAAGCTCGCGCCGGCCAGCTGCGCCGTGGGCGGCGCGACGTTCATGGCGTCGTGGCGGAAGAGTCTACGTTCGAGCTTTTCGTTGAAGCGCTCGGAGGCGGCCAGGAGGCCGGCGGCGCTCTTCGGCCCCCTGGAGTCGCAGCCGGCGACCGCAAGCGCGGTCAGCGCGCCGGCGCCGGCGGTCAGGCTGCCGGCCAGGAAGGCGCGGCGGTCGATCCCGAGGCGCTCGGCGGCGTGGCGGGGAATCAAGAGGCGGCTCACGACTCGTCTCCGGGCGAATCGCCCTTCGGTGGCGTAGGTGGCGCCGGTGGCGCCGGTGGCGGCGGTGGAGGAAGAACCTCGACCGGCATGACCGGCACGTCCGCGGCGGGCGCGGCCCGCAGGTTCACGAACGGCCGCGCGTTGCGCGCCTCGGGCGACTTGGTCTCGTCGTAGCCGCCGGTGGTGATCGCGCGCAGCGCGTACGGATCGACCGCGAAGACCATGAAGACGTGGCCGAGCGTCAGCGCGACCAGCGCCACCATGGCCAGGAAATGCCAGTAGCGCGCCCAGACGTAGCCGCCGCAGAGGTGCGTGAGGGGGGCCAGCTGCACCGGCTTCCAGATCGCGACGCCAGTGACGACCGCGGCGGCGCCCACCCAGGGCATCACGAAGTAGACCGTGCGTTGCAGGGCGTTGTGCTTGCCCTGGCGCGGGTGAAGCTTGCGCAGCGCCAGGTAGAACTTCACCATCTCCCAGGCGTCGCGCGCCAGGCCTCGGCGGGGGACGAGATCGCGCCACTCGCCGTGCAGGTAGACGAAGCCGAGATAGACGAGGCCGTTCGCCACCAGCAGCCACATCGCGGCGAAGTGCCAGTGGCGGGCGCCGGCCAGCCAGCCGCCGAAGGTCAGCCAGGCGGGGATGTCGTCACCCGCGAACGGGTAGCAGCAGAAGGACTCGCCCTTGCGCGCGAAGGCCGGGTAGGCGTTGAAGATGCGCAGCCCGCTGCTGATCATGATGAGCAGCGCCAGCGCGTTCACCCAGTGGGTGACGCGGACGATCCAGTGATGACGTCGCGTCGTCGCGGCCATGAGCTCAAAATGGGGGGCCGGGGGCACGAGGACCATGAGGTCCCCGACGAGATCGGCAACCGCCCGTAATCTACTTGGTTTCCGTGCCTCCCTTCATGCCGCCCATGCCGCCCATGTCTTTCTTTTTCTTCTTCTTGCTCTTCTTCGTCTCGCCCGATGCGCCGCCCATTCCTTCGGCGTGGGCGATCGTCCAGGAGGTCGGCAGCAGCACCGCGAGCGTGAGGAACAATGCGCGAATCAATTTCATGGTCATCTCCTTTGTTTCGTTTGTGACAACGCGCTCCGTTTGGAAGCGGCGATCACTATAAGATCAACGAAGGTCGATGTCGTAAGGAAGGCGCGCCTGAAATCCGGCGCCGTTACCTTTAACCAGGAACGGGGCGAGCAACCGGAGCGCCGCGCGCGCATCGGCGGTCAGCAGGCCCACGGGCGTCGCAACGGCGTTGGGCGGGGCCGCATTTTCATCGGTCGGCCCATCGTCGGCGTCGCCGTGGGCGCCGTCGTCGGCCAGGCCGGCGGTCTCGAGCACCGACGCCGCGCCGGCCAGGCGACGCAAGAGGCCCCTCCCCTCGGGCGGCAGCAACGCCAGCTCCGGCAGCTGGTCGCGGCCGACCGGGACACCGCCCAGGCGCGCCGCCTCGTCGACCGCCGCCGAGACGCCGCCCATTCGATCGACGAGCCCCAGCCCCTGCGCCAGCGCGCCGGTCCAGATGTGCCCCTGGCCGAGCTGGTCGACGCGCGCCGCGGTGAGCCCGCGCGCGCGGCGGCCGTCGGCGACCGTGTCGATGAAGAGCTGATAAAGGTGGCGAATCTGCTGCTCGGCGAGCGCGCGCTCGGCGTCGGTCCAGGGACGGTAGGGCGACAGGAAGTCGGCGTGGGCGCCGCGGCGATAGGTCTCGACGTTGATCCCCAGCGTGCCGAGCAGCTTCTGCGCGTCGAGCTTGTAGCCGAAGACACCGATCGAACCGCTGAGCGTCGAGGGCTCGGCGTAGATGACGTCGGCGGGGGCGGCGATGTAGTAGCCGCCCGACGCCGCCAGATCGCCCATCGAGACGACGATCGGCTTGCCGGCGGCGCGCACTTTCTTGATCTCGCGCGCCAGGACTTCGGAAGCGAACGCCGAGCCGCCGGGACTGTTCACCCGCAGCACCACGGCGGCGACGGTGGGATCGCGGCGGCACTGCTCGAGCGCGGCCGTCAGCGTCTCGGCGCCGGCCAGGGCGCCCAGGCCGAGCGGCAGCTCGACGTTCGGGCCGTCGGTGATGGTGCCGTCGACAAAGAGGACGGCGACGCGGCGGCTCGGCCAGGCGGCCGGCGGCACCGGCGCCGGATCGGGCGCGCGCAGGCGGATGTTCGCCCGGCCCAGCGTGCGCCCGACGAACGGCTCCAGGTCACCCTCGGCGGTGACGGCGTCGGCCAGGCCGGCCAGCGTGGCGTCGCCGGCAGAGAAGATGCCGCGGTCGATGATGGCGCGAACGACAGCGGCGTCCATCGGGTGGCCGGCGCGCGTGCGATCGGCGGCGATGGCGCCGGTCACGCGGCCGTAGACGTCGTCGAGCAGCTGGTTCTTGTTCTCGCGCACCGACGGCGACTGCTCGGTCATCACGAACGGCTCCATCGCCCCCTTGAAGGCGCCGACGCGCACCAGCTCCAGGTGGACGCCGATGCGGTCCATGGTGCCTTTGTAAAAGGTGACGCTCTGGGAAACGCCGGTGACCGACAGCTCGCCCGCGGGGTGAACCAGCACCACGTCGCAGGCCGCCGCCAGGTAGTACTCGCGCGTCGAGGGGAACGTCAGGTAGCCGAACGTCCGCTTGCCCTGCGCCCGCAGCAAGGCCACCAGCTCCCGCAGCTCCTCGACGCGCGCGTAGCCCAGGTCGACGTCCTGGACGTCGAACAGCACGCCGACCGCGGCCCGATCGACGGCCAGCGCGCGCAGCCGGCGCACCAGCCGGAAGAAGGCGCGGTCGTCGTCGATCCCCTGAAGCCGCACGCGCGCGACGTAGGCAGGCGCGGCCAGCGCCGGGCGCCGCTCGCCGTCGAGGTGGACGCGCCCGGCGATCCCTGCGCCCGTCGCGCCGGCACCGGGGACGAGGATGGGGACGCCGACCACGGCCCCCAGGTGATCGAAGTCGATGGCCAGCCCGAAGGCGAGGCGGGTGTCGCTCCCGCCGGCGAACGCCAGCGCCGTCCCGCGCGGCACGCTCTCCCCTTCGCCGTAGAGGCGCAGCCCGTCGGTCAGCGTCGCCGAGAGGCGCGCGCGCGGCACCAGCCGATCCCAGCCGTCGCCGTCGGCGTGCGCGGCGCCGAGCGCTACCTCCAGCCGATTGGTGCCGAGCGGGCGCAGCACCAGCTCCGCCGTCCACAGCCGCGGCAGCGCGGGGCCGAAGGCGTTCGGGTGCGGCTCCCCGACGTCCTCCACCGTCACGCCGAACGCGACGTAGCGTCCGGCGCGCGCCGAGAGCCCGAAGTCGAAGCTGTCGGCGCCGGCGAAGGCCCCGTCCCAGATGTGTGACCAGGTGACGCCGAGCGAGGCGTTGCGCAGGAAGTGGAGCGCGTAGGCGAGCTGGAGCGTCGTGTGCGCGTCGATCCCCTCGTCGCTGGCGCCGGCCACGCGCGAGAGGCCCAGGCCCAGCGCGCTGCGCAGGAAGGGAAGGGGCAGGCCGAGGTAGGCGCCGAAACCGCGGCGGGGGATGACCGCCGGGTCGGAGGCGTCGGCGCCGACCAGCTCGAGGCCGGCGGCGGGGAGAAACCCCAGCGCGCCCGGGTTCAGCTGCACCGCGGTCGCGTCGGCGTCACCGGCGCGCGCCCCGTCGATGATGTACGGACCGCGTGTCGGCCGCAGCTCGGGGTCGCTCACCTGCGCCTGCGCGCGCGCGGGCGCGGAAAAGCAGGCGGCCAGCGCCAGCAGCGCCAACAGCGACCGCAACGGCGATCGCGACGGCGATCGGACAACAGCTCCACCAACGCGAAGGCTCGGACGCATCGCCGGGGCGGAGTATAGTGCGGATGAACGCAAATGGACGCACCCGAGAGCTGGGATCGGCCGCCGGCCGACATCGCGTTCGCCGACCTGTTCGAGCGCTGGCTCCCAGGGGCGTTCGCGGCGACGGGCCAGCGGGCCCCGGCGGGGACGCCGCTCCTGCGGGTCAGCGTCTCGGGCGCGGAGGGCGGCGCCTGGGAGCTGGCGCTCGACGGCAGGCGCCTGCTCGTCGAGCCGCCGGGGCGCGCGTCGCCCGACATCTGGATCCGCCTCTCGGCCGCTGACCTGCGCGTCACGCTCGGCGCCACCGATCCCGACCTCCCCGCGATCGTCCCGGCGGGGTGGTCGGCGGGTAAGATTCTGATCGTCGATCCCCGCGACATCGATCTGGTGCGACAGATCGCCGGGCGCGCGCTGGTCGAGATCGAGGGACGCCGGCGGCGGCGCTTCGCGCTCGACATCGGGTTCGGCAAGGCGGGGGTGACGGCCGGCCGCCCACGCACGACGGTCAGGCTCGACAGCGCGACGTTCGAGGGGCTGCGCAGCGGAGCGATCCCGCCCATGCAGCCGCTCCTCGACGGGCGGCTCAAGATCGAGGGGGATCGGGCGCTGGCGATGCAGCTACTGCTGCTTGTCGGGAGCCGGCTCGGCCGGCGCTGACGGCGCGGGCTTATCGTCGGACGCCTTTTCGGACGCCTTTTCGGACGCCTTGTCCTCGCGCGGCTTGTCCTCGCGCGCCTTGTCCTCAGGCGGCTTGTCCTCACGATCGTCCGGTTTGGCGGCCGGGCGCTCTCGGTCGGGCGCTTCGGCCGGCGCCTCGGCCGGCGGCGGCGATGCCTCGGCCGGCGCGGACGGCAGCGCCTCGATCGGCGCCGGCGTGGCGGTCGAGTGCCTCCCGTGCGACGATCCATGCTCGTGTCTGACCGCGCCTGCGCCGCCAGGGGAGCCGCTCTCGACGGCCAGCGCGTGCCGCGCGACGCTGAGGCTGTGGGTAAACGTCGGATCGTCCGGACGTGACGTCAGCGCCTTCTCGTATTGGGCGACCGCCTCGTCGTCGTGGCGCAGCGCATGGAGACAGTCGCCCAGAAGCGCGTGCGCCGCGGGATCGCCGTCGGCGAGCGACACCGCCTCGCGCGCCCAGCGGACCGCCTCGGTGTCCTTGTTGGCCGACAGCGCCGACTGCGCCCGTGTCCGCAGCGCCGCCACCAGCTCCGCCTCACCGCCCCCGTGCGCGTCGAGCGCCAGCGCGATCCGGTAGTGGGCGACGCCGGCCTCGATCTGGCCGTGGTCGAGCTCCTCCTCGGCGGCCTTCACCAAGAGGCCGCGGGCGCGCGTCGCCAGCGTGTCGGTGATGGCGGCGCCGCCGTCGGCGCGCAGGCCCGTCAGCCGCTCCTGCAGCGCGGGGAGCTGCGCGAAGCCGAACCCGCTCCCCAGCATCCGCTCCACGTCCGCCACGCCGCTGCGCAGCCGTTGCGCGCGGCGATCGGCCTCGCTCGGCTGAGCGAGCGCCGGGAGCGCCACAGGCGTCGCCTGCGCGTGCGCGCCCCAGGGGAGCCGCCGGTAAATCGGCACCGCGGCGACGGCGATCAGCGCCAGCGCGGCGAACGTTCCCGCGTATCGCCAGCCGCTCCCCGAAGCGCGCCCGGGGCCGAGGCCCGAGGCGCCACGCTCGCCGTCCCAAGCGGCCGACGACGATGACGATGACGACGGCGTCAGCGACGGAGCGGAGGCGTAGGAGGTAGGGGGCGGGCTGTTGGCGCGCGGATGCGCCCCGCCCGGGGCCTCGTCCGAATACGACCGCTCGGAGGCCGGCACCACGCCGCGCTCCTGATCGTGCAGCCCCAGCATCTCCGACACCGCGCGCGGCCGCCCGTAGAGCGACTTCGCCAGGTCGTACTCGAACTGCGCCATGCTCTGGTAGCGCCGCGCCGGGATCGGATCGAGCGCGCGGACGACGATCCGCTCGAGCTCCTCGGGAACGTCGGCCTTGATCCCGCGCGGCGGGATCAGCTCCTTGTCGCGCGACATCTGCGGCGGCGAGCCGGAGACCATCTCGTAGATGAGCGCACCGACGGAGAAGATGTCGCTTCTCTGATCGACGGCGCCCCCCTCGGCCTGCTCGGGCGCCATGTACTCGGGCGTCCCCATCGCCACGCCGGGGTTGGTGAGCCGCCGGGCCCGCCCCATGCTGCGCGCGATGCCGAAGTCGAGCACCTTGACGAAGTCGGCCTGTCCGTCGCGCGCGACAAGGAAGATGTTCTCCGGCTTGAGGTCGCGGTGAATGACGCCGGCGGCGTGCGCGGCGGCCAGCGCGCGGCAGATCTGGATGGCGATCCCGCAGGCCCGCTGGGGGGCCAGCCGCCGCTCGTGCGACAGCACGTCGGCCAGATCGATCCCGTCGAGGTGCTCCATCACGAAGTAGGCGCAGCCGTCCTCCGTCTCGCCGAAGTCGGTCACGTCGATGATGTGCGGGTGGCCGATGCGCGAGGCGGCGCGCGCCTCACGCCGGAATCGCTCGACCAGATCCTGCTGCGTCGAATAAGCGGGGTGCAGGATCTTGATCGCGACGTCCTTGCCGATCTCGACGTGCTCGCCGGCGTAGACGGTCCCCATCCCCCCCTCGCCGATCTTGCGGATGACCCGGTAGCGGTTGTCGATCACCCGCCCGGTGAAGTCGACGCCCGAGGAATCCTCTTCCTTGGGGAACTGCAGCCGGGTGCTCCCCGACTCGAGCAAGGAGAGCGGCACCGGCATACGGCTCGAAGCGCGGGGTGCGGGCGCAGGCGGGGCGAAGAGCGACGCGCTGTCGGCCAGAAGCTTGTCGCGCTCGATCCGCTCCTCCTTGGCCACGGTGTCGTAGAGGCCGCGCAAGAAGTCGGCGGTCCGCTCGGCGTCGGCGCGCGGCGAGATCTGCGCGATGATGTCGGAGAGCGCCTTGCGCATCTCCTCCGCCGACTGAAATCGCTGCTCGCGGTCGGGCGCCAGCGCCCGCATCAGGAGCGCGTCGAGGTTGGCGGTGATCCAGGGGGCCTTCGACGAGGCCGGCTGGGCCCGCGGGTGGCGGACCAGCGACATGGCGGTGGCCGGATTGAGGTTGGCCAGCTGCAGGTACTGGTTCCCCGTCACCAGCTCCCACAGCACGATCCCCAGGCTGTAGATGTCGGTGCGCGCGTCTGCGGTCTCGCCGCGCGCCTGCTCGGGCGAGAGGTACGAGGCGCGGCCGAACACCACGCCGGGGGCGGTGTTCTCCTGCTTCAGCACGCTGCGCGCCAGACCGAAGTCGGTCAGCTTCACCTCGCCGAAATAGCTGATGAGGATGTTGGGGGGGGCGACGTCGCGGTGGACCAGCCGCAGGTCGGCGTGCGAGTGGACGTAGGCCAGCGCGCGGGCGATCTCGCGCGCCACGTGCAGCGCCACGTCGAGCGGGATGCGCGTGCGGGTGCGGACGCAGCGGTTCCAGATCTCGCGCAGGTCCTTCCCCTCGACCAGCTCCATGGCGATGAAGAACTCGCCGTCGACCTCGCCGGCGTCGAAGGTGGGGACCAGGTTGGCGTGCGAGAGGCGCAACACCACCTTGGCCTCGTCGAGGAACCGGTTCGACTTGGCCCGATCGTTCTTCTCGGCGATCACCTTCTTGACGACGCAGAACTTCTGGAACCCGGGCTCGCCGGCGGCGGCCAAAAAGATCGCGCCCATCCCGCCGCGTGCCATCGGTTTGAGCAGCACGTACTTTCCGAATTTGAGCGGGTACGTTTCGGCCATGGTCGCCGTTAGGCTGGGGATCGTAGGACATTCAGGGCCCGGACGCGAGCGGCCGGTGGCGGCGCCCGGAGGCGCTCACTCGCCGATCTCGAGATCGCGGTCGCGCGCCTTGGCCCGCAAAGCGGCCAAGTCCGCCCGGGCCGCGACGTTCGCCGCAGGCCGCAGCTCAGCCGTGCCCAGCGAGGCCCGCAGGCGAGTCACGACCCGAGCCCGCGCCTCCGGGTCGGCGGAGGGGTCGTAGTCGGCGGCGTATCCGGCCTCGAGGAGGCGGCGTAGGCTGCGCCAAGCCAGGTGCCGGACAGCGGGGTAGCGATCTGCAGCCATCACCTCGAGCAGCGCCCCGACCCGGCGCGCCCGCCCGGCGGCATCGGCAACGGGGGCCCGGCCGAGCGCATCGGCCGCGGCCGCCCGCGCCACCGGTGGGCCAGCGAAAAGCGCCTCGAATGGCGACGTGCCGGCGGCCGGGGCGCCGCTCGCCGGGAAGCGCGCCTGGCCCCAAAAACGGCGCGCCGCCGCCGCGGCCCAGGCGACGGTCCGATCGACGTGACAGCCGGTGCAGGCGTCCGGGCGTCCGGCCGCCGCGGCCCGCGCCGGCTCGGGAATCTCGATCCGGTGGCTGCGGTGCAGGTCGAGCACGCCGTAAACGATGCGCGGCATGTGGCAGGAGACGCAGCGGCCGCCGCCCCCTTCCCCCGCCGGATCGTGGTGCGCGTGGAGGCGGGCAGCCGCGGGGGCCGCGAGCGGCGTGTGGCAACCGGTGCAGAGACTGTTCGAGGTCTTGCCACCGAAGCGGGCGCGGATCTGCCCCCGCGGATCGCCGTCATGCATGCCGTGGCAGCTGGTACAGGTCATCGGCCCGCGCATCGTGCAAGGGGACTGCAGCATCCCCTGGTACTCGTAGGCAGTCAGGCGCGGCGTGCCGTCGTCCCAAAAACGTCCGGCGAAGGCCTGGCCATCGCCGTGCAGGGGGGTGTCGCGCCAGAGCGGCGCGCTCTCGATCGCCAGATCGTCGCCGGGGACGAAGGGATCGCCGTGCTCGATGAGCGGCGCGATCTGGTCGGCGAGCCGCTGGCCGTGGCAGCGCCCGCACAGATCGGCGGCGCGGGCAGGCGTCAGGCGCGAGGGGTCCACGATGGTCGGATCGGCGCCCCGGCCGGCGGCGAGCGCCCAGCGCCGCAGCGGGTTGCCGTTGGCCGCGACGTGCTCCGCGCCTGGGCCGTGACAGGCCTCGCAGGCGATGCCCAGCTCGGCGACGGTGGTGGCGAACCGCCCGCTTTGCGGATCGCGCGCCGGATCGGGGGCCACGTTGTGGCAGAAGACGCAGTTGTCGTTCCAGCGCGTGACGTGCCGATCGAAGTCGCCGCCGCCGAAGAGGGGGCGCCCCGGCTCGCCGACGCTCCCGGCCGGATGAGCGGACGGATCTGAGAATAGAAATGCGCCGGTCATGGGGAACCAGCGTTTCTCCTCGACGTGCCAGGCGACCGGCAGTCGCCAGTAGCTGTCGTCGACGCGCGCCAGGTACTGCTGGTAGCGGCGCGAGCCGACGGTGCGGACGACCTCGACCGTCCGCGGCGGCGCGCCGGGCGAGGTGAAGGTCATCTGGAATCCGCCGCGCGCGTCGCGGTCCATCCGCGCGGTGACGTCGCCCTGCCGCAACGTCGCGCCCGAAAAGTCGCCGCGGACATCCCCGCTGGCCGGCGTCGCCTCGGCGGTCATCGTCCGGTGGAACGTCCGGTGCCAGCTGGCGTAGTGGTCCTGGTGGCAGCTGCGGCAGGCGGCCGAGCCGGCGTAGGCAGCGCCGTGCAGATCGCGCGGCCGGGCCAGATCCGCAGAGATCAGCCTCCGCTCGGCGCGCGCGCCCCAGACGATCGCGCCGGCGACCAGCGCCCCGAGCGGCACGGCGAGGCGGAGACGGCGCGACACGCCGCCATCATACCCGTCGGGTGCCCGCCGGTGCCCCGTCGGCTGCCCGCCGGCGGCGGATCTACATTCGCTTCGTCGCGGCGGCGAGGCCGGTCTGGGCGCTGACATTCTTGGGGTCGAGCTTCAGCGCGTCGCCGTAGGCCTTGGCCGCCTCCTTGTATTGAGAGAGCCGGAAGTGGGCGTCGCCCAGCAGGACGCGCGCCTGGGCGCCGCCGCCGCGATCGACGGCCTGCGACGCGGAGCGAACCGCCTCGGTGTAGTTCTTCTCCTGGAAGGCGATCTCCGCCAGCCCGAGCAGCGCCGGGCCGCGGTCGCGCTTCGACTTGGCGAGCTTCTCGAAGTCCGCCCGCGCCTCGGGGAACCGCTCGGCGCGCAGCAGCTTCTGGCCGTCCTCCAGCAATCGCTTGTTCTCGGCCGCGGACGAGGCCGCGTGCGCGGCCGTCTTGTTCTTGGCGACGGTGTCGCTGTCGTCACCGTCATGGGCGCCGTCGGCCGCGTCGCCGTCGTCACCGGAGGCGGCTGCCTTCTCGGCGGCGGCCGCCGCCTCGGCCTGCTGCCGGGCCGCCGCCTGCGCGAGCGCCGCCGCCTGGGCCTTGGCGGCCGCCGCGGCCCGCGCGGCGCGTGCTGCCTCGGCCGCCTCTGCCGCGGTCTTGGCCACCGCGGCCGCCGCGATCGCCTCCCGCGCGTGGCGTGCGTGGATAGCCGAGCTGGCCACCAGGTAGACCACGAAGAGGCCGAGCAGCGCGACGGCGCCGAGCGCGATCGGCTTGCGCTGGCTGATCCCGATCTTGTGGAACAGCCCGCTCGCCTGCGCCGCTCCGCCGCGCAGCGCGGCCATCACGCCCACCTGGGGAACCTTCTCCGACTCGACGGGCGCGATGTAACCGAAGCCCGGGAAGAGCGTGGTCGCCACGTTGGTCAGCTCGCGCCCGAACTCGTCCATCGAGCGCTGACGGTCGTCGGGCTCCTTGGCCATGGCGCGCGTGACGATCGCCTCCAGCTCGGGCGGCACGTCCTCGCGAATCCCCGACAGCGGCGCCGGCATGGTGGTCGCCTTCTTGTGGAGGATCTCCATGAAGTTCGATCCCTCGTAGGGGGCCTTCCCGGAGAGCATCTCGTAGACCAGGCCAGCGACGGCGTAGACGTCCGAGCGGGGATCGGCCGGGCGTCCGGCGGCCTGTTCCGGCGCCATGTACTCCGGTGTTCCCATCGTCATCCCCGGGCTGGTGAGCCGCCGCCGCAGATCGCCGTTGGTGTCCCTCTCGTTCTCGATGTCGCTGTCGGTGCCGCTCTTGGCGATCCCGAAATCGAGCACCTTGACGAAGTCCTTCTGACCGTCGCGGGTCAGGATGAGGACGTTCTCCGGCTTGATGTCGCGGTGGATGACGTTGACCTCGTGGGCCGCCTGGATGGCGCGCGCGATCTGCGCGCCGATGTGCAGCGCGCGTCGGACGTCGAGCTTCCCCTCGCGGTAGATGAGCTCGCCGAGCTCGATCCCCTCGAGGTACTCCATCACGAAGAAGAAGGCGCCGTCGGGCGTGGTCCCCGAGTCGGTCACGTCGACGACGTTGGGGTGGGAGATCTTCGAGGCGGCGCGGGCCTCGCGCCGCAGCCGCTCGACCAGGTCCGGCGTCTGGCTGTAGGCCGGGTGGAGGATCTTGAGCGCCACGCGCCGGCCGATGTCGATGTGCTCGGCCTCGTAGACGCGCCCCATCCCCCCCTCGCCGAGCAGACGCCGCACGTAATAGCGGCCGCCGATCACGTTCCCCACGACCGACACCGATCCCTCCGCGCTGGGGCTGGAGTCGGCGGGCGACGCCGCGTCGGGCGACACCTCGGGGATGGTCATCCGCTTGTCGCGCGCGCGCCCGGCCTGGATCGGAATCGACAGCACCGTCTCGCGCTGCGGACGGTCGGACTTCTCGTCGCCGCCGTCGCGGCTGTTCCCTTGGCTGTCGATGGCCTGGGTTTTCCCCGTGGGCAGCGGCGGCGGGACCGAACTCTTGCTGGTGTGCCAGGCCCGCGCCTTGATGATCAGCTGCTCGCGCTCGGCCTGTTCGGCGGCGATGTCCTCTTCGTAGAGCTCGGAGAGGAACTTGGCCACCCGGGTGGCGTCGGTGGCGGGCGACGTCTGCGCCAGGAACTTCGCCAGGTCGTGCCGCAGATCCTCGCAGTTGGCGTAACGATCCTTGAGATCGGGCGCCAGCGCCTTGAGCGTGATCCGATCGAGCTCGGCCGGTACGCGCCCGGCGCGCTTCGACGGCGCCACCAGCTCCGGGTTCCGCACCCGCCGCAGGAGCTCCTCGGAGGTGTGGGAATCCTTGGCCGCGCCCGGCGCGCGCCCCGAGGGAAAGAGCTGCCGCCCGGTGAGCAGCTCCCACAGGATGATCCCCGTGGCGTACAGATCGGTGCGCCCGTCGATCGTCTCGCCGCGCGCCTGCTCGGGCGACATGTAGCTGACCTTGCCGTAGATGATCCCGGGCGCGGTCTTTTCAATCTTCAAGGTGGACGCCGCCAGCCCGAAGTCGGTCAGCCGCACCTCGCCGCTGTACGAGAGCAAGCACGTTGGGGGGCGAGACGTCTCTGTGCACCAGCTTGATGTCGCCGAAGTTGTGCGCGTAGTAGAGCCCGCGCGCCATCTCGCGCGACCAGGTGCGCCGCGACGTCGACGGGGAAGGCGATCCCCTTCTTCGCGCAGCGGTTCCAGGTGGCGCGCAGATCGCGCCCGTCGACGTAGTCCATCGCCAGATAGATCTCGCCACGCCGCCTGCCCCGAATCGAACACCGGCACCAGGTTCCCGTGCGACAGGCGCACGACCACCTTGGCCTCGTCGCGGAAGCGCTGCAGGTACTCCTTGTCCGCCAGGTGGGGCAGAACCGTCTTGATCACGCAGAGCTTGGCGCTGTCCTGCGGTCCGGAGAGCGCCAGATAGAGCGCCCCCATGCCGCCGCGAGCGAGCGGCTTGAGCAGAACGTAGGGTCCGAAGCGGCGCGGGAATTCGTTCATGTCACGGGGCCGCATCGCCGGAGGGCCCGCCGGAGCCGAACCCCCACGGGGCGCGGCCCGTAAGGCGTCTTCTTTGGTGGGCGATCTTATCAGGTTGACGCTCCCGGCATAACTTTCGCGTTACGCACAGCGGGCAGGAAAATTGCGCGGATGCACGCGTTTGTAATCGACCAGACCCCAATACTTCTGAAGGAACGCCGGCTCACATGTGGTCGGAACCCGTACCCCTACGACCGGATGGTGCGGCGGGGAGCGAAAAAGGCGAAGATAGAGGCCATGTCGGCGGCAAGACGGGCACGCTCGGTCCCCCTGAGCTGCGCCCTCCGCGAGCCGGGCATCTCCGCGCCGGGCTGCTGACCAACGAGAGAACGCGCATGACGAGCGGATATCTCCTGGTCATCGACGACAGCCCGACCGTCCAGAAGGTCGTCGAGCTGGCGCTCTCGGAGGTGGGGCACCGGGTCGTCGCCGCGGCGGACGGCGAGGCGGCCCTGGCGCTGGTGCGCGAGGCGCGCGCCGTCCCGTCGCTGATTCTGCTCGACGGTCTCATCCCGGGACGCGACGCCGCCGACTTCTGCCGGCGGCTGACCGACGACGCGGCGCTGGCGCGCGTCCCGGTGGTGGTGATGATCGCGCGCGGGCAGGCCGCCGATCTTGAAGAGCGCTTCGCCCGGGCGTCCAACGTCGTCGACACGCTGGCCAAGCCGTTCTCGCCCGAGGCGCTGCAGGCGGTGGTGGCGCGCGTCGTCGGGTCGCC
>CAVRRT010000189.1:0-7855 GCA_963723305.1 uncultured Pseudomonadota bacterium
GGGGGGCGGCGCCACCAGCTCCGCCACCAGCTGGCTCCCTTCGTCCATCACCTCGAACAGGCCGTCGCGGAAGGCCGACAGCGCAAAGGCGTTCATCCGCGTCTCGCAGACCAGGCCAGCCGGCGCCAGCACCGTCGGCCGCGCCACCACCTGCTCGTCGCCCAGCCGGTCGACCAGCGCCTCGCGCGTCCCGCGCGCCGTGTTGGCGCGGATCGCCAGCGGCGCGCGCCGGTTCATCGCCTCTGCCAGCGCCAGCGCCTCCTCGCGCCCGTGATCCTCGATGAGGAGCTCCACGAGCCAGGTGGGGAACGACAGCCGCACCGCCTCGCGCTCGATCCCGTGGCGCCCCGCCAGCCCCGCTTCGTCGCCGACGGCCCGCGAAAGATCGATCGGCTCGCGCAGGATGCGCTTCGTCTCACCGGCCACCGCCTCGACCGGGATTCCGGAGCGCACCTCGAAGATCAGCAGCTTGAGCTCGTCGCGCGCGTGCGGCGCCAGCTCCGCCCCCCCGGTCAGCTCCTCAAGAATGGCGGAGAGGCGCCGATCCATCCGGATGAGCCCATAAACCGTCTCCGAGCAGAGCCGGCGGTCGCCGCTCGAAAGCTCGCGGTGCGCGCGGAACGCCCGCGCGATGAGATCGCTCGCGAAGCCCCACTCCGCGCGCGCCTCGGCCGCGATCTCCAGCGTCAACGCCCGCACCCTCCCCGTCAGGCGTGAAGCGGGCACGACGCAAACCCCGATGTTATGGTGAAGCCGATGGCAGCCGAAGAAAAAGAGCAGGGAAAGCCGAACCCGTACGACGTCGCGCTGGCGCAGCTCGACAAGGCGGCCCGCGTGGCGGGGATCGTCACCCGCGGTGCGCGAGATCCTTTCACAGCCCAAGAACGAGATCATCGTCAACTTTCCGGTCCGCATGGATAGCGGAGAGTACAAGATGTTCAAGGGCTACCGCGTCCAACACAGCAATATTCTCGGCCCCTACAAGGGGGGGATCCGTTACCACGAGCAGGTCTCCCTCGACGAGGTGAAGGCGCTGGCCTCCTGGATGACGTACAAGTGCGCGCTGCACGACATCCCGTTCGGCGGCGGCAAGGGGGGGATCAAGTTCATGCCCCGCCAGCACTCGCAGGCGGAGCTGGAGCGGATCACCCGCCGGTTCACCCACGCGCTCGGCGCCAACATAGGCCCCGAGTACGACATCCCGGCCCCCGACGTCGGCACCAACGGCCAGATCATGGTCTGGATGATGGACACGTACATGAACGTCGTCGGGTTCACCGACAAGAACGCCAACCGCCGCGTCGTCACCGGCAAGACGGTGAACTCCGGCGGCTCGCTGGGGCGCGAGACGGCCACCGGCCAGGGGATCGTCCACTGTATCGCCGAGTGGGCGCGCGACCGCCGCTTCGACCTGAACGGGGCGACCTACATCGTACAGGGGTTCGGCAACGTCGGTTCGAACGCGGCGAAGATTCTGGCCCGCACCGGCGCCTCGCTGGTGGCGGTCGGCGACTGGAAGGGCTACATCGCCAACGCCGACGGCATCAACCCCTTCAAGCTCTCCGAGTATGTCCTGAAGACCGGTTCCGTGGCCGGATACCCGGGGACACGGGCCATCACCCGCACCGAGTTCTTCGCCACCCCCGCCGACGTCTTCATCCCGGCGGCGCTGGAGCTGGAGATCGGCGTCGAGGAGGCCAAGGCGCTCAACGTCAAGCTGATCGTCGAGGGGGCCAACGGCCCGACCGAGACCGACGCCGAGCCGATCCTCTACGACAAGGGGATCGCCCTCATCCCCGACATCCTGGCCAACTCGGGCGGCGTCGTCGTCAGCTACTACGAGTGGCTGCAGAACAAGCGCTCCGAGCGGTGGGATCTCGAGGAGGTCGAGGAACGCCTGGCCAAGCGGATGAAGCGGACCTACCTGGCCGTCAGCGAGTACGCCGCGACCAAGAAGTGCGACTGGCGGGTGGCCGCCATGGCCATCGCCATTGAGCGCATCGGCCGCGCCTACGCCGAACGCGGCATATTTCCTTAGAATCGGGGGGCGTCGGGCGCTGACGCGCCCTTGGGGCCCCCCGCGCCCCCGGCTCGCTCCGCGTGGCGAAGCCACGCTGCGTTCGCCCCCTTCCCGCCGCGCCACCCTCGCGTGGGCCCCTGCGCCTCCGGCTCGCTCCGGGCTGGCGAAGCCACCCTCCGCTCGCCCACTGAGGCTGGGGAGGGCGGGCAGGTAGCCCCCCTCCTTTCTCTCACTTCTCACATTTTGACCCGCGTTGCGCAACCTGTTGATGAGGTGTTGCGTTCCGGACGAGCCCGTCTTTTAATGCGCGGCCATGGCAGCTTTGCGTCGCCCCTTCTCCCTTTTGTGCGTGTTGGTGGCGGTGGTGGTCGGTGTCGAAATCGCAACGACAGCCGCGGCAACCGCGGCACCGGCTGGTGACCCGGCGGCGGTCGCCAAGGTCACCAACCTCAACAAGAAGGCGCTGGACGCTTACGCCCAGCAGGACTACGACGCCGCCCGCGATCTCCTCAAACAGGCGCTCGAGGTCTGTCAGAGCGCCGGCCTCGATCAGCACCCGATCACGGCGCGCACGCACATTCACTTCGGCGTGGTGGCCATCGTCGGCTTCAAGCAACGCGAGGTTGGCCTCAAGCAGTTCCGTAAGGCGCTGGAGATCGAACCCGACATCAAGCTCACGAAGTCGCTGGTGACGCCCGAGCTGCAGGACGCCTTCGAGGAGGCGGTGCTGGCGGGCGACAACAAAGGCGGAGCTGCCGCGGCAGGCGGCGGCGGCGGCGACGATCAGGGGAAGGCTGGCGGCGATGAAGCGGCGGCCGGTGGCGACGACAACGGCGCCAACGCCGCGGCGGGGGGCGATGAGGGTGATGAAGATCATCCCAAGCCCAAGCCCAAGCCTCGCAAGAAGAAGTCGGACGAGGACGACGACAGCAAGGACAAAGACAAGGACGACGAGGGAGCCGGGCAGAAAGGGACGCTCTTCTTCGGCCTCACCATCGGCTCGAGCGCCGGCATCGCCAGCGGCAGCGGGCACATGAACCCCGCCCACGCCCTCGGTGGACCGGGATTCGCGGTGGGTCAGCTCGGACAGATCGAGCCCCAGATCGGTTACTTCGCCAACTCGACGACGCTGCTCTCCCTGGTCGGCCGCCTGCAGTACGTGAATGGCCTCAATGGCGAGAACCTCTGCGGCGCCAACGGGACCACCTTCTGCAACCCGCTCACCATCGTCGGCGCGGTCATGGCGCGCGCCACCTTCCTTCTCACCGACGGCGCGTTCCGCTTCACGGTGGGCGGCCAGGTGGGCGGCGGCTACGTCGCCCACGCGGTGGTCTTCCCCACGGACACCGCCTGTGGCACGTCGCAAAGCACCGCCGGCAGCAACGCCGGCCCCAACGGCGGCCACACCCAGTGCGTCGACGCGCTCCTGGGCGGCCCGTTCCTGATCGGCCCCACCGCCGGCTTCTTCTACGAGCTGGGCGACGTCGCCAACATCGTCGTCAGCGTCAACAGCGAGCTCGGCGCGCCGAAGTTCACCTTCAACTTCGACCTCGACGTCGGCATCGCCTTCCGGATGTGAGCAACGACCGCGCGTGGATCGCGCGGTGGAGCGCACGGTGGAGCGCGCTATGATGCGCGCCTGATGCTCTACCGCGGCGTGCACGCCACCATCGGCCGGACGCCGCTCGTCGAGCTGCGCCGGATCGGTGAGAACGGCGCGCGCCTGCTGGCCAAGCTGGAGCTCCGCAACCCGGGGGGCAGCGTCAAGGATCGGATCGCTGCGGCGATGGTCGAGGACGCCGAGCGGCGCGGCGTGCTGGCGCCCGGCGGCACCATCGTCGAGGCGACCAGCGGCAACACCGGGATCGCGCTGGCCTTCGTGGCGGCCACCAAGGGGTACACGCTGCACGTGACGATGCCCGAGCGGATGTCGAAGGAGCGGCTCACGCTGCTCCGTTACCTCGGCGCGCAGGTGACGTTGACGCCCGGCGCGCTGATGGGCGAGGCGGTCGAGAAGGCCGAGGCGCTGCGCCGGGAGATCCCGGGGGCCGTGGCGCTCGACCAGTTCCGCAACGCCGCCAACCCCGAGGCCCACCGCGACACGACGGGGCGTGAGATCTGGGAGGACGCCGCCGGCGAGGTGGACGTCTTCGTGGCCGGGGTGGGGACCGGCGGCACCATCACCGGCGTCGGCGAGCTGCTCAAGGGGCGCAAGCCGGGCGTCCGCGTGGTGGCCGTCGAGCCGGCGAGCGCCGCCGTTCTCTCCGGCCGCCGGGCCGCCAACCACATGATTCAGGGGATCGGCGCCGGGTTCATCCCGCCCCTCTTGAACCGGGCGATCATTGACGAGGTGGTGGCCGTCAGCGACGACGAAGCGTTTTCCCACGCCCGGCGCCTGGCGCGCGAAGAGGGAATCTCGGCCGGTATCTCCTCGGGCGCGACGCTGGCCGCCGCCCTGCGCGTCGCCCGCCGCCCCGAGAACGAGGGGAAGACCATCGTCTTCATGGTGTGTGACGGCGGCGAGCGCTACATCCACGGCCCGCTGGTGAACGAGCTCCTGGGCCCGTCAAAGGCCTGACGTCCCTGGCGCGTGCCCTTGCGGCGCCTGCGAAGCGTCCTTAGTTTTTCTGACGTGCTGGCCAGCGCTCCCCTCAAGGGGCTCCGCCTCCTGGTGATCGAGGACGACGAGACCATCCGCTCCGCCCTCTCCGATCTGCTGCGCGACGAAGGGGCGACGCTGGCGACCGCCGCCAACGGGCGCGAGGCGCTCGAGGAGCTGCGGGCCTCGCAACCCCCGACCTCATCTTGCTCGATCTCATGATGCCGGTGATGGACGGCTGGCAGTTCCGGGTCGAGCAGCGCGCCAATCAGGCGCTGGCCGGCATCCCGCTCATCGCCATGTCGGCCGACCGGAGCGCCAAGGCGCACGCCATCGCCGCCGACGCCTACGTCGCCAAGCCGCTCGACTTCGAGACGCTGGTCGGCAACATCCGCAGCGTCGTCGATGAGGCCACCCGGAAGCGGCGGGCTGCCGCCGACAGCACGACGGCGTTCGCCTTGATGGCTGCCGAGATCGCACACGAGATCAACAACCCGCTCACCTACGTGCTGGCGAATCTGCACGTCCTGGCCGAGAAGTTCCCCCCCGGCAGCCCCGACCCCGAGCGGGCCGAGCTGCACGATCTGGTCGCCGACGCGGTCGAGGGGGCGGAGCGGATCCGCCGCGTCGTCAAGCAGGCCCAGAAGGATCCGCAGGCCCTCCGGCAGGGACATTGACGGCGGGGCGCCAAGAGCAGTCCCGCGCGGACGACGGGGATCACTTCCACGATCGGCCTTCCGATCGGCCTTGCGATCGGCCTTGCGATCGGCCTTGCGAGAGGCGCGCTCGTCAATCGCCGAGGCCGTCGTCCTTCATGCCGTGCATGAGACGCGCCCGGACCCGTGCCGCCTGCCGCTCCTTGTACTTGTCGTGGCTGTTCTCGCCGCTCTCGTTGTTCTGGGCGGTACGGGCATCGATGATCTGGAACTCCGTCAGCACGAAGACGATCGTTCCGTGCTCGGCGAAGATCGGATCGTCGGGGAGCCGGCCCAGGTACTTGTCGATCCGCACCGGCAGATCGCCGACGAAGTTGATCACCCGGTAGCCGGGGCCGGAGAACTCGTTCAGCGGCGAAGGCTTCTTGTCGGCCGCCACCGCCGCCAGATCGGTGATGTCCGGCAGGAAGCGCTGGAGCGCCGGCGAGCGGGCCAGCGTCTCGCGAATCTTGATGATGTCGTTCACCGACTGCCCGGGAATCACGTAGTTGAACGGGACCAGCCGCTCGGTCAGCTCGCGCAGCACGAACACCAGTTGCTCCTCGGTGTTGGTGATCATCCGGAACCGCAGGTTGTCGTAGACGTCGGCGGCGATCGACTCCTTCTTGGCCAGCAGCTTGGTGATCAGGCTGTCGGAGTGTTTGCGGCTCCACTCGAACTCCACCACCGGGCAGCCGACCGCCTTGATCTCCTCCACCGTGCGCAGCACCTTCTCCTCGACCAGGTGGAAGATCTGGTCGCCGGAGACCGGCAGCTTGGTCAGAAGCTCGCGCCCGGCCAGGTGATGCAGGACGTGCATGACCTTGAGCACGACGCAGGCGTGGGTGCGGCGGCGGCCCTTCTGCGACGCGATCAGCAGCAGATCGCGGGGCGGAACGCCGCTGGCCACCTCGTCGGGGATCTGGAAGCCGAGGTGGCGCTCGAGATACTCGACGGCGGCGGCGCGCAGCTCTCCCAGGCGCCGCATGTCATGGGCGTCGTTGGGATCGAGCTCGTTGACCCGAAGAAAGCGGTCCACCTCGTCGCGGTCGGTGAAGTAGAGCCGGTGCCAGTCGATCACCGAACCGCCGCGCAGAAGGTTCCGGATCGCCGTCAGGTCGCCGAGGGTGAAGTCCTCATAGCGAACGGGCCGCATGGAGCGCCGTCAGCTTAGGTCGCATACCCGGCGACCGCCAGCATCAAGTTCGGGACGGGCGCCGCGGCGGCGGCGATGGCCGGCCGAGAGAGATCGTGGCCCAGAAAAGCGCGACGGCGAAAGAACCCATGACCAGGCTTCCGACGATTTGAATCATACGTTGAACCACATTAAACGACATGTAGGTTTTGTCAAGAACCGCGCCGAATTCGACTAAGATGCGGGCGTGATGCCGGCGCGCCATTTATCGATCGCTCTCGTTTTCGCGGGACTGGCCCTGGTCGGGTCGGCGACGGCCGCGGCTTCGCCCGGGTCGGAGGCGGCGTACGCCGAAGGGCAGACGTTGCTGAACGCCAAGAAGCTCCCCGAGGCGGCCGACAAGTTCGAAGCGGCGGTGGCGGCCGATCCTGGGTACGCCTCGGCCTGGTATTCGCTGGCGGTCGCGCGGCGACGCATGAACCAGTGCACGGGCGCGATCGCGGCCTACCGCCGTTACGCGGCGCTGGAGCCCGACAAGTCCGAGCCCTACTACGGCCTCGGGCTCTGTCTGCGCGAGACAGGCGATCGCCCGGGCGCGATCGAGGCGCTCAGGCGCTACGTGGCGATCGAAAAGCAGCCGGCGTCGCAGCGCTGGGTGGAGAACGCGCGCAACATTCTCGTCGAGCTCGGAGCCACGGCGGCCGCGGCTCCCCCGCCGCCGGCCGCCGCCGAACCCAAGCCGACCGCCGCCAAGCCGGCCCTGCCCGCGCCGACGGGGAACCCGTTCGTCGAGGCGCAGGGGCTGCGCGAGCGGGGCCACCTCGACGAGGCGATCGCCAAGTACCAGCAGGCGATCGCCGACGATCCCAAGCACATGGCGGCGCGCGTGGCGCTGGGAGAGCTGCTGCTCAAGATCCATCGCGACGATGAAGCGATTGAGGTCTTTCGCGCCGCGCTCGACAAGAACCCCGCCTACCCGCTGGCGTTCTACGATCTGGCGTTCGCGCTCCGCGTGCGCGATCGGCCGGCCGAGGCGGTCGACGCCTACCAGCGCTACACCAAGCTGCGCCCGAACGACCCCGACGCCTACTACGGCCTCGGCCGCGCGCTCCAGCACCTCGGCCGCAAGGCCGACGCGCGCAAGGCCTATCAGACCTACGTCGCGCTCGAGAAGCGCCCGGGTGAAAAGCGCTGGGTGCAGTCGGCCGAGACGCAGCTCCGCGCGCTGGCTGCCGCGCCGTAACGGACGGCTCGCGCGACGCGCTGACAGTCGCTCGCCGCCGACCTCACGGGCGCGACGCGCCGACGGTCGCTGCACGCGGACGCCTCACGCCACGCGTGTGAGCGGCAGATCGAGCGTGAACGTCGCGCCGCGGAGCGGGTCGCTCTCCACCGTCAGCGTCCCG
>CAVRRT010000190.1:0-64069 GCA_963723305.1 uncultured Pseudomonadota bacterium
AGAGCCATTCTCGCGCGCGGCGCGCGTGTGATCGCGCTCGATCGCGATCCGCACGCCATCGCCGCCGGCCACGCTGGTCGCAAGCGCGCATCGGACGGGCGCCTGGTCGAAGCCGTTTCGGCGATCTCGATCGCTCGCCGGCGCTCTGTCCGAACCGCTCGACGGCGTCGCGCTCGATATCGGCGTCTCCTCGATGCAGCTCGACGAGGCCGAGCGCGGCTTTTCGCTCCGTTACGACGCGCCGCTCGACATGCGCATGGAAGGCGCAGGGCGCACCGCCGCCGATATCCTTGCCGAAGACGACGAGGAGACGATCGCCGACATCCTCTTCCACTATGGCGAGGAGCGGGCGTCGCGCCGCATCGCGCGCGCGATCGTCGCCGACCGCGAGACCGACGCCCTACGTCTCGACGCTGCAGCTTGCCGAGCATGATCGAGCGCGTCGCGCCCGCGCGGCCCGGCGAATTCACGCATCCGGCGACGCGCAGCTTTCAGGCGTTGCGCATCGCCGTCAACGACGAACTCGGCGAGTTGCTGCGGGGCTGTCCGCCGCCGAGCGCATGCTTAACGCCGGGCGGCCGGCTTGCCGTGGTGACGTTCCATTCGCTCGAGGATCGCATCGTCAAACAGTTTTTCGCGCGCCGCTCGGGGCGCGGCCAGGCGGCGTCGCGGCGCTGCCGGGCGAGCCCGTTCCGCCGCGCCGAGCTTTTCGTCGCCGCGGGCCAGCCGATCCTCCCGGCGAGGAGGAGCGGCCTGGAGAATCCGCGCGCGCGCTCGGCAAAACTGCGCTTGGGCGAGCGCACCGGCCGCGCCCGCGCTGGGGCGTCGAAGCCGAGATCTGCGGCTTGACCGCATGCCGCCCGGCGCGCCGAGGAGAGGCTGATGTGGCGTTTCCTGCATTTTATCGCGATCGGCGCGGTGATCGCCTCGGCGGCCTACGTCTGCGGCGTGAAATATCAGACGATCTATGCCTCGGAGCAGATCGTAAAAGCAGCGCCATCTCATCGCCAAGGAGCAGACGATCTTCGCGCCCTCGCGGAAGATCGCCTGCGCCAGCACGGTCGCCGTCGTCGTCCCGTCGCCGGCGGTGTCGGAGGTCTTGGAGGCGACCTCCTTGACCATCTGCGCGCCCAGGTTGGCGAACTTGTCTTCCAGCTCGATCTCTTTGGCCACGGTGACGCCGTCCTTGGTCACCGTCGGGGCGCCCCAGGACCTCTCGATGACGACGTTGCGGCCGCGGGGGCCGAGCGTCGCCTTGACCGTGTCGGCCAGCGCGTTCACGCCGGCCAGGATGCGGGAGCGGCCCGCCTCGTCGAACAGAATCTCTTTGGCAGCCATGGTCTCTCCTTATTTGTCCAGAACGCCGAGGATGTCGTCCTCGCGCAGAATGAGGTGATCGACGCCGTCGATCTTGATCTCGTTGCCGCTGTACTTGCCGAACAGGACGCGGTCGCCCTTCTTGACGGTGAGCGGGCGCAGCGTCCCCTTGTCGTCGACCTTGCCGTTGCCGACGGCGATCACCTCAGCCTCGGCCGGCTTCTCCTTGGCGGTGTCGGGGATGATGATTCCCCCCTTGGTCTTCTCTTCCTCGGCGATGCGACGGACGAGCACGCGATCTTGCAGCGGACGAACTTTCATTTTCGGTCCTCCCAAACGGTTGCGAACGGTTTCGTGTCGTTCTGATCAAAGCTGGCACTCGACTTTTGGGAGTGCCAACGCCGGACTCTAGTCGCAAACCCTTCCGAGTCAACGGGTTGGCTCTGCCGTTTGGCATCCAAGATCCCCGTCTGCCAGCGAAACGTTGGCTCATCTATCCGGAATCATTTGGCAATTCGTTGACTTTCCGCAGTCGTGGCCGCAAAGCTGATACATGGACCTCGCGCGCAATGTCGAAGGGTTCTTTCACGATGAGGTCGGCCGCGCGTTCCGGGAGGAGGGCCTTTCACCCGGGACCCTGGTCGAGCACTACATCGTCCAGCTGCTGGCCAGCTACGCCAAGCATCGGATCGAGGACAAGCCGCTCGCGCTGCGGATGCTGGCGGCGGCCGAGGCGCCCCTGCCCGAGCGCCGGCGGCAGCTGCGCGACATCGGCGACACCTCGCTCTACCTGTCGGGGTTCTGGAGCGAGCACCTGGCGGGCGGACCGGTCGACGTCGACTACTACATCGGGATGGGGGGCTCGGCATACGGAGAGCTGGCGCGTGGCGGCACCGGGTGGACGGGCGATCCGTTCAGCGACGTGTTCGGCGAGCTGGCGATGAACTTCGTCCGCTTCGTGGGCGCGCTGGCGCTGGTGAGCCGCAGGATGGCGGTGCCGGCCAGTAACCAGGACGTCGTCCGCCTCTACCGCCGCTGGCAGGAGACGAAGAGCGAGTCGGCGGCGGCGCGTCTGGCGGCGCTGGGGGTGGTCATCGGCCGGGGGGGCGGACGGTCGTCGTGAGGCGCGGTCGGGCGCGCCTGGCCCGGCTGTCTGTGCTGGCGCGGTTGCAGCACGGGATCGAAGCGATGTACCGGGTCGAGACGCGCCTCCCGATCGACGCCTTCATGATCGACGAGGCGGAGCGCGCCGCCGAGGGGGTGGCGCGCGCGCCGCGCGAGCAGCTGCTGGTGCGGCAAGACGGCGGCGAGCTCGGCCTGGGGCTGTTCGTCGACGGCGCGGCGCTGGCCAACCTCGAGCGCCACGATCCGACGACCGTCGGCATCGACGAGCGAAACTTTGCCGACTTCTGTCTGGCGGTCGAGGGCGTCAGTCATTTCATTTACGTCGCGCTGCGGGCAGCCGACGATCGCGGCGTCTCCCAGCTGGAGCTCGAGCTGCAAGCCGAGGTCGACAAGTTCGCCTGCTGCGTGCTGGTGACGGGGAGCGATCCCGACCTGCGCGAGCGGCTCTACGGCGACGTCCGGTTCGCCGACGATCTCGACGACGAGGAGCGGGCCCGTTACCAGGCGGCGAACAGCCAGGCCCGGCGCTACGCCGGCGCGCTCGAGCGCCGGTTCGTCCGCCCGGCGCGGATGGACGCGCTGCTCGGCGAGCTGCGCCGGTTCCACCGCATGGACCTGACCGAAAAGCTCGGCCACATCGCCCAGCTCGACTGACCGCCCACGTCTACGAGTCGATCCGCACGTTGTCGATGAGGCGGGTGCGGCCGACGAACGCGGCGGCCAGCAGGACGGCCGGGCGATCGAGCGCGGTGAGTGGGACCAGCGTCTCGGCGTCGCAGAGCTCGAGGTAGTCGACCCGATCGACGTCGAGCGCGGCGCGGGCCGCGGCGACCAGCACGCGCGCCTCGCGCTCGCCGGCCGCGGCACGGGCGCTGGCGGTGCGAAGCGCGCGGGAGATCGACAGCGCGCGCTGCCGCTCGGCGGGCGAGAGGTAGGCGTTGCGCGACGACATCGCCAGGCCGTCGGGCTCGCGTACGGTCGGCAGGCCAACGATCTCGATCCCCATCGCCAGGTCGGCCACCAATCTGCGCACGATGGCGAGCTGCTGGAAGTCCTTCTCGCCGAAGATCGCCAGATCGGGTTCGACGATGTTGAACAGCTTGGCGACGACCGTGGCGACGCCGGCGAAGTGGCCGGGACGAGAGAGGCCGTCGAGACCGCGCGAAAGATCGCGCACCTCGATCGTCGTCTGGAACCCCAGGGGGTAAATGTCCGGAGCCTGGGGGACGAACGCCACGTCGGTCCCGGCGCCGGCGGCCTTGGCCAGATCACCGGGAAGATCGCGCGGGTAGCGGGCCAGGTCTTCGTTCGGCCCGAACTGCGTGGGGTTCACGAAGATCGAGAGCGCCAGGCGGTCGGCGCGGCGGCGTCCTTCGGCCAAGAGCGCGACGTGGCCGGCGTGCAGGGCCCCCATCGTGGGGACGAAGGCGATCTTTTCGCCGCGGGCGCGCGCCGCGCGCGACCAGGCGGTCATCTCGGCGGGGCTCTCAATAATCTGCGGTGTCACGCGTAAGGGTCACTCGTACGTGTCACTCATACGTTTCTTCGCTCGCCGGGAACTTGCCGGCGCGCACGTCGGCGGCGTAAGCGGCGAAGGCGTCGCCGGCCCCCTTCCCCATCTCGGCGTAGCGGCGAACGAAGCGCGGCTTCCAGCTCGGCTGCAGCCCCAGCAGATCGTGCATCACCATCACCTGACCGTCGCAGTCGGCGCCGGCGCCGATGCCGATCGTCAGCGCCGGCACCGCGCGGGTGATCTCGCCGGCCAGCGTGTGCGGAACCGCCTCCAGCACGATGGCGTAGGCGCCCGCCTCGGCCAGCGCGCGCGCGTCGGCCAGGATCTGCGCCCGCTGGGCGTCGGTCCGCCCCTGCACCTTGAACCCGCCCAGTTGGTGGATCGACTGCGGCGTCAGCCCGACGTGGCCCATCACCGGGATCCCGGCCTGCACCAGCCGGCGGGCCAGCTCGGCGACCGGCTCGCCCCCTTCCAGCTTCACCGCCTCGGCGTGCCCTTCCTTCATCAAGCGCCCCGCCGCCCGCATGCCGTCCTCGACCGACGCCTGGTAGCTCATGAACGGCATGTCGGCGACCAGGTGCGCCCGGGCGATGCCGCGCGACACGATCCGGGAGTGATAGACCATCTCGTCGAGCGTCACCCCCAGCGTCGAGCGCTCACCCTGCACGACCATCCCCAGACTGTCGCCGACCAGCACGACGTCGATGCCGGCGCCGTCGGCCAGGCGCGCGAACACCACGTCGTAGGCGGTCAGGACCGCGATCCGCTCGCCCGTTCGCTTTCGCGCGAGCAGCGTCGCCGCGGTGACTTTGGCCTCGGGCGCCATCACCCTGATCGTAGCATGGCTAGGCTTCCATCTTGCGGAACGAGCGGGTCGCCAGCGCCGCCAGGATCACCGCCGATCCGGCAATGACGGCGCAGCTGAACCAGATCGGAAAGCTGTGGTGACCGATGCAGAGGCCGCGGACGGCGTCGACCACGTAAGACATCGGGTTGAGGAGGACGATCGCCCGCAGGCCGCGCGGCAAGCCGGCGATCGGGTAGAGCGCGCCGGAGAGAAAGAACACCGGCTGGATGACGAAGTTCACCACCGCGCCGAACCCTTCGAACGACTTCATGCGCGCGGCGACGATGATGCCCAGCGCGTTGACGGTCATGCCGAAGACCGCCAGGAGGGGCAGCGAGGCGAGCGCTCCCCATGGACTGAAGCGCGCCCCGACCAGCGGCGAGAGCAGCAACATGAGCGTCGTCTCGATGAGCGCGGTGGCGCTGCCGGCCAGGATCTTGGCCGCCACGATCGCGCCCCGCGGGACCGGCGCCACCAGCAGCTCCTTGAGAAAACCGAACTCGCGCTCCCAGACGATGGAGATGGCGGCGAACATGCTGGCGAAAAGCACGGTCATCGCCGCCAGCCCCGGCACCAGGAACGAGACGTAGTCGGCGCCGGACGTCGGCAGCTTGACCGAAGCGCGCAGCCCGAACCCGAACGCCAGCAGCCAGAGAAACGGGCGCGTCAGGCTGGTGATGAGCTGCCGCCGATCGCGCAGGAACTTGATCATGTCGCGCCGCCAGAGCGCGTAGATAACCTCGATCATCCGCGCCTCCGGACCAGGGCGCGCAGCTTGGCGGCGTTTCCCTCGGCCCCCTCGGCGCGGATCTGCCGGCCGGTCAGCGAGAGGAACACATCGTCCAAGGTGGGACGGCGGACGCTGATCCCTTCGAGGGGCGGGCGATCGGCGGTGAGCAGCTTGACGATGAAGGCGTCACCCTCCTCGACGAGAAACGTCAAGCCGCCGTCGGCGACGGTGCTCTCCAAACCGTACTTCTCGCGCAGCAGCCGGCCCAGCGCCGCCGGATCGGTGGTGCGCGCCGTGATGAGGTCCTTGCCGACCCGCTGCTTGAGCGCGGCCGGCGTGTCGAGCGCGACGATGAGGCCGTGGTCGACGATGGCGATCCGATCGCAGTTCTCGGCCTCGTCCATGTAGTGGGTGGTCAGGAAGAGCGTCGTCCCGTACTTCTTGCGCAGGTCACGCAGCACCTCCCAGGTGCGCGCGCGCGTCTGGGGATCGAGCCCGGTGGTCGGCTCGTCGAGGAACAGGATGTCGGGGCGGTGAACCAGGCCGCGCGCGATCTCCAGGCGGCGCTTCATCCCACCGGAGAAGGTCCGCGTCAGATCCTTGCGGCGCTCGAAGAGATCGACGAACGCCAGCGCCTCGTCGATCCGCGCGCGGCGCTCGGGGCGCGGGACGCGGTAGACGACGGCGTGGAGCATCAGGTTCTCCTCGGCGGTCAGGCGATCGTCGAGCGCCGGGTCCTGGAAGATGACGCCGATCCGCCGCCGCACCTCCGAGGGCGAGGTCGCCACGTCCAGCCCCGCCAGCCGCGCCGTGCCCGACGTCGCCTGCAAGAGGGTGCAGAGGATCTTGATGGTCGTCGTCTTGCCGGCCCCGTTGGGGCCGAGGAACCCGAAGATCTCGCCGGCGCCGACCGTGAAGCCGATGCCGCGCACCGCCTCGACCTCGTCGTAGCGCTTCTTGAGATCGACGACTTCGATGGCGGGGTTCATGAGACCTGGCGCAGGCGGCGCAAGCGCAGCGGCGAGGCGGACGGCGCCCCGCCTGGCGCGGCGACCGGCAGGGCGGCAGCCTGCGCGCGGGCCGCCACGACCAGCGCGTGCTGCGGAGAGAGCGCGCAAGCGGGATCGGTGGCGGCGGCGTCGCCGAGGAGCGCGAAGGCCTGGCAGCGGCAGCCGCCGAAGTCGACCGCCCGCTCGTCGCAGGTCCGGCAGGGCGCGGGCATCCATTCCTCGCCGCGAAAGGCGCGGAAACCGGGGCCGTCGCTCCAGATGTCGCCCAGCGAGCGCGCGCGCACGTTCTCCCAGCCCGAGCCAGCGCGGCGATCTCCAGCGCCTGGTGGCAGGGGAGCGCGATCCCGTCCGGGGTGACGACCAGGTAACGGCGGGCCCACCCGTCCATGCAGGCGCGCGGGCGATCGGCGTAGTAGTCGGGGCGCACGAACAGGATCTCCATCTTGCCACGTAGTCGATCGCGGGCGGCCAGTGCCACCGCGCGGGCCGCCTCGACGGTGTCGCGCGACGGGAGCAGCGCCTCGCGGTTGGCCAGCGCCCAGCCCAGGTACTGCGTGTTGGCCAGCTCGAGGCGGGCGGCGCCCAGCCGCTCGGCCAGCGCCACGAACTCCGCGGCGCGCCCGATGTTCCCCCGGTGGAGCACGACGTTGAGCGTGAGCGGCAGGCCCACCGCGCGGGTCGCCGCCGCCGTCTTCATCTTGGCTTCCATGTCGTCGCGCCCGGCGATCCAGGCGGCGCCGTGCGGCTCGGTGTCCTGCACCGAGAGCTGCAGGCTGTCGAGCCCCGCCGCCGCCAGCCGGGCCAGGCGCGCGGCGTCGGCCGGGATCCCGCTGGTGATGAGGTTGACGTACAGGTCTGCGGCACGCGCGGCGGCGACCAGCGCCTCCAGATCGCCCCGCACCAGCGGCTCGCCGCCGGTCAGGTTCACCTGCAAGACCCCGAGCGCGGCGGCCTCGGCGAAGACGCGCGCCCAATCGCCGGTCGGCAGCTCGTCGTCGTGGCGCGAGAGCTCGAGTGGGTTCGAGCAGTAGGCGCACGACAGCGGACAGCGGTAGGTCAGCTCGGCGACCAACGTGTAGGGGCGCGGCGGCTCGACCAGGCTCACGGCGCGTGCACCACCAGCAAGCCGCGGTCTTCCAGCGCGCGAAGGAAAGCCAGCACCTCGTCCTCGACCGTCGCGCGCGCCGTCGCCCCGTCGACCGTCGCCACCATGCGCTGGAGGATGTCGGCGACCGCGCGCTCCTCGCTGCAGAGCGCCGCCACGCGCGCGGCCGTCTCGTTCAGCTCGAGCCCCTTTTCGGGATAGAGCAGCACCTGCTTGCCGGAGCGCGGATCGAGCTTCAGCCGAACCTGCCGCGCCAGGCTGAGCCGGGTCGTCCGCTCGATCACCGCGCGCCCCCTTCGACGGCGGTGGCCGCCGCCACGCAGTCGACCAGATGCCAGAGGATCTCCGTCTTGCGCACCAGCGCCGCCACGCAGGCCTCCTGCAGCGGACGCGAGATGGCGCTTGCGACGACGAACGCCAGCCCCTCCTCGCCGTCACGCCGCGCCCGCGGCACCCGCCCCCGAAAGTAGGCCAGCGCTTCGGCGCCGACCCAGGGATAGTGCTCTTCCCAGGCGGCGATCCGCTTGGACATCAGGTCGGGGGCGAACATCTCGGTCAGCGACGACGCCACCGCGACGACCAGCGGGCTCTCACGGCAGAGCGCGACGTAGGAATCGCAGGCGAAGCGCACCCCGGGCAGCACGCGGCGGCAGCTGGCCACCTCGTCGCGATCGAGCCCCACCGCCTCGGAGAGCCGCAGCCACTGCGCCAGGCCCCCCGTGTCGGGCCCGTCGCCGTCGTGGTCGTGGATGCGCCGGATCCAGCTCCGCCGGAAGGCGGGATCTTCGGATTTGGAGACGATGACCGCGTCCTTGATGGGGATCCGTGTCTGGTAGTAGTAGCGGTTCAGCGTCCAGGTCTGGAGCTCCTGGCGCGACAGGTTCCCCCCGTGCATCCGCTGGTGGAACGGATGCTGGTCGTGGTAGCGGCGGAATCCCCTCGGCGCGCAGCCGCGCGACGAGCTCGTCCGCCGACAGCAGCGGCGCCGTCTGCGTCTCCGGCGCGCTCACAGCGACAGCTCCAGACCGTCGCCGGCCACTTCGATCCCCGCCGCGGTCAGCGCCTGCCGCTCGGGCCCGTCCTCGCGCAGGATGGGGTTGGTGTTGTTGATGTGGATCAGGATCCGCCGCCCGCGCTGCCGGGCGAGATAGGCCGCGCTCCCCTTCTGCCCCCCCAGCGGCCAATGGGCCATCTCCTCCGCCCGCCGGGTGCCGAGGCCGGCGGCGATCAGCTCGTCGCTGGACCAGAACGTGCCGTCGAAGAAGAACGCGTCGGCCGCGGCGAGCGCCCGATCGATCGCCGGCGCGGGGCCGGCCACGCCGGAGAAATAGGCCAGCCGCCCCCCGGTGTGCGTGTCGTGAATGAGAAGGCCGATGTTGTCTTCGGGCGATGGTGCGCGAACCCCTTCCAGGTGCAGCGGCGGTTTGCCCGGCGTCTCGATGGCGGTGACGGTGAGCCCCGAGTCATCGAGCGGCAAGGCGCGGTCAGGATCGACCTCCAGCGCGCGCCAGGTGACCTGCCCCTCGAACCGCTCCAGCGTCCGGTAGACGACGTTCCCGGTGGCGAAACCTTCGTGCACGCTCCGGGTGGCATAAACGACCAGCGGGTGCGACTCGCGCAACGACAGGAGGCCGAGGCAATGATCGAGATCGCCGTTGGTCAGGATGAGGCCGGCGATCGGCGAGTGGCGCGGCTCGCGCGGCCAGAGCGCCGGACAGCTCTCGATCTGCGCGCGGATCTCCGGCGAGACGTTGAGCAGGAACCAGGAGGCTCCGTCGGCGCTGATCGCCACCGACTCCTGCGTCCGTGGGCGCACGACCCCCGTCCCGCGCCTCGCTTCACGACAGTTCTCGCAGCCGCAATTCCACTGCGGCACACCGCCGCCGGCCGCGGAACCGAGGACGCGGACTTGCACTGGATCGTGCGGTGCCGTCGGTCGTTAGCGCCGAACGGCGTCGGTCGCGGAGGCGCGATCGATCGTCTTGCTGGCCGACTCGACGTGGGGCGCCACCGGACCCCAGGGGTCGCGATCGGTGAAATCGCTCCCGTAGCCGCCGATTTCCGCGCTCATGTTGATCTCGACGAAGGCCGGAGTTTCCCACTTCATGGCCGTTATTCTGCTCCGATAGCCGGGCGAGTCAAGGGGGGCCGGCAGCCCGGAAAAGGGGTCGCCGGCGGCCGAAACCTGCTGTATCCATGCCCTATGTCGCGCCCTCTTCGTTCCCTCCTGGTGGCGCTCGCGCCGTTCTTGCTGGCGTTCTTCGTCCCGTTCCTGGCGCCGCTCGCCGCCCATGGCGCGCCCGCGCCCGCCTCGGCCGAGATTTACGTCAGCGGCGAGGAGAGCGGCGAGATCATCGTGGTCGACGTCGACAAGGGGGAGGTCACCGCCCGCATTCCTGTCGGCAAGCGCCCGCGCGGCATCAAGCTGTCCCGCGACGGCAAGCTGCTCTACGTCGCGCTCTCCGGCTCGCCGCGCGCGGGACCGGGCGTCGACGAGTCGAAGCTCCCCCCGGGCGATCGGACGGCCGACGGCGTCGGCGTCGTCAATCTCGCCTCGCGCAAGCTGCTGCGCACGCTCGAGAGCGGCCAGGACCCCGAGTCGTTCGCGCTCTCCCGCGACGGCAAGACGCTCTACGTCTCGAACGAGGAGACCGCCGAGATGAGCGTGCTCGACCTGGCGTCGGGAAAGGTGAAGCGCAAGGTCCCGGTCGGCCACGAGCCGGAGGGGGTCACCGTCCGTCCCGACGGCAAGGTCGTCTACGTCACCTCCGAGAGCGACAACGAGGTCACCGCCGTCGACACCCGCAAGCTCAAGGTGCTGGCTCAGATCGCCACCGGACCCCGCCCGCGGGTGATCATCTTCACCCCCGACGGCAAGACGGCCTTCGCCAGCTGCGAGAACGGACGCGAGGTGACCGTCATCGACGTCGCCAAGAACGCCGCCACCGACCACATCAAGATCGAGCCGGTGGCCAAGACCGTCCTCGGCCCACGCCCGATGGGGATGGCGCTCGGCCCCGACGGCAAGACGCTCTACGTGGCGCTGGGGCGCGGCGAAGCCGTCGCCGTCATCGACGTCGCCACCCACAAGGTCACCCGCCTCATCGACGGCGTCGGCGCGCGCCCCTGGGGAATCGCGGTCAGCGCCGACGGCAAGAGGATCCTCACCGCCAACGGGCCTTCCAACGACGTCTCCGTCGTCGACGCCGCCAGCGGCAGGGTCGACAAGCGAATCAAGACCGGCGGGCTCCCCTGGGGGTTGCTGCTGGCCCCCGCGCGCTGAGCGCGCCGGCCGCTCGCGATGCAGCGCCGACACCGTTGAGCTTGGCCGCCGCTCCCGACCGACGATTGGTCGAGCCTGGGCCTCGCAGTTGGCTAGTGCGATGACCAGGAGCAGAAGTGGCCGTTGCCGCTGGCCACGATGTGACCGTTGGCGGCGATCGGCGAGCTCCACTCCTGGACGCCGGAGCAGGTGTCGGTGCCGGAATAGACCGACGCGCCGGTGTCGCCATCCACGCCCATGAGCTTGCCGGCGCTCATGTACCAGACCACGACGTTGCTGATGCCATCGGTGGTCGTCGAGATCGGTCCCGTCGTCGGGCTCGACAGCGCCGCGCACCATTCCACCTTGGGCGTCAGCGCGCCGCAGGAGGGAATCAGCACGGACATGATGACCTTGCCGCTGGGACCTCCCGCCGGGCAGTTGCCGCCGCTGTCCGTCCCGAACACCACGTGCATCCCCTGCGACGTCAGGTAGCTGCCCGGCGTGGTGTGAATCAGCATACCGCCCGCCGTCCCGGTGCCCGCCACCTGCAGCTGCGCCTTCTGTCCCCCTTCCCCTCCAAGCTTCGTGGCGTCCAGCAGCAGGAGGTACCCGTCCTTCGAGATCGCCACCACCATCTTCGACGGTGTCTGCCCCGGCACCTCGATGTAGAGCGGGCTCGAAGCCCCAAGGTCATAGTCGCTGCTGTCCATCGCCTGCCAGTTCGTGTCGTAGAACGAATCGGCCAGCGTCCCCATCCCGGTGATCCGCACCGCCTCCTCGCTGTCGAGGTGACTCGTCACCCGCGCCGTGTTGTTGCCGGTCAGCGCGAAGATGCTGCTCCCGTCGGTCGCCATCCCTCCCGCCGCCCAGATCCCTTCCCCTTGCCCCGCCGTCGCCCAGGCCCCGCGCATCGCCGGATCCTGCGTGTCGATGGCGATGACAAAGCCGTGGTAGCCGCCGCAGTCGCCGATGTGCCCGCCATAGGCCACATAGAGCGTGTTGCCCAGCAGCGACAGCGCGCTCCGCTGATTCTCGTACGTCGTGGCGAAGATGATGCTTCCCGACGTCGTGTTCGACACGTCGGCCGGCCAGCCGCTCTTCTCCGTACCGTCCGTCGACGACAGCGCGTGGACCTGGTGGCTCATGATCGACGTCGTCCCGATGGCGCCCGCCACGTAGATCGTCGGCGGCGTCGTCGTCCCGTCGATGACCGGCGTGCTGATGATTCCGAGCGGATGGATGTTGCCGCAGGTCGCCGACGCCCCCGCGGGCTGGTTCATCGTGGGAGAGCTGCCGATGTTGTGCGTCCAGACCGTCGCTCCCGTCGTCTCGTCGAGCGCGTAAACGTCGTTCCCGGTCGTGACGGCGACGTAGATGCCCTTCCCGTTCGGGCCGTTCTGCAGATAGAGCGGCGAGGCCCAGACGTTGTTGGCGTTCGCCGCCGTCTGCACGTTCAGCTTCGGCACGAACCCCGTGTCCAGCGCCATCGTTGCCGCCGCCGCTTTCGTCAGCGTCGGCTGCACGAAGCTCCCGTCCCGGTTCCCGTGCTTGTTGCGCTGCAAGACCGATTGGCTGGTGTCGACGTTCGTGGCCGTGATCGTTCCACAACCCCCAGCGCTCCCTCCGGTTCCGGCGCTCGTCCCGCCCGTCCCCGCCGTCGTCCCGCCCGTCCCGGTCCCACCGCCGGTCCCGGTCCCACCGCCGGTCCCCTTGGCGCCCGCAGCGCCACCCGCCCCCGTCGCGCCGCCGGTACCCTTCGCGCCGGCGCTGCCGCCGGTGCCGGTGGCGCTCGATCCGCCCGTGGCGCTCGACCCGCCCGTGGCGCTCGACCCGCCCGTGGCGCTCGACCCGCCCGTGGCGCTCGACCCGCCCGTGGCACTCGACCCGCCGGTGGCGCTCGACCCGCCGGTGGCGCTCGATCCGCCCGTGGCCCTCGATCCGCCGGTGGCGCTCGACCCGCCCGAGCCTGTGTCAGTGGTCGACCCGCTGTTTGAGCAAGCGAGCGGAAGAACGAGGAGTCCGATCAGGAGCCGGCGATGCATGGCCTTGCCTCTCTGCAAGCCCCCGGGGGAGATCCGTCCATCGAACCGGGGCGGGGGCGCGCGGTGAACGCTATCACTTCGCTAGTGCGGTGACCAGGAGCAGAAGTGGCCGTTGCCGCTGGCCACGATGTGACCGTTGGCGGCGATCGGCGAGCTCCATTCCTGGACGCCGGAGCAGGTGTCGGTGCCGGAATAGACCGACGCGCCGGTGTCGCCATCCACGCCCATGAGCTTGCCGGCGCTCATGTACCAGACCACGACGTTGCTGATGCCGTCGGTGGTCGTCGAGATCGGTCCCGTCGTCGGGCTCGACAGCGCCGCGCACCATTCCACCTTGGGCGTCAGCGCGCCGCAGGAGGGAATCAGCACGGACATGATGACCTTGCCGCTGGGACCTCCCGCCGGGCAGTTGCCGCCGCTGTCCGTCCCGAACACCACGTGCATCCCCTGCGACGTCAGGTAGCTGCCCGGCGTGGTGTGAATCAGCATGCCGCCCGCCGTCCCGGTGCCCGCCACCTGCAGCTGCGCCTTCTGCCCCCCCTTGCCGCCCAGGTTCGCGGCGTCGAGCAGCAGCAGGTACCCGTCCTTCGAGATCGCCACCACCATCTTCGACGGTGTCTGCCCCGGCACCTCGATGTAGAGCGGGCTCGAAGCCCCAAGGTCATAGTCGCTGCTGTCCATCGCCTGCCAGTTCGTGTCGTAGAACGAATCGGCCAGCGTCCCCATCCCGGTGATCCGCACCGCCTCCTCGCTGTCGAGGTGACTCGTCACGCGGGCCGTGTTGTTGCCGGTCAGCGCAAAGATGCTGCTGCCGTCCGACGCCATCCCTCCCGCGGCCCAGATTCCTTCCCCTTGGCCCGCCGTCGCCCAGGCCCCGCGCATCGCGGGATCCTGCGTATCGATGGCGATAACAAAGCCGTGGTAGCCGCCGCAGTCGCCGATGTGCCCGCCGTAGGCGACATAGAGCGTGTTGCCCAGCAGCGACAGCGCGCTCCGTTGATTCTCGTAGGTCGTGGCGAAGATGATGCTTCCCGACGTCGTGTTCGACACGTCGGCCGGCCAACCGCTCTTCTCCGTACCGTCCGTCGACGACAGCGCGTGGACCTGGTGGCTCATGATCGACGTCGTCCCGATGGCGCCCGCCACGTAGATCGTCGGCGGCGTCGTCGTCCCGTCGATGACCGGCGTGCTGATGATTCCGAGCGGATGGATGTTGCCGCAGGTCGCCGACGCCCCCGCGGGCTGGTTCATCGTGGGAGAGCTGCCGATGTTGTGCGTCCAGACCGTGGCCCCGGTCGTCTCGTCGAGCGCGTAGACGTCGTTCCCGGTCGTGACGGCGACGTAGATGCCCTTCCCGTTCGGGCCGTTCTGCAGATAGAGTGGCGAGGCCCAGACGTTGTTGGCGTTCGCCGCCGTCTGCACGTTCAGCTTCGGCACGAACCCCGTGTCCAGCGCCATCGTTGCCGCCGCCGCTTTCGTCAGCGTCGGCTGCACGAAGCTCCCGTCTCGGTTGCTGTGCTTGTTGCGCTGCAAGACCGATTGGCTGGTGTCGACGTTCGTGGCCGTGATCGTCCCACAGGCCCCGGCGCTCCCTCCGGTTCCGGCGCTCGTCCCGCCCGTCCCCGTCGTGGTCCCGCCCGTCCCCGCCGTCGTCCCGCCCGTCCCGGTGCTCCCGCCGTTCCCGTTTGTCCCCCCGCTGCCGCCGCCGTCGCTGGAGCTGCTCTTCGACGATCCGCAACCGACCGCGAGCAGAACGAGCCCAGTCATCAAGAGAGATCGGTTCATGGCATCACCCTTTTCCTTAGTGGCCTGGTCGCGCGGCGTTCGTCAATTGGCCGAACAGGCGCGGGGGCCTCAAGCGCGGGCCAACATGTTACGCCAAAGTGGACTTTCGCGCGCAGGTCTGACGCACACGCTAGGCCCGGCTTGGGCGGCCGGGCATCCTCGATGCCGCGCGGCTCGATCAGTTCGATCCGACCCTGAACGCGTAGACCTGAGAATTCGAAGCCACGAAGATCCGTCCGTTGGCCACGATCGGCACCTGAATCCCTTGCACCGCCGCGAGCGCCGTCGGTCCACCGGTGAAGACGTCGGCCCCGGTGTCACCGTCGAGACCGTAGAGATGGTTGTCGCTCCCCACCACCCAGACAATGGTGTCTGAGCCAGCGCTGTCAGTCTGGCTCACGGAGGGCGAGCCGCTGCCCATCGGCGCGCCGCACCAGGCGGTCGAGAGCGTCGGCGGGGTGGTGGCGGAGATCTTCAGCGCCGTCAGACCACCCGCCTGCCCGGTCGGGCAGGCATAGCCCCGCCCCGACAAGACGACGTAGGTTCCGCTCCGCGTGGTGTAGGCAACCGCCGCGTTGATGATTGCTCCCACGGAAACGCGTACGGTGGCGATCGGCGTCGCATCCATCCCGCCCAGGTTCGCGCGATCGAGCAAGTAGGCGTAGTTGTCCTTGCCGAGCGCCATGATCAGGCTCGACGGTTTGGCGCCCGGGACGTTCACCAGGATCGGAGACGTACCCCCCATGTCCTCGTCATTGTCGTCGAGGGCGACCCAATTCCCCGGCACGAAGTATTCGGTCGTCGCGGTCATGGCCGGCGGCGCCAAGCTGAGCGGAAATTTGTACACCGTCTCGCTGTCGCCCCAGCTCCCGCCATTGTCGCCCGAGCTGGTGTCCCCTGCGGCGTCGGCCGTCGACTTCGAATTGCCGGTGGCGAAATAGAGGGACGTTCCGTCCGACGCGATTCCGCTGGCGCCCCAGATCCCGCCCGCGATCGCCCGCGTGGCCCAGGCGGTCACCGTCGGCGTCCCGCTGGTGGTGACGCCGACCACCCAACCGTGATAACCGGCGCAGTCGCCGACGTGGCCGCTGAACGGGATGAGCACCTTGCCCCCCACCAGCGTCAGCGCGCCGCGCTGATTCTGCAGCTCGGAGTCGAACGTCGTTCCGCCCGAGGCGGCCGTGGCGTTGAGGTCGACGGGCCAGCCGCTCTTCTCGTTCCCGGTCGCCGCCTCGAGCGCGTGCACCCTGTGCTTGACGACGCGCGCTCCGGTGGAGCTGTCGATCGACATGGCGTCGAGGTAGATCGTGCGCGTCGCGCCGTCGATGACCGGCGTCCCGGTCACGCCGACATTGGGCGTAATGTTCCCGCACGGCAGATCACCAACCGTGGTGGCCGGCATCCCCAGCGTCTCTGTCGACTTCGTCCAGACCTGCGCTCCGGTCGCCGCGTCGAACGCGTAGACGTTGTTCGCCTCGGTCGCCACGATGACCAGATCCGGCGTCGAGCCGCTCCCCGCCAGATAGAGCGGCTGGGCGTAGACTAGGCCGATCACGCTGGCGCCGGCGAAACTGGGATCGATCTGCAGTCCCCCCACGCCGCTGTCGGCCGCCCCCATCACCGCCGCCTTGGTGAGCGCTGGATCGCGATAGACGCCGTCGCGCGCCAGATCGTTGTGATGCTGGAGGACCGAGGCACGCCCGCCGGACGACGAGGAACAGCCGGAGAAACAGCCGAAAGAACAGCCGAGCACGACCAACGTGACCTCACGCAAGACGATTCGACCCATGGTTTTCTCCTCTACCCGCTAACCCCGGCTCCAGTGGCTGACCCCGGCGCGCGCCTTGTCGATGACGGCCAGCAGCTCGCGGCGGTGCTCGAGGTTGGAGACGAAGTCGATCTCCGAAGCGTTGACGACCAGCAGCGGCCCCTCGTTGTAGCCGAAGAAGAACTCGGCGTAGGCGCGCGCCACCTCCTCGACGTACTCGGCGCGGATGGGGCGCTCCTCTGAGCGGCCGCGCTTGCGGATCCGCTCGAGCAGCACGTCGGTGCGCGCCTGCAGGTAGACCACCAGATCGGGCGTCACCGTGCGCGGCTTGAGCATCTGGTAGATGCGGTCGTAGAGCGCCAGCTCGTCGTTCGACAGGTTGAGGACGGCGAACAGCCGGTCCTTGGCGAAGAGGTAGTCCGAGACGACGCCCCCCTGAGAGAAGAGATCGCCCTGAGCCAGCTCCCCCTGCTGCGCGTAGCGCTGGAGCAAGAAGAAGAGCTGCGCCGACATCGCGTGCCGGCGCCTGTCCTTGTAAAACGCCCCCAGGAACGGGTTCTCTTCCGGGCTCTCCCGAAGGATTCGCGCCGACAGCGACTCGCCCAGGATCTCGGCCAGGCTCGACTTGCCTGCGCCGATCGGCCCTTCGACGGCGATGTATCGTGGCCTGGCGCTGCGCACCGCCCGCCACCTTACCTCGCCCGCTACGGCGAGGGGAAGCCGACCAGCAGCTCCGTGCGCGCGCGCGTCGCGCGGGCGGCCGGCGGCGGCGGGAAGCGCAGGCGCGTTTTGATCGCCTGTTCGAGGCAGAGCGAGAATCTGCCGGCCGATTGCCAGGCCTGGACCGCCGGCGGCAGCTTGATCCTGGCGGCGGTGATCCGGCCCCGGCGATCGATGGCCAGCTCGACGGCGAGCCTGACGGGGCTGCGCGCGGCTGTGAGCTCGGGCACCGCGCTCAGACATTCGTCGAGGATGGGCGCCTGCTCGTGCCAGGCGGCGTCGATCAACGGGGCGGCGGCGCCCCCGGTCGCCAGCACCGTCCCGATGGCCATCACGCGCGGGGCGGCTGTCGCCCGTGCGGTCGGCCCCCGCCGTGCGGGAGCGGAGATGGGTGGCGCCGGCGGGGCCTCGGCGAGCCTGGTGAGATGCGCCTCCGCCCGGCTGGCCCAGCGGCTGGATGGAGCGCGGGTCAGGAACTCGTGGAACGCCTCGGCGGCCTCCGCATCCCGGCCGGCCACCGACCGGGCCAACCCGAGGTAGTAGTAGACCTCTCCCTGGGGAACGAAAAAGAGATCGGCGTTGGGGAGCGCCGCGATTGCCAGCACCGCCATCGTCGGATCGAGCGCCAGCGCCCGCCGCATCATCTCGCCCGCCCCACGCGCCTGCCCGTCGCGATCGAGCGCCACCGCCAGCCCCAGGTACCCGAGCAGCAGATCCTGGGCCCGGGCCCGCGGATCGTCGAGCACCAGCGACCTCAGGGACTCCGCGCCGGGCGGCGAGACATTGGAGGCCGTCGCGATCGCATCCCGGTAGCAAGCCTCGGCCCCCGCCAGTTGACCGTCGGCCATCAGGACCTCGGCGAGGTTGGCGTAGACGGCCGGGGCGTCTGCGCCGGCCGCCAGGGCCGCGCCGTAGGCCGCCGCCGCCTCCGCGTAGCGCCCTTCGGTGGTCCGTTTGACCGCGGCGGCGAAGAGGCCCCCCGTCCCGTCGTCGCGCACCCCCGAAGCCTCTCCCCCGGCGGCGCGGCTCCAGAACGGAGGCCCCGCCTGGGGTGCTTGCCCCGTCTGTCCGGCTGGCGGGGCAGCGTCGGCGCCGGAAGCGTTGCCGCAGAGGGCCAGGGCGAAGGCCAACGCCAGAGCGCCGCGCATCGCCTTCGAGTATAGCGCGCCCCTTTTCATCGATTTGGGCTAGGCTCGGGTCGTGCCGCCCGCTGAGCATTCGGGCCCTTCGGCCTCGGGAGCGATCGCCCTCGACCCTGACGAGAGCGGCGCTGCCGCCATCGCGGCGCTGCCGCGGGTGCTCGAGCCGACCTCGCCGACCTCGCGCGACGCGGACGGCGGACGGAGGGACCAGCGCGACCAGGAGGAGATCCAGCTGGTCGCGCGCTGTCTGGCCGGCGACGTCGAAGCGTTCCGGCCGCTGGTCCAGCGCTACCAGCGCCTGGCGTTCTCGGTCGCCTTCCGGATGCTGGGGAGCCGCGCCGACGCCGAGGACATCGCACAGCAGGCCTTCGTCGACGCCTTCAACGCGCTCGATCGCTTCCGGGGAGAGGGGCGCTCCCACGCCTTCTCCACCTGGCTGCTGCGCATCGCCGTCAATCGCTCGAAGGACGTGCTGAAATCGAAGCGCCGGACAGAGGAGCCCCTCGACCGCGAGGTGCACGGCGGGGAGGCGGCGTTCGCCTACGACCCCCTCACCCCGGAGGCCAACGCCTCGCACGGAGAGCGGCGGGCGCACCTCGGCGCGGCCCTCTTCAAGCTGCCGACCAAGTACCGCGAGGTGCTGATTTTGCGTGACGCCGAAGATCTGTCCTACGAGGAGATCCGCGGCATCCTCCGGCTCCCCATCACGACGCTCAAAATCCGCGTCGTGCGCGGGCGCGCGATGTTGCGTGAGCTGGTGGAGCGCTGTGGGGTCACCTAAGTGAACGTGGAGTCACCAAACCGCCGAATGACCGAGCTGGCGCGCCTGCGCGACGAGGTCACCCCGCCCCCCGACCTGGTCGCGCGCGTCATGACCCGCGTCTCCGAGCCGCGCCTGCCGTCCGTCTGGCAGTGGTTGCGCCGCCCGTTCCTGATCGAGATCCGGATCTCGCCGATCTTGCTGATCGGCCTGGCGATGGCGCTGGGCGCCGCGTTCGTCTACGTCGGCGCGACGCTCAGGTAGCGCGCTCAGGCCCGGACGTCGACGCAGAGGACGAACGTCCGGTTGTGGACGGCGTCGCGGAAGCAGGTGCTGAGGGTGCGGCAGAGCTGGCCGCCGGCCAGCGAGACGTAGGGGTCGGTGGTGTACTTCTGCAGCTCGACGTCGATCAGCACGTAGAAATACTCCTTGAGCGAATGGTCGGTCCCCTTGGCGGCCGGGCGGAACATCGCGCCCCCGGAGCGCTCGGTCAGGCCGGCGCCGCAGATGGTGTCGGTCACCTGCACCCCCGCGTCGTCGAGCACGTAGAGGCAGTCGATCTTGGGGTATTCGCCGACCAGGCGGGCGAGGATGGTGTCGAACTCCAGCGGCGCGGCGCTGGTGAGGTCGCACAGGATGCGGTTCAGGATCATGTTGAAGTGCCGGTACTCCAGCTTGCGCGCGTTGATCTTGCCGACCATGTGGCTCTTGAACGCCCGCGCCAGCGGCGCGACGCAGCTCGCCGCTCGCTCGAAGCCGCCGTTGTCGAAGGTGGCCGCGGCGCCGGGACGGCCCAGGAAAAATCCCTGCAGCAGATCGGCGCCCAGCTCGAGCGCGGTCACCGCCTCGGCCTCGGTTTCTATCCCCTCTGCGACCACCAGCGCTCCGATCCGGCGAGAAAGGCTGACCAGGCTCTTGAAGGTCTCCTGCTTGTAGAAGTCGCCGTCGACGCCGGTGACGAGGCTGCGATCGATCTTGATGACGTCGGGGCGGAGCAAGGGGATGCGATCGAGGTTGGAGTGACCGGCGCCGACGTCGTCGAGCACCACCAGAAATCCGCGCTCCCGCAGGGCCGTGGCCAGCTCACTGAACCGCCCCACGTCATCGAGCCGCGACTCGAGGAACTCCACCCCCACGTTGCGGGGATCGAGCCCGGGCGCCCGAATGAGCGCCTCGAGCTGCCCCGCCAGCACCGTGGGCTTCACCATGTGGGTCAGATCGAGATTGAGGAAAAGCAAGAGCCCGTCCGGACGGGCGCGCAGCCGGTGGAAGTTGCGGACGGCGCTCTCACGGCAGAGATCCTCGACGGCGCCGGCGATCCCTTCGGCCGCCGCCTGCTTGAACAGGGTGTAGGGGGCGATCAGATCGCCGCCCGGACCGACGCCGCGCGAGAGCGCCTCCAGCCCCACGACGCTCTTTCGGCGCACCGAGAAGATTGGCTGGAAGTGCGTGGTGACCTGCCTGGCCTCGACCAGCGTTTGAAACGACGCACGAAGCTCTGGATCGGTGTGCAGCAGCATAGGTGACCCCGTGTAGTTGATGTAGGTGGGGACATCGGCACGCTTCTGGAGCGACCTGAGAGCTCAGCGGTCGAATTGACGAAGATGAAACAAGCCTGACGAAGATGGAACCGCGCGGGGGCTAAAGATCGAGGTCGGCTTGCGCAGCGCGTTCCATGATGAACTTGAAACGCGCCTCGACGTCCTTCCCCATCAGCTCGGTCAGAACTCTGTCGGTCTCCACGGCGTCGTCGATCCTCACCCGCAGGAGGCGCCGGGTGGCCGGGTCGAGCGTCGTGCGGCGCAGCTCGTCGGGCTGCATCTCGCCGAGCCCCTTGAACCGCATGATGTCGGGGCGAGCGTTCTTGGGGAGCTCCCCGATGATGCGCGCCCGATCAGCGTCGTCGAGCGCCCAGAAGGTCTCCTTGCCGTGGTCGACGCGATAGAGCGGCGGCTGCGCCAGATAGACGAACCCCTCGGTGATGAGCGGCTGCAGGTGGCGGTAAAAGAAGGTGAGCAGCAGCGTGGCGATGTGATGGCCGTCGGAGTCGGCGTCCATCAGGAGAATGATCTTGTGGTAGCGGAGCCGCTCGATCTTGAAGTCGGCGCCGACGCCACAGCCGAGCGCGGAGACGACGTCCTGCAGCTCCTTGTTCTCCAGCACCTTCTGCAGCGAGGCCTGTTCGGTGTTCAGCACCTTGCCCCGCAGCGGCAGGATGGCCTGCGTCTTGCGCTCGCGCCCCTGCTTGGCGGATCCGCCGGCCGAGTCCCCCTCCACGATGAAGAGCTCGCTCCTGCTGGGATCGGTCGAGGCGCAGTCGGCCAGCTTGCCGGGGAGATTGAGCCGGTGCGAGACCGCCGTCTTGCGCGACACCGCCTGGGCGGCGGCGCGTGAGGCCTCGCGCGCCTTCGCCGCCAGCGCGATCCGCTCCACGATCTGCGCGCCGGCCGTCTTGTTGCCGAGCAGGAACGTCTCCAGCGCCGGACGGACCGCGCCGTCGACCTGCGCCTGCGCCTCCGGGCTGCCGAGCCGCTCCTTGGTCTGCCCCTGAAACTGGGGGTCCTGCATGTAGATCGACAGGACGCCGACCACCCCCTCGCGGACGTCCTCGGCGGTGAGCGTGACCCCCTTGGGCGCCAGGTTCGAGGTCTCGATGAAGGCGCGCACCGCCTTGACGATGGCGGCGCGGAATCCCTGCTCGTGCGTCCCGCCCTGCGTGGTGGGGATGCCGTTGACGTAGGAGCGGATCGTCTCCTCGTGCGACTCGGTCCACTGCAGCGCCACCTCGATCCGGAAGCCGGCATCGCCTGAGCGATCGAAGTAGAAGACCTGCGGCGCCGTGGGCGGCTTGTTGCGGTCGGTGACCAGCTTGGTCAGAAAGTCGGCGATCCCGCCGGGGTGCTCGAAGGTCTCCTTGGTCTTGGCCCCCTCGTCGACGAAGACGATGGAGAGCCCCTTGTGCAGGAAGGCCTTGGCGTCGAGGCGAAAGCGGATCGTCTCCGCCGAGAACTCCTGTTTGCCGAAGATCTCCGGGTCGGGGCGGAAGCTGATCGAGGTCCCCGTGCCGCGCGCCGCGCCGACCTTGCGCAGCTTGCTCACCGCCTTGCCCCGCTCGTACTTCTGCTCCCAGAGCGCGCCGTCGCGGCGAACCTCGGCGGTCAGCCGTTCGGAGAGCGCGTTGACGACGGACGAGCCGACGCCGTGCAGGCCGCCCGAGAACTGGTACTGCGCCGAGGAGAACTTGCCGCCCGCGTGCAGCGTGGTGAGCACCAGCTCCAGCGCCGACTTCTTGTACTCCTTCTTGACGTCGACCGGGATGCCCCGCCCGTTGTCGCCGACGGTGACCGACTTGGCGTCCGCGTGCAGCGTGACGTCGATGCGGGTGCCGTAGCCGTTGATCACCTCGTCGACGGAGTTGTCGACGATCTCCCACAAGAGGTGGTGGTATCCCTTGGTGTCGGTGCCCCCGATGTACATACCGGGGCGCTTGCGAACGGGCTCCAGCCCCTCGAGGACGGTGATGTCGTCTGATGTGTAGCTGCCGGTCGTCACGTCGGTTCTCGCAGTTCAGCTCGCGGTTCAGTTCAGAAGCGCCGCCGGCGGCACCGGCAAGGGGACGGTGACGCGCACGATCTTGGTCTTGCGCTTGAGGGCGTGCCCCTTGCCACCGCGGGCGGTGACGGAGAAGCGGCCCGGACCGACCGGCAGCTCCTTGCCGTCGTCGGTCTCGGCGACGATCACGTCCTTGTCCTTGGGGCCGCCCACGCCGAAGCCGACCACGCCGGCGTCGCCCGCCTTGATGATGATGACGCCGCGGCCGGGGTTGGCCAGCTCGGGGATCTCGCCGGCCTTGCAAAGCAGCGCGCGCGCGTCGCTCGTCACGACGCAGACGACGTCCTTGTCGCCGGCCAGCGCCACCCCCACGACTTCGTCGCCGTCGGCGGGCTTGGCAAAGCGGCGCCCGGCCCGCGTCGACAGCTCACGGTGGGCCTCGAATCCGAACCGCAGCCCGAAGCCCCCCTTGCTGACCGCGACGGCCAGCGTCCCCTTGGGCGCGTCCTTCTCGCTGACCGACAGCGCTCCCACCACCCGCTCGCCATCGCGAAAATTGAAGAGTTTCTGTACCGGTTCGCCGTACCCCGTCGAGGCCGGGACGTCGTTGATGCGGAGGACGTAGGCGCTGCCCAGGTTCGAGAAGATGGCCATCGGCTCCTTGGTCGAGCCGCGGATGACCGCCAGGATGGCGTCCCCCTCGCGCAGGCGGGTGGCCGAGAGATCCTTCACCTCGCGCACGCGCTTGAGCCAGCCGTCGCGCGAGAGGATCACGGTGACCTCCTCGTCGACGATGAAGTCCTCGGCCACGAACTCGGTCTCCTCCCCGCCCGCCCCGCCGATCTTGGTGCGGCGCTTGTCGCTCGAAGCGCGCGGCGACCTCCACGATCTCCGTGCGGACGACGCGCATCAGCTTCCGCTTGTCGTCGAGGATGGCGCGGATCTCCTTGGCCTGGCCGCGCTTCTCCTTCAGCTCGGTAACAATGGCGTCGATCTCCAGGCGCGCCAGCTTGTAGAGCTTGAGCTCGAGGATGGCCTCGGTCTGGAGATCCGACAGCTCGAACCGCTTCGACAGCTTGAGGGCCGCGTCGGCCTTGCCGTCCGATTTGCGGATGATCCGGATGGCCTCGTCGAGCATGCCGAAGATGATCTCGAAGCCCTCGAGGATGTGGATGCGCCGCTCGAGCTCGGCCAGCTCGAACTCGAACCGACGCCGGACGGTCTCCTCGCGGAAGGTGATGAACTCGCCCAGCATCGCCGCCAGGTTGACCCGCAGCGGGGCGGCGACCTCCTTGTTCTCCGTCGGGAAGAGGCAGGTCAGGTTGACGTGGAACCCGGTCTCGAGCGGCGTGTGCTTGTAGAGGTAGGCCATCACCAGATTGGGATCGGCGCCCGACTTCACCTCCAGCACGATGCGGACGTCGTCGGTCGACTCGTCGCGCACGTCGACCAGCATGGGGAGCTTCTTGTTGATGATCACGTCGGCGATCCGCTCGACCACGCTGGCCTTGGTCAGCGCGTAGGGGATCGAGGTGATGACGATGTGGTCGCCGCTGCCTGCCCCCCGATTCGGTCTTCCACTCGCCGCGCACCCGAACGCCCCCCTGCCCCGTCTCGTAGATGTCGCGCAGCTCTTTCTTGCTGTTGATGATCTGACCGCCGGTGGGGAAGTCCGGCCCCTTGATGTACTTGAGGAGGTCCTTGGTCTCCAGCTTCCGGTCGTCGATCATCGCCACCGCCGCCGCGCAGACCTCGCCCAGGTTGTGGGGCGGGATGTTGGTCGCCATTCCGACCGCGATCCCGGTGCAGCCGTTGATGAGCAGCTGCGGCACCTTGGCCGGCAGGACGATCGGCTCCTCGGTCGTGCCGTCGTAGTTCGGCCGGAAGTCGACGGTCCCCTGCTTGATCTCGTCGAGCAGCTCCATCGCCAGCGGCGCCAGGCGCGCCTCGGTGTAGCGGTGCGCCGCCGGCGCGTCGCCGTCGAGCGAGCCGAAGTTGCCGTGCCCCTCGACCAGCGTGACCCGCATCGAGAATGGCTGCGCCAGGCGGACCATCGCCTCGTAGCAGGCCGAGTCGCCGTGGGGGTGGAACTTGCCCAGAACGTCACCCACGATCGTCGCCGACTTGCGAAACTTGGCGTCGGGGTAGAGGTGCAGGTTGGCGTACATGGCGTAGAGAATCCGCCGCTGCACCGGCTTCAAGCCGTCGCGCACGTCGGGGAGCGCGCGCGAGGTGATGACGCTGACCGCGTAGTTGAGATAGCGGCGCTGCGCCTCGAACACCAGCGACGCGTCGGCCGGGGACGGCGGCTCGTCACTGCCGTCGCCGCCGCCACCGTCGCCGCCGCGCTTGCGGCCACCGCCGCCGCCGGCGCCCTTGCTCCGGGGCTTGGCGCCGCCCGCGATAAGATCCAGCTGTCGGGAGGCCATCGCGCTAAAGTGCCATGGACCCTAAAGGAGCGGGATCCGAATTGCAAGAAAGCCGCGGCGCCGCGCCGCTTCTTGGTTGCACTCCCTTCGTGCGCGCCATCGGCGTGCTCGGCGCGCTCGGGCTGGCCGGCGTGCTCGGGCTGCTCGGCGTGCTCGGGCTGGCCGGCTCCGCGCTCGCTTCCGCGCGCACTGTGACCGCCGCCGCGACGCCGCCGGCTGAGCCACGGACGTTCGCGCGCGACGTCGCGCCGGTGCTCGACCGCTGGTGCGTCTCCTGCCACAGCGGCGACGAGCCCCAGGGCGGCCTCCGCCTGGACAGCTTCGAGGGCGTCATGCGCGGCGGCGACGCCGGACCGGCGGTGGTGGCGGGTGACCCGCAGGGCAGCCTGCTGGTGGCCAAGATCGAACGCCGCCATCGTCCGTCGATGCCACCCCGTCGCCGGTTTCAGGCGCCGCTCGTCGCGCTCATCCGCGCCTGGGTCGCCGGCGGCACGCAGCCGTGACGCCCGCCGGCGGCCACCGGCGCGCTCTCGGCGTCGCGACGGTCTGAGGGCGACCGGCCGCCCGCTCGAAGGGCTACTGGCAGGTCGCCAGGTCGACGGTGACGGTCGTCCCGGAGGCCGTGATGATGCCCAGGTCGACGCCTCCCGTGCAGGAGGTCGACCGGACGATCGCGTTCGTCGACGACGCGCAGTTGGTCGGGCCCGAAAAGACGTTCCCCTCGGCGGACAGCGTGAGCGTTCCCTGCCCCGCCGACATCGCCACGCAGAGGCCGGTCAGATCGGGGTTCGAGCCGTTCGAGGCCTGCAGCTGGTTGAGGCCCGGATCTCCCGCTCCACCGAGATCGATCGTCGCCAGGTTGTTCGAGGCGGCGCTGGCGTCGGATGACGTCACCAGGAGGCCGTTGAGCTTGTTGTTGAGCAGCACGCTGCCGCGCACCTTCACCTTCTCGCCGCCGAACAACTGCACGCCCTGCTTGACGTTCCCCCAGGCGACGAGGCCGCTCACCGTCGACAGCGGCGCCGCCCCCGCGGTCTCGAAGATCTCGAGCCCGTCGAAGGAGTTGCCGGAGGTGACCACCGTCCCCTGGCCGTTGGCCGGCGACACGGGAACGCCGCCCACGTTGAGGACCGCGGCGCCGGTGACGTAGATGCCGTGCTCGGTGTTCTCGGTGAAGCTGGTCGTGGCCTGCCCGGCGCCGACGATGATGTTCACCGTGCCGCCCGCCACGTTGAGGCCGTCGTGGTGCTTGCTGACGCTCCCCGCGTTGGTGACCGTGACGCCCTGGCCGATATTGAGCGTGCCGTTGGCGACCGCGATGCCGTTTCCACCGCTGTTCTGAACCGTGACGTACGAGATGGCCGCGGTCTTGCCGGTGCCCGGTGAGACGCCGACGCCGATCCCCGAAGTGTTCGAGGCGCCGTCGATGGTGATCGGCGCGGCCGCGTCGGGCGCGATCACCGCCTGATCGCCGACCAGCCGGAACCCGCCGAACGAGGTGTCGGCCCCGCTCGGCATGGTGAGGCGGATGGGTCCGATCTTGGTGGAGATGGCGACGTTGGCGGGCACGACGATGGGGAGCGTCTCTCCCCCGTCGAGCGCGACGGTCTGGCCTGACTGGCCGACGATGACGATCTTCGTGCCGGTCGCGCCGACGGTGCTGGCCACCGCCAGGGCGTGGGTCACGGTCCGGAAGCTGCAACTCGGGGTGGCGACGCCGGCGGCGATGCCGCTGCCGGTGGCGGTCCCGTCGTCGCCGTTGAGCGGATCGACGAAGTAGGTGTTGCCGGTGGCCGCCGAGCAGCCGGTGCAGCTGTTGTTGACGCAGCGGAACGTCGAGCCGAAGCTGGGATTGCCCGCGCAGTCGGCGTCGGCGCAGCAGTTCCCCGCGGTGCAGACGTCGTTGCAGCAGAAGTCGCCGGTGTTGGCGGCGCAGGGGCCGCTGGTGCTGCAGGCGGCGGTGACGCAGGTGCCGGTCGTCTGCTGGCCGGTCGTCGTCTCGCAGATCGTCGACGAGCCGTAGACCGAGATCGGCCTGGCACTGGGAATCGCCCGAGCAGGGCCCGCAGTCGTTGGCGGTGACCGCGCCGCAGATGAGGCCGGCGGTCGCGCCTGAGCAATCGGAGCTGGTGCCGTGGCAGTCGCCCACCTGGCAGATCCCCTGGTAGCAGATGTTGCCCGTTCCGTAGGAGGCGTCGGCGATGCACTGGCCGTCGCTCGAGCAGGCGCCGCAGGTGTCGGCCTGCGAGATGCCGCAGAGCTGGCCGGTCGGGCAGTCCGACGACGGGCCGTGGCAGTCGCCCGACACGCAGCCGCCGTTGACACAGACGGTGGTCACGCCGTACGCGCTGTCGGACTGGCAGGCCGCATCGCCCCCGCAGGCGGTGCAAGAGTGCGTCGGCTGGTCGCACAGCTGGCCGCCGCTGCAGTCGTGCGAGGTGTGGCAGTTGCCGGCGACGCAGACGTTGCCGATGCAGACATGCTGGGGTCCATACGCCGTGACGCAGACGGTGTCGTTGGCGCAGGGGCCGCAGGTGTGGGTCGTGCCGTCGCAGATCTCACCGCCGCCGCAGTCGGAAGTCGCGTGGCAGGTCCCCGACACGCAGGCGCCACCGATGCAGAGGTGGTTGGTCCCGTAGCCGGCGGTGCAGTCGCCGTCGACGGCGCAGGGGCCACAGGTGTAGGCGCTGGTGTTGCAGACGCCGCCTGACGGGCAGTCGGGCGAGGCGCGGCACTGGCCGGAGATGCAGAGGCCCCCCACGCAGAGGTGGCCCGATCCGAAGGCGGTGACGCAGGTGGCGTCGCTGCCGCAAGCGCCGCAGAGGTGGGTGCCGAGGTCGCAGACCTGACCCGGCGTCGTCATGCAATCGCCGGAGACGCGGCAGTTGCCGGCCGTGCAGCTGCCGTTCAGGCAGAGCTGCGGGCCGCTGTAGTTGGCCATGCAGGTCGCGTCGTCGGAACAGGCGACGCAGGTCAAGGTCGCCGTGTCGCAGATGCGCCCGCCGCCGCAGTCGCTCGTCTGCCGGCAGTTCCCGGCCACGCAGCTCCCGCTCACGCACAGGTGATTCGCGCCGTAGCCCGACTGGCATTCGTTGTCGGTGCTGCAGGTCGTGCAGTTGAAGGTCGCGTCGCAGATCTGGCCCGGCTGGCAGTCGGTCGCCGTGCGGCACTGACCGGCGACGCAGCCGCCGGAGACGCACAGGTGGTCGGCGCCGTAGGCCGACATGCAGGCAGCGTCGGTCGAACAGACGGTGCAGAGGTTGTTGACGCAGAGATCGCCGTTGCTGCAGTCGATGAAGGTGTGGCAGTCACCCGCGATGCAGGCCCCGCCGACGCAGACGTGCTGCGGCCCGTAACCGGAGCGGCAGGCGCTGTCGCTCGGACACGAGACGCAGGTGTGGCTGCCGCCGTCGCAGACCTGTCCGTTCGTGCAATCGAACGCCGTCTGGCAGCCACCCGAACCGCCCATCCCAGCGGTTCCGCCGGCTTGACCGCCCGTGCCGCCGCCGGCTTGACCGCCCGTGCCGCCGCCCGCGCCCGCGACGCCGCCTGTCCCCAGGCCACCGACGCCGCCCGTCCCCGCGCCACCGCTGCCGCCCGTCGCGCCGCCCGTGCCGCCGGTCGCGCCGCCCGTGCCCGCGCCGCCGATGCCGCCCGTCGCGCCGCCCGTCCCTGATCCCCCGTTGCCACCCGTTGCGGCGCTCGTGCCGCCGGCGCCGCCCGTGCCTGTGCCCGCCCCACCGATGCCGCCGGTCGCACCGCCCGTGCCCTCACCCGCCTGCCCGCCGCTGCCACCACCCGCCCCCGCGCTCCCGTCCGTTCCGCTGTCGGCGCCGCCGCCGTCCTGGCCCGCCGCGCCCGCGCCGCCGCTGCCACCGGTCGCGCCGCCAGCGCCGGTCGCATCGGGCCCTGGCAGGTTGTCGCCGCAAGCTGCCGCGCCGAGCGCCAGCACGAAGACGGCAAGAAAGGACTGAACGGCCCTGGTGGTCGTACGGATCTGCATCGCGCGCTGACCCTCGACAGATTTCTGTCGGGACTTGACCTCGGGCGTCAGCGCGACGCCCGTCGCCGGCTACGACTCAAGCTTCTTGCGCTTCCAGCCGCGGGGCGGACGCTTCTCGGCCGCGTTCGGATTCGGCGGCGAGTAGTCGACCCAGCGGTAACTGGGAGGCGAACGAACGTCGATGTGCACGAACTGGCTGCGCGGGTAGATGCCGATCCCCATGCCGCCCCGGTCGAGCGTCTCGGCGAAGGCCTGAACCTTCTTCGGGCTGACCCCGGCGATCCGGATGTCGGTCGCGCGCCCCTTGAAGTGGTTGCTGCTCTGCTTGCGCTGGTTCCGGAAACCCGAGACGATCTGCAGCGGCTTGCCGCCGAAGTGATCGTAGACGTGCGACAGCAGCGTCAAGAGCTGCGTATCCATCGGCTTCTCGGCGTCGGTCCGGCGACAGCGGAGGGCGTGGTTCAACTGCTCGAGCGCGTCGAGGTTGTAAGAGCCGTCCGGGTTGTAGATGTTGACCTTGACTGGCTCGTCGTTGGGGTTGTTGACGCTCACCATCGCCAGGTTGCCGGAGGGACGCGGGAGCGGATCGCTGCGCAGCTGATCGTCGGGGACGACGTGCCCCACGAAGCGGCCCTGATGGCGGCTCTTGTGCCGGCGGTGACGCGCGCGGATCGGCTTGGTGGCCGGCGCGTCGTCGCCCGAATCCCCGGCGGCCTCCGCCGCGGGCGAGGCCGGGGCTTCGACGGCGGGCGCAGCTTCCGCGCGGTCGTCGTCCGACTCGGCGTGAACGCGGGGCGAGAATCCGAGGAGCAGCGCGAATGCCGCCCCGAGGGCCATCCGGCGAAGCATGGACGTATAAGGTGGTCCAATCTTCGCGGGGCGGTCAACGAAAAAGAGTCTGTCGGGTAGGTCACACACCCACCCCCACCGTCGACGCGCTTGGACGACTTTCCGATCGTCCCTGCACTTTTCAACCGCGCTGCGGCGTGTTTTTCAACCGCGCTGCGGCGGGTTTTCTAACCCCGTTGCGGCGCGGGAACCTGACTCGCGACGTGCAGAAGATCGATCCCCAGGCGCTCCGCGACGCTGAAGATCCGTTCGTCCCGGTAGAACTCGCCATAGACGATCCGGCGGATGCCGGCGTTGGCGATCTGCTTGAAGCAACTCCAGCAGGGGCTGGCGGTGACGTAGATCGTTCCGCCGTCGATCATCACGCCGTTCTTGGCCGCCTGGATGATGGCGTTGGCCTCGGCGTGGATGGTGGCGACACAGTGATCGTTCTCCATCATGTGCCCGGCGTCGGTGCAGTGGGGCATGCCCCGAATCGATCCGTTGTAACCGGTCGAGAGGATCGTTCGGTCACGCACGATCACGGCGCCCACGAACTTGCGCGGGCAGGTCGATCGCGACGCCACCACCTGCGCGATGTTCATGAAGTACTGATCCCACGGAACGCGGTCGTCCATGAGCTCGGTTCTATCACGCGGAGTCCGCGGCGGGAGTTGCCAACCACCCCGGCGGTTTTCCTTTGGTAGTATGCGCGGCCCGTGGACTGGAAATCGACACTCAACCTTCCGCAGACCGAGTTCCCGATGCGCGCCGATCTCGCGCGCCGCGAACCGGAGTGGCTTGCCCGCTGGGCCCGCGAGAAGCAATACGAACGCATCCTAGCGACGCGGGAGAAGGAGGGCGCGGCGCCGTTCGTGCTGCACGACGGCCCCCCCTACCCGACCGGCGGCATCCACTACGGCACCGTCCTCAACAAGGTTCTGAAGGACATCGTCGTGCGCTCGCAGCTCATGATGGGCAAGCGCGCCGACTTCCGCCCCGGCTGGGATTGTCACGGGCTGCCGATCGAGCAACAGGTCGAAAAGGAGCTGGGACCGAAGGCCAAGGAGCTGGACGCCGCCGCCTTTCGCAGCCACTGCCAGGCGCACGCGCTCAAGTTCGTCGACGTCATGCGCGCCGAGTTCAAGCGGCTCGGCTGCCTCGGGCAGTGGGACGATCCGTACCTCACGCTGTCGAAGGAGTACGAGGCGGCGATCGCGCGGCAGCTCGCTGGGTTCGCCCGGGCGGGGCTCATCTACCGCGACAAGAAGCCGGTGCACTGGTGCCTCACCCACCGGACGGCGCTCGCTGAAGCGGAGGTCGAGTACGAGGACCACGCCTCGCCGTCGATCTATGTCCGCTTCCCGGTGGTCGGCGATCTCGGCAAAGCCGACCCGCGGCTCAAAGAGAAGAAGGCGGCCCTCGTCATCTGGACCACCACCCCCTGGACGCTGCCGGCGAACCTGGCGGTCGTCGCCAACCCCGAACTCGATTACGTCGCCATTCCCCGCGGCGATGAATATCTGGTCGTGGCGGCCGGGCTGGCGGAGGCGTTTCTGGCGGCGACCGGGATCGCGGCGCCGCAGGAATCTTGGATCACCCTGTCGCGCCAAGGGCTGCGCGCGCTGGAGGGAACCCGCTACCAGCCCCCCTTCCCGCGCCTCGGCGCCGATCGGGACAAAGACTACCGGCTCTGGTTCGCGCGCCACGCAACTCTGGAGGCGGGGACCGGCCTCGTCCACACCGCGCCGGGCCACGGCGCCGACGACTACCTCGTCGGGCGCGAGCACGGCCTGACGATCTTCGCGCCCGTCGACGAGAACGGCCGCTTCACCGCCGAGGTCGAGCTCGGCGAGCTCAACGGCGCGAAGGTCTTCGACGCCAACCCCAGAATCGTCGAAGGGCTGGCCGCGCGCGGTCTGCTTCTCAACAAGGTGGGCGAGACGATCCGGCACCAGTACCCCTGCTGCTGGCGTTGCAAGAAGCCGATCATCTTCCGCGCCACGCTGCAGTGGTTTGCCCGTCTCGGCGCTGCCGAGGACGCAACCTCGCTGCGCCACCGGGCGCTGGCGGAAATCGCGGTCACCAAATGGATCCCCGCCTGGGGTGAAAACCGTATCCGCGGCATGATCGAGGCGCGCCCCGACTGGTGTCTGTCGCGCCAGCGCGTCTGGGGGGTGCCGATCCCGGCGTTCCGCTGCACGCAATGCCGGAATGATCTGCTCGAGGCGCCGGTTATCGAGCACGTGGCGGAGATCTTTGCGCGGGAAGGATCAAACGCCTGGTTTTCGCGACCGGCCAAGGAGCTCTTGCCGTCGCCGGCGCCCGCCTGTTCCTGCGGCCGAGGGGAGTGGGAGAAGCAGCACGACATCGTCGACGTCTGGTTCGAGTCCGGCGTGTCGTGGGCCGCCGTCGCCGACGGCAAGCTGGTGCCCAAGGGGGAGAAGGTCGACCTCTACCTCGAGGGAGCCGATCAACACCGCGGCTGGTTCCACTCCTCGCTGCTCATCTCGACGGCCACCCGCGGAAAGGCGCCCTACAAGGCCGTGCTGACGCATGGCTGGGTGCTCGACGAGCGCGGCAAGGTCTACTCGAAGTCCGAGATCGCGCGCGCGCGCGCCGCCGGCGCCAAGACCAACTATGTCGATCCTGGCCTCTGGATGGAGAAGAACGGGGCCGAGCTGCTGCGGCTCTGGACGGCGGCCGGCGACTACCAGAACGACATCGTCTTCTCGGAGACGATCCTCGGCCAGCTCTCCGAGTCGTACCGGAAGATCCGCAACACCTGCAAATACCTGCTGTCGAACCTGTACGACTTCTCGCCGGCGCGCCATCGGCTGGACGACGATCAGCTGCGCGAGCTGGATCTGCTGGCGCTGGGCCTCTTGCGCGAGCGCGACCATCATGTCTTCGAGGCCTACAAGCGCTACGCCTTCCACGACGTCATCCGGCTGATGAACGACTACGCGGTGACGATCTCGGCGGAGTATCTCGATCCGGTGAAGGACGCGCTCTACTGCGAGGCCGCCGATTCGCCCGCCCGGCGCAGCGTGCAGACCGCGCTCTACGAGATGACCCGGACGCTGGCCACCTGGATGGCGCCGGTGCTCTGCTTCACCGCGCAGGACGTGGCCGACGAGCTGTCGCGCCTGACCGGCGAGCCGTTCGACGTGCACGCCAGTGTTCGTCAGGAGCTCGTTCCGACGGGCAAGACCCTGGCCAACCCCAACAAGCGCTGGACCGACGAGATCCGCCCGCGCCGCGAGGCGATCCTGCGGCCGCTGGAGAAGTTCCGCGCCGAGGGGCACAAGTCGCTGGAGGCGCGCGTCCGCGTGACGCCGACCGCCGCCGAGCGCCCGCACTGGCAGTGGAACCTCGACCACCTGACCGAGCTCTGCGTCGTCTCGCGCGTCGAGCTCGACCCGACCGACGCGCCGGCCGGGGCGGAGACGACCATTGTCGTCGACGAGGCCCCCGGCCCGACCTGCCCGCGCTGCTGGCGACGCACCGGCGATCCCGCCACGCCGGGCGCCCCCGATCCTCACCTCGACAGACGCTGCGCCGCCGCCATTGCCGCCGGTGCGAGGAGCCATTCATGACCCCCACCCGCCGCAAGTACCTGCTGTTCTCGTCGTTCATGCTTCTCAGCTTGGTCCTCGATCAATGGACCAAGGTGATGGCGCGCCAGGATCTGCGCCCGCGCGGTCCCTTCAACCCCAAGGTGATCGTCCCCGGCTATTTCGATCTGCGCTACGCCGAGAACCCCGGGGTCGCGTTCAGCATGCTGCAAGAGATCCCGGGCGGGCGCGTGTTGCTCACGCTGCTGGCGCTGCTGGCGCTGGTGATGGTCCTCCTCTACCTGCGCAAGACGCCGCTCGAGAACACGCGGCTGCACGTGGCGCTGGGGCTGGTGGGCGGCGGCGCGATCGGGAACCTCGTGGACCGCGTCGCCTACGGCAAGGTTACCGACTTCATCGTCTGGAAGGTCGGACTGCACGAGTGGCCCGCCTACAACATCGCCGACGCCGCGCTCTGCGTGGGGGTGGGCCTCATCCTGCTGGACATGATCCTCGAGTCGCGGAGAGCGCGCGCGGCGGCCTGAGGAGCGAGGGCGGGAGCTTCGGCCTTGCATCCGGTCCTGTACACATTCCCCTTTGGTCGGCGCGAGATCGCGCTGCACAGCTACGGCCTGCTGATCGCCGCCGGCCTGGCGATCGGGATCTGGGTGGCCCGCCGCGAAGGGGAACGGCGCGGGCTCGACGGTGGACGGGTGCTCGACCTCGCCTTCTGGCTCGTCGTATTGGGGCTCATCGGGTCGCGTCTGACATACGGACTGGTGAACGCGGGCAGTTTCATCCACGCCTGCCTCGACGGAGGCGGCCCCTGGTGGCGCGACTGCACCAGCCTGCTCGCCGTCTGGGAGGGGGGGCTGGTCTTCTACGGCGGCGTCGCCGTGGCGGCGCTGGTCGCTTACCTCTTCGCCCGGCGCGAGCGCTGGTCGTTCGGCGACGTGGGCGATCTGTTCGCACCCGCGCTGGCGATAGGTCACGCCTTCGGCCGCCTCGGCTGCTTCGCGGCCGGCTGCTGCTTCGGCAAGCAGACCGCGGCGCGCATCGGCGTGGCCTTCCCGCGCGGCAGCGTCGCCTTCGACGTCCTCGAGCGCGCGGGCGCGATCCCGCTCGGCTCCGGCGAGACGCCCCCTTTGCACCCCACGCAGCTCTACGAGGCGGGCGGCGAGCTGGCGCTGTTCGGCGTGCTGTGCGCGCTCCGGCCGCGCCTCCGCCGCCAGCCGGGGGCGCTGCTGCTCTGGTACCTCGGGCTCTACGCGTTGCTTCGCTTCGTCATCGAGATCTTCCGTGGCGACGTGCTGCGCGGGTTCCCCCTCGAGCTCGAGACGCCGCGCCTGGCGGCCTGGTTGGGGCTTCCGCCGGCCGAGCCGATTCTTCTTTCCACGGGGCAGATCGGCAGCCTGCTCACCGCCCTCACGGTGGCGGCCGCTCTGGCATGGCGCCACAGAGCGCCGCGAACGCCCGCGCCTTGACCTCGGTCTCCGCCAGCTCGGCTTCCGGCGTGGAGTCGACGACGATGCCGCCGCCGACCGAGAGCTCGAGCGCTCCCGCGCGCAGCACGGCCGTCCGGATGGCGATCGCCAGATCGAGATCTCCCGCGGCGCCGAGCCAACCGGTGGCGCCGGTGTAGGCGCCGCGCGGCGCGGGTTCCAGCTCATCGATGATCTGCATGGCGCGGCGCTTGGGGGCGCCGGTCACCGAGCCGCCCGGGAAGGTCGCCGCCAAGAGCGCGCCGAGGCCGACCTCCGGGCGCAGGTGCCCGCGCACCGTCGAGATGAGGTGGTGCACCGTCGGCAGCGACACCACGCGCATGAGCGAGGCGACCTCGACGCTGCCCGGGCGGCAGACACGCCCCAGATCGTTGCGCTCGAGGTCGACGATCATGACGTGCTCGGCGCGATCCTTGGCGGCGGCTGAGAGATCGACCGCGGCGGCGCGATCAGCGGCGGCGTCCGCCCCGCGCGGCCGGGTCCCCTTGATCGGCCGCGTCTCGACCGCACCGTCGCAGGAGAGCGAGAGGAATCGCTCGGGCGAGTTTCCCACGATGGTGATCCCCGCGGCGGCGCCCACATCTGCTCCGGCGGCGATGAACGCGGCGTGCGGGCGCCGGCGCGCGCGCGCGCAGCGCGGCCGCCAGAGCAACCGGATCGCCCGCGGCCGAAGCCGCCCGCAGCCGGCGTGAGAGGTTGACCTGATAGGCGTCGCCGGCCTGCAGGTAGTCGAGGATTCGCCGCACGCCGTCGAGAAAGGTCACCTCCGGATGCGATCGACCGCAGCGGGCCGAGCCGCGGCCGCTCGGTCGCCACCGCCTGCGACAGCCGACCGCCGAGCCGCTCGCCCGCCGCCGCGTCCTGCGCGAAGATCGTCGCCTCGCCCGCGCCATCGCGCACCCAGACCGCGTCGTGAAAATGGAACTCGAACAGCGGCTCGCCGGCCGCGCGCGCGCGGCAGGCCGACCAGCCGGCGGCCGAGCTCATACGACAGCCAGCCCACACCGACCGGCACGCCGGCCGGAGCGCCCCCCGCCCCTCCACCCGCCGCGCCCCAGGCCGCGCGCGAGGCGATCCACGCCCGTTCCAGCTCAGCCAGATCGGCGGGAGTCGTGCCGCGCACGACGGCAACCGGCGCCGCGCCGACCAGATCGCGCGCGATCCCCACCTCGTCGTCGGCCGGCGTCGACAGCCAGAAGGCGCCCGGGGCGGCGCCGGCGCGGCGGGCTGCCTCGGCCGGCGCCAGCGCGAGCGGCGGCGAGCGCGATCACGCCTGCGTGCGCGGCTGCGCCAGCGCCGCCGAAAGAAAGTCACGCATGTACTGCGCCATCGAGACCACCGACACCACCGTGGAGATGTAGAGCACGATGAGGCCGGCGCGGTGATAGTCGACGGTCTTCCCCGTCCCCAGCACCGGATAGCGGAAGTAGATGAGCAGCATCATGATCGCCACCAGCTGCAGCGCAGTCTTGATCTTCCCGGTGTCGCTGGCCGCGATCACCAGCCCCTGCGCCGAGGCGATGCTGCGCAGGCCGTTGATCGCCAGATCGCGCGCGATGATCACCACCACCACCCAGGCCGGCACGCGCGACAGCGCCACCATGAACACCAGCACGGCGGTCACCGTCAGCTTGTCGGCCAGCGGGTCGAGGAACTTTCCCAGGGTGCTCACCTCGCCCCGCTTGCGCGCGAGGTAGCCGTCGAGGGCGTCCCCCGCCGCGGAGACCAGGTAGAGCAGGCTGGCGATGAAGCTGCGCAGCGGGCTGAAGTTGTCGATGAACGACAGCACGAACGGGATGAGCACCACCCGACCCATGGTCACCATGTTCGGAACGTTGGTCAGCTCGCGCCGGAGGGTGGCCATGCGCTACCCCGGGTTCGTCGGGTGGAGAGCCGGCAGAGCGGGCTCGAGCAGCACGACGCCCTCGCCCTGGCACCCGAGTTGAAATGGCGCCGCGCCCGGCAGCCGCGCCCCGTGGGGGACCAGCCGTCCGACCCAGCCGTAAAGCCGCGCGCCCGACAGCAGCGTCGGCTTGTCGTCGGTGACCTTGATGGCGATGGCGTCGCCCGGCAGCTCGAGCGCCACCGTGCCGCGTCCGCGGAACTGCAGCATGCGCAGCCCCGTGTTGGGGACGCCGCCCGCCTCCCAGGTGAGCGACCCCTCGAAGGCCAGCACCCGATCTTCGCGGACGTAGAGCACGTCATCGGCCAGCTGCAACGGCAGCCAGCGGTTGACCGCCCCCGCGATCCAGACCTCGCCCGCGCCGGTGAGGCGGAAGAACGGGGGCCCACCCTCGCGCCCCATCGGCTCGCTGCTGCTTCGCCCCTGCGCGCGGCGGACGCCCGGCTCCCAGGTCAGCGTCCCGGCGCCGGCGAGGATCGCGTCGGCGCGCACGTGCGCCTCGTCGGCAATCGTCAGGCGCAGGGCGCCGGGGGGATCGACGGCCGGCGGCGCCTGCCCGAGGCGCGCCAGCACGAAGGAGAGCAGCGGCACCGGCTCGACCTCGCGCGGCTGCGGCGGGTCCACCGGCTCGGCGGCGACGGCACGGACGGCGCGCGCCGGCGCCTCGAGCAGCTCGGCCGGGCGGCCGGCGGCGGGCTCGCTCCAGCCTGCCGCTCGCTCCCCTGCCGGCGGCTTCTCGGCCGCCACGGAGGACCGCATCGATGGCAGCGGCGGCGCCAGCGCCAGCGGTCGCCCGAACGAAGCGCGGGACGGCGTCGGCGGTCGCTGCACCTTGGCCGCCTGATCGAGCTCGCTGGCGAGCGCGTCCTGACCGGCGCGGCGAAACGCGGCGGCCGCCTGCATGACCTCACCCGTCTTGGCGTAGGCGTAACCGAGGTAACTCCAGGCGCGCGTGTCGCCGGGGGTGATGCGCACCGCCATCTCCAGCTCGGGCAGCGCCTCGTCGATCCACCCCAGCTTCAGCGCCAGCAGGCCCAGGTTGCGGCGGGCGCCCGCGTCGTGCGGCGCCGCGCTGGCGAGCTCCCGGTAGGTGGCGTGCGCGTCTTCGAGCCGCCCGAGCTTGTAGCGCACCAGCGCCAGCAGCGTCAGCGCCTTGGGGTCGGCGGGCGAATCCGACAGCGCCCGCAGGATCTCCCCTTCAGCCTCGCCGAATTTCTTGGAGGCCACCAGCTCGCCGGCGCTGGCCAGATGGGCGACGAACGGCGCGGCGCTCATTTATCGAGCGCCGCTCCCGCGGCCGTCCGGTACTGGTCGTAGCGACGGAGAACCATCGCCACGTAGGAATGCGTGGTCTCGTAGGGGGGGATGCCATCGTACTTCTCGACCGCCGCCGGGCCGGCCTGGTAGCCGGCGATGACCTTCACCTTCTCGTCGGGCGAGCAGACCGTGAGCGGCGCGCCCGCGTCGGTGGCCGCCGGGGTCTTGCAGAACCGCCGCGCCAGGACCTGCAGGTAGCGCGTCCCCCCCATGATGTTCTGGCGCGGATCGAAGATGTCGGTGACCCCCATCAGGCGCGCCGTCCCGGGGAGAAGCTGCATCAGCCCCTCGGCGCCGGCGCTGGAGACGACGCGCGGATCGAAGTCGGACTCGGTCTTGATGACCGCGCGGATGAAGGACTCGGGGATTCCATAGAACGCCTGTCCGTCGAGAATGTCGCGATCGAAGCGCGAATAGCGCGTCGGGGAGACGTCGCGCGCGGGCACGATGTCCGTGGCGCCGCGCAGCGCCGACGCCTTGCCGGGGCCCTTCTTGAAGAGCACCTTCCAGTGGCTGCCCGCCGGCTGTTTGTTGGTGAACTCGACCACCCCGTCGGCCCGCTGCCGCGACCAAAACGTCCCCGCGTGCGCCGGCGGCCCCAGCATCGCCGCCGCCCCGATGAGGACGATGCGCGTTCCCCTCTTCATCTCGTTGGCTGATCGTAACACAGCGGCCCCACCGACCGCGTGGACGCGGGGGGCGCGGGGACCCTTTGAGGGTCCCCGGGTCGATGTGCGCTAGACTTTCGGAAGTGATCGAGACCGACTACCTGGTGATCGGGTCAGGGCTGGCCGGGCTGACGTTCGCGCTGCGGGCCGCCGGCCATGGCCGGGTCGTGGTGGCGACCAAACGCGCCCCCGCCGAGGCCAACACCGCCTACGCACAGGGGGGCGTGGCCGGCGCGCTCGATCCCGACGACGGCGTCGCCGCCCACGTCGAGGACACGCTGCGGGTGGGCGACGGGCTCTGCCGCCGGGACATCGTCGAAATCTGCGCGCGCGAGGGGCCAGAGCACATCCTCTGGCTGGCCAACGAGCTGGGCGTCCCGTTCGATCGCGACGCCGCCGGCCATCTCGAGCTCGGGCGCGAAGGGGGGCACACCGCGCGGCGGATCGTGCACGCCAAGGACACCACCGGCTGGGCGATCCAGGAGGCGCTGCTGGGCGGCGTGGCCAAGCGCGCCGACCGCATCACGCTCTTGCCCGATCACCTGGCGATCGACCTGCTGACCACCGCCAAGTACGGCGGGCCCAACGCGGTGTTCGGCGCCTATCTGCTCGACCAGCGGACCGGGCAGGTCGTCACCGTCACCGCGCGCGCCGTCGTGCTGGCCACCGGCGGCTCGGGCAAGGTCTATCTCTACACCTCCAACCCCGACGTGGCGACCGGCGACGGCATCGCCATGGCCTACCGGGTCGGCGCGCGCATCGCCAACATGGAGTTCTTTCAGTTTCACCCCACCGTGCTCTATCACCCGGCGGCGAAGTCGTTTCTGATCAGCGAAGCGCTGCGCGGGGAAGGCGGGATCCTGCGCCTGCGGGACGGCACGGCCTTCATGCCCCGCTACCACGCCATGAAGGACCTCGCCCCGCGCGACATCGTGTCGCGGGCGATCGACGCCGAGATGAAGCGGACCGGCGACGACCACGTCGACCTCGACATGACCCACCTGCCGGGGGACTTCGTCGTCGATCGCTTCCCCAACATCCACCGCCGCTGCCTGGAGCTGGGAATCGACATGCGCAAGCAGCCCATCCCGGTGGTGCCGGCGGCGCACTACAGCTGCGGCGGCGTGCTGGTCGACGAGCACGGCCGCTCGACGGTGAAGAACCTCTATGCCATCGGCGAGGTGTCGATGACCGGGCTGCACGGCGCCTGCCGGCTGGCCTCCAACTCGTTGCTCGAGGCGATGGTCTTCGGCGCGCGCGCCGCCGACGACGTCCGCAACGTCCGCAGCGAACGGCCGGCGCAGGTGGCCCCCTGGTACTCGGGCGACGCCGGCTCGCCCGACGACGCCGTCGTCGTCAGCCACAACTGGGACGAGATCCGCCGCCTCATGTGGAACTACGTCGGCATCGTGCGCACCGACCAGCGGCTCGAGCGCGCGGCCCGCCGCATCGAGCTCATTCGCTCGGAGATCCGCGACTACTACTGGAACGTCACCATCAACGGCGATCTGGTCGAGCTGCGCAACATCGCGCTGGTCGCCGATCTGATCATCGAATCGGCGCGCCGACGCCCGGAGAGCCGGGGCCTCCACTACAACCTCGACCACCCCGACCACGATCCGCGCATGGCCCGCGACACCATCGTCGCCCGCGGTGACGGCCCGATCGTCTAGCCCTCCGGCGCGGGCCGCCGTTTGCCCGCCCCCTCAGTGGCCGGCGACCTCCAGCAGGCGCTGCTCGATGGTCGAGGCGTCGCTGGGAAGAAAGCCGGCGTTCACGTAGCGGACGATCCCCGAGCGATCGACCACGTACGAGGTCGGCATCTTGTCGGGCTGGAGCAGCTCGGCCACCTCACCGCGCGGATCGTGCGCCACGGTGAGCGCCCAGCGGCCGCCGCCGTGGGCGCGCAGGAATTTGTCGACGTTGCCCCGCTCCTGGTCGACCGAGACCGCCAGGATGTCGATCCCTTGCGACTTCAGCCGTCGCGCCATCTCGTTCAAGACCGGCAGCTCCTGCTTGCAGGGGTCGCACCAGGACGCCCAGACGTCGAGCAGCAGCACCCGCCCCTTGTAGGACGCGACGTTGATCGCCTTGCCCGAGAGCGCGTCGACGGTGAGTGGCGGCAACGGCGCGCCGACAGGCCCCTGCGCCCCGCCGCCTGCAGCGCCGGTGGTCGCACAGCCGAGCGACAGCAGCAGGAGCGCCGCCGCAGCCCATCGCGGGAGGTTCGGAACCCGCTCAGGATTCCGGGTCAACTCGACCCGAGGGCGTCTTTGATCCATTCGCGGAGACTGTCGGCGTCGCGAGAGTCGGTGTATTCCCGGCCGTCGATGTAGAGCGTGGGGGTCGCCTGCAGACCAATCGCCGAACCGTCGGTGCGGTCCTTCTCCACCTTCGCCTTCACCGCGTCCGAGGCGACGTCCTGGCGGAACTTGGCGACGTCGAGCCCAGACTCCTTGGCCACCTTCTCGATCTCGGCAGGACTGAGCTCATCTTGATGCTCCCAGAGCTTGTCCTGGTACTGCCAGAACTTTCCCTGCTTCTGCGCGGCGGCCGCCCCCTCGGCGGCGAGGCGGGCGTTGGTGTGCTGGGGGAGCGGGTAGTGCTTGAAGTAGAGCTTCACGTCGTTGGGGAACTCATCCAGGATCTGGTGGAGCACCGGCTGGAAGCGCTTGCAGTGCGGGCACTCGTAGTCGGCGAACTCGATGAGGGTGATGCGCGCCTTGGGGTTCCCCTTCATCGGCGCGTCGGAGACGTCAATCTTCTTGGGGGAGACCGGCCGGTAGCGCTTGCCGAGCGCCTCGGAGACCTCGGAGTCGGTGAACCCCTGGTCGACCAGCCGCACGACGTAGCGGAGGGCGCTCACCGACCGGCCACACCCGTTCTTCTGCGCCTTGGCCGAAGCGAGCAGGCTCTGCGCCTGGCCGCAGACCGACGGCTCGCTGTTGCCGATCCTGAAGAAGACCTTCTTGCCGAAGTCGTCCAGCTTCGAGATGTCGACGCCCGGCGGCGGCGTGTTGTCGCCGCCCGCCCCTGCGGTGGTGGCCGTTTCCGCGGCCTCGGCGGAGTGCGCCTCGACCGGAGACTTGGCGCAAGCGGGGGTCGCCAGCCATGCGGCGATCGCTCCCACCAGCGGGAGCAGCGAGGAGGCGCGTCGCATGCGGCGTCTAGATATAGGAATCTGGCGCCCGCAAGTCAAACACTGCTCCAAATCCCCTGGTCGGAGACCGCCCCGGGGGCCCGGCCTTTCCCCCGCCCGGACCGATGGCTCTTCCGTCTTGATTGACTCATTGGCACGCACCTTCTATAAATCGCGGCGTCGGTTTTGCTCTTCCCGACCATCCGCATCTGGGGCCCATGACATCAGACTATCTGTCCGCAGCGCTCATGATCCTGGCAGGGGTCGGGTTCGCGCTGTTGTTGACCGCCGCTGCCAAGTACCTCGGCCCCCACCGGCCGAGCGCGGCCAAGGACTACCCCTACGAGTGCGGCTCCGAGGTGATCGGCAGCCCGCGCGCCCGTTTCGAGGTCAAGTTCTACCAGGTGGCCATCGTCTTCCTGGTGTTCGACATCGAGACGGCGTTCCTCTACCCCTGGGCCCTCAAGTACCGCGAGCTCTCCTGCGCCGGCGCCGTCGCCGCGGGGAAATGCGCCGGCGGCGTCTCATTCTTCGGCCTGGGCGAGATCGTCGTCTTCATGGGGATCCTGATCGTCGGATTGGCCTACGTCTGGCGCAAGCGCGCCATCGGCTGGGAATAGGACGAATCGACCATGAGCGCTGCTGAATGGGTGATGACCAAGTTGACGGACGCCACGAACTGGGCGCGGAAGTTCTCGCTCTTCCAGTATCCGTTCGTGACTGCCTGCTGCGGGATGGAGTTCATGTCGGTGGCGGCGCCGAAGTACGACATCGCCCGCTTCGGGGCTGAGTTCCCGCGCTTCTCGCCGCGCCAGGCCGATCTGCTGATCATCGTCGGCACCATCACCGAGCGTCAGGGGCCGGCCCTGCGGCGCATCTACGACCAGATGTGCGAGCCCAAGTGGGTGGTCGCCTTCGGTGTCTGCGCCTCGACCGGCGGCTTCTACCAGAACTACTCGACCATGCCGGGCGCCGATCAGGTGGTGCCGGTCGACGTCTACATCCCCGGCTGCCCGCCCCGCCCCGAACAGGTGCTGGACGGGCTCATCCTGCTTCAGGAGCGGATCCAGCGCGGCGAGGGGCACAGCCAGATCGCGATCGCCGCCGAGTCGGCCGAGCGCAAGGCCGCCAAGACGGGCGGGACCTACGAGGCGCCGCTGATCTCGATTCGGCCGGTCGGACAGCTGCCCAAGCCGGAGACCAAGTAGGTGGCCCAGATCATCCTCGACCAGCTGGCGGCGAAGTTCACCGGCGGCGAAATTCTGGAGAGCGGCAACTCGCACGGCGACGAGTGGGCGCGCGTGCGCCGCGAGGCATGGATCGCGGTGGGGAGCTTCCTGCGCGACGATCCGGCGACGAAGATGGAGATGTTCATCGATCTCACCTGCGTCGACCGCTTGGGGATGCACGGCGGGAACCCCGACGCCCCGCGCTTCGACGTGGTCCTCCACCTCTACTCGGTGATCCACAAACACCGGGTGCGCCTCTACTGCGGCGTCACCGAGGACGACGCCTCGATCGACACGCTGGTCGGCCTGTGGCCGGGCGCCGATTGGTTCGAACGCGAGGCGTACGATCTCTACGGCGTGCGCTTCAAGGGGCACCCCGACCTGCGCCGCATCCTGATGTACCCGGAGTTCGTCGGGCATCCGCTGCGCAAGGACTACCCAAAAGAGAAGCGACAGCCGCTGGTACGCCGCCAGGCCGGGTCGCGAGAGTAGCGACCAAGGTAACCAAAAGCTGATGGACGACCACGACGAGACGCTCGCTCCTACCACCTGGGCCCGCAAGGTGGTGCTCGGCTTTCAGGACGCCCAGGACATGGCGGCCGATCTGCCGACCGAGCCGGTTCCGCTGAACATGGGCCCCTCGCACCCGGCCATGCACGGCACGGTGCGCATGGTGCTGGAGGTGGAGGGGGAGCGGATCTCCTCGGCCGACATCCAGATCGGATATCTCCACCGCTGCTTCGAGAAAGAGTCGGAGAGCGCCACCTGGACCCAGGTTTTTCCTTACACCGATCGCCTCAACTACATCTCGCCGATGCTCAACAACGTCGGCTACGCGATGGCGGTCGAGAAGCTGCTCGACATCACCAAGGAGATCCCGGAGCGCGCCCAGTACATCCGGGTCATCGTCGGCGAGGTCTCGCGCATCACCGACCACCTCACCTGCCTGGGCGCCTCGGCGATGGAGCTGGGCGCCTTCACGGTGTTCCTCTACGCGCTCAAGGCGCGCGAGTGGCTGTTCGAGCTGCTGGAAGAGGTGTGCGGCGCGCGCCTGACGTCGACCTATCTGCGCATCGGCGGCGTGGCCTACGACCTGCCGCCGGACTTCGACGCCAAGCTGCGCGACATCCTGGCCCGCACGCAGATCGTGATGTCGGACATCAGCAAGCTGCTCGACCGGAACCGGATCTTCCGCGACCGGATGGACGGCATCGGGATCATCAGCCGGGAAGACGCCATCTCCTACGGCATCACCGGCCCGGTCGGCCGCTCGACGGGCCTCGCCTACGACGTCCGCAAGGACCACCCCTATCTGGTCTACGACCGGTTCGACTTCGACGTGCCGGTCGGCTCGGTGGGCGACAACTTCGACCGTTACGCCGTCCGCGTCGAGGAGATCCAGCAGTCGATCCGCATCATCGATCAGGCGCTCAAGCAGATCCCGCCCGGGCCGTTCATGCACGCCGATCCGCGCATCGCGCTGCCGCCCAAGAGCGAGACCTACAACTCGATCGAGGCGATGATCGCCCACTTCAAGATCATCATGGACGGCATCCACGTCCCCTCGGGCGAGGTCTACTCCTTCACCGAGGCGGGGAACGGCGAGCTGGGGTTCTTCATCGTCTCCGACGGGACCGGGCGCCCCTGGAAGTGCCGGGTCCGTCCCCCCTGTTTTCCGGCCACCGCGGTGCTCACCAAGGTGCTGCCGGGGCTCTTCATCGCCGACGTCGTCCCGACTTTCGGCATGATCAACATGATCGGCGGGGAGTGCGATAGATGACGACCACGACGCCACCCGAAACGGTCAAGGTGACCATCGACGGCAAGGAGCACGACGTCCCCAAGGGGACGGTGCTGCTCGAGGCCTGCCTGGCGGCCGGTTCCGACGTGCCGTTCTTCTGCTACCACCCCGGCCTCTCGTCGCCCGCGGTCTGTCGGCAGTGCCTGGTCGACGTCAAGGGGCAGCCGAAGCCGGTCCCCTCCTGCTACACGCCGGTGGCCGACAAGATGGAGGTGATGACCCGCTCGCCGCGCGCGCTCGACGTGCGCCGCCAGATGCTGGAGTTCACCCTCGTCAACCACCCCATCGACTGCCCGATCTGCGACAAGGCCGGCGAGTGCATGCTGCAGAAGCAGTACTTCAACTGGGACGCCAAGCTGGCGCGCAACGACGGCCTCAAGGTCCACAAGGAGAAGGTCGTCGACCTGGGGCCGACCATCGTCCTCGATCAGGAGCGCTGCATCCTCTGCACCCGCTGCATCCGCGTCTGCGACGAGGTGGCCCACAACCACCAGCTGGAGATGGCCGACCGCGGGGACCACGAGGTGCTCACCACCGCGCCCGGCCACAAGCTCGACAACCCCTACTCGCTCAACACCGTCGACGTCTGTCCGGTCGGCGCGCTGACCTCGAAGGACTTTCGGTTCTCGATGCGCGTCTGGGAGCTCTACACGACGCCGTCGATCTGCCCCGGCTGCGCCACCGGCTGCAACATCGAGGTCCACCACTCACGCGGCAAGATCCAGCGGCTCATCCCGCGCGAGAACGCCGCGGTCAACAAGCACTGGATGTGCGACGAGGGGCGGCTCACCTACAAGCGCGTCCATCCAACCGTGGGGAACCCTGAGCGGGTTCCCGGACCAGAGCCGCACTACGCCCACACGTTGCGGCTGGCGGCGCCCGTCTCGGGCGGCGTCCCGGTGGAGTGGGACAAGGCGCTCGATGACGCGGGGAAGCTCCTGCGCGCCGCGCTCGACGCCAACCCGGCCGAGGTGGGCGTGGTGATGAACGCCCAGTCGACCAACGAAGATCTCTACGCGCTGGCGCGGCTCACCTTCGATCACCTGGGGCTCGGCAAGGCCTACCTGGCCGGTCTCGATCAGGGGTGGAGCGACGACATCCTGGTGAGCGCCGACAAGAACCCCAACACCGCGGGCGCCATGGCCATCGGCGCCGGGCGGCTGCGAACGCTGCTCGATCTGGCCAACGACCTCAAGTCGGGCGCGGTGACGACGCTGCTGGTGGTCGGCACGCACGGCGTGATCGCCGCCGACGCGCCGTCGGCGTTGCCGCTCGACAAGCTGAAGACGCTGGTCGTCGTCGGCACGCACCGCGACGCGGTCGCCGCGGCAGCTCATGTCGCGCTGCCGCTCGCCGAGTGGGCGGAGAGCGACGGGACGTTCACCAATCGCTTGGGAATGGTGCAGCGCGTGCGCGCGGCGGTGCCCCCGGCGGGTGACTCGCTGCCGGGCTGGGAGATCCTCTCGCACCTGGCGCGCAAGCTGGGCGCCACGATGGACTTCACGGAGGCCAAGACGGTGTTCGCCGAGGCCAAGACCAAGCTGCCTTTCATGAAGGACGCGGATTGGGGGCGGGCCTACCTGCCGGTCCAGCTCCGCTTCGCCGGATCCCGGGGCTGACCCAGATGGAATACGGAACGCTCGGGTTCAACGTCGTCGCGGCGCTCATCAAGAATCGCCTTCATGATCATGGGCTTCTTGATGCCGCTGGCATCGATCCTCACCTGGCTCGAGCGGCGGCAGTCGTCGATGATGCAGGATCGCCTGGGCCCCAACCGCGCCAACATCGGGCCCTTCAAGGCCTGGGGGATCACCCACTTCCTCGCCGACGCCTTGAAATTCATGGGGAAGGAAGACTTCGTCCCCTCGAAGGCGCACAAGTTCCTCTTCATGTGGGCGCCCATCATGGCGATGGCGCCGGCGCTGATCGTGGCGGCGATCATTCCGTTCGGTCCCCCGCTCTGCTGGGGCGAGCTGCTCAGCACAAACCCCAGCTGCCTGCAGCCGGTCGGGCTGCAGATCGCGCGGCTCGACATCGGGCTCTTGTTTTACTTCGCCATCGCCTCGCTGGCGGTCTACGGCGCGACCCTGGCCGGGTGGGCGTCGCACAACAAGTGGGCGATGATGGGCGGCCTGCGCGCCACCTCGCAGATGATGTCCTACGAGGTGACGATGGGGATGGCGGTGCTCGGCTCGTTCCTGGTCTACGGGACGCTGGAGCCGGGCGCGATCGCCAACATGCAGACGCACTTCCTGAGCTTCGGCCACTACGCGTCGAGCTGGGGGATCTTCACCCAGCCGGCCGGCTTCGTCCTCTTCCTCACCGCGGCCATCGCCGAAACCAAGCGGACCCCGTTCGACATCCCCGAGGGTGAGCCGGAGATCATCGGCTACTTCGTCGAGTACTCCGGGCTGCGCTTCGGTCTCTTCTTCCTGGGCGAGTTCCTGGAGATCGTCACCTCCAGCGCCATCATGATCACCATCTTCTTCGGCGGCTGGCACCTGGGACACACGATCGACAGCTGGCTGGTCCAGCACCTGCCCAACGTGGCCTTCGTGGCCGTGACGGCCACCTGCTGGCTGGTCAAGGTCTTCGCCTTCTGCTCGTTCCAGCTGCTCATTCGCTGGTCGCTGCCGCGCTTCCGTTCCGACCAGCTGATGCGGCTCGGCTGGCAGCGCCTGCTGCCGATCTCGATCGCCAACGTGGTGGCGACGGCGATGGTGATTCTCTGGGCGCAAAGCTAGCTTGACGTTAGATTAGGAGAATCAATGGCCGTCGGAGTCAAAGTCGTCAACCGCCCCGGAAGCCTGGCGCAGCAGGCCTATCTGCCCGCCATCGCCGAGGGCCTCGGCGTCACCTTCCGCCACTTCGTGAAGAACTTCCTGGGGAACGTCACCGGTCAACGCGCCAAGACCGACATCGCGACGATGGAGTACCCCGAGGAGAAGATGAAGTACCCGGAGCGGAACCGGGGACTGCACCGCCTGATGCTCCGTGACGACGGCCAGGTCCGCTGCGTGGCCTGCATGATGTGCCCGACCGTCTGCCCGGCCCACTGCATCACCATCGTCCCCGAGGAGGCGCCTGACGGGCGGATCGAGAAGCGCCCCAAGATCTTCGAGATCGACGAGCTGCGCTGCGTGGTCTGTGGTCTGTGCGCCGAGGCCTGCCCCTGCGACGCCATCCGCATGGACACGCTCGAGCACGCCAAGCCGACCTACAAACGCGCGGACGCCATCCTCGACAAGGAAGAGCTGATGTCGCGCGGGACCACGTCGACGGCCATCCAGGGGGGCGTCGGCGCCTTCTGGCGCGAGCAGGTCTCCGGCAAGCCGCAGACGCCACCGTCGGGCGACGTCTTCCCCGCCGGCCCGCCGCGCGGCCCGGTCACCTAGACACGCGGGTCCGGGCTCCGCGCCAGACGCCCGCGTCAGACCCCGAAGTCGGCCAGCACGTCCGCCACGTCGGCGTCCGACGCGCGCGGCGCGTACGGCGCGCTGGCCGGAACCACGATGAAGGTCTGCTCGAGGGGATTGCAGTCGTGCACCCGGCTGATCGTGGTCGGCCGGCCGCGGGTGAGGAGCGCGCTCACCGCCTGGGCCAGGAGGTGCAGCGGCAGATAGAGAGGACCAAGCAGATCGTGCTGGCGGGTGTGGGCCAGCTCGTGCGCCAGCGTGAGGCGCGCCGCGGTCGTCGGCCCGTCGAGCATTCCCGGGCGATAGAGGATCGCCTGGCCGATCGTCACGGCGCCCACCCAGTCGAATCCCAGGCCGGAGCGAATCGGATACAGCCACCCCACCGCAGCCGGACCGCCCACGCGGCGCGGGAGGCGGCGGCTCACGAGGAGGCCGGCCAGGTGCCCGAGCAGATTCGTGGGCAGCGTCCAGAGCGCGCGCACCGCGCGGACGAGCACGTTGCGGCGACGGGGGCGCGGCCGGCGCAGGCGCCCGTTCAGCACGGCGATCTCGTGGCGCCCGGCAGGCGCGTCAGTTGTAGGTCGCCGAAAAGAGTATCGACAGCCCGCTCGCCGACCAGGTCAGCCCCGGCGTGTTCTTGTCCTTGAGCGAGGCGGCCAGCAGCTCTCCGGCGATGCCCAGCCCCCAGTCGTGCGAGACCCACCACTCCTTGCCGACCATGAAGTCGAGCGCGGTGCCCGACTTGGAGGTGTCGACGCGGAAGGCGTTGACGTCGTTTGCGTTGAAGCCCGCCAGCCCGAAGGTCGCCGACAGGTAGATGTTGTAGCGCTCGAAGTAGTAGGCGAGACCCGGGCCGATGGCGCCGACGCCAATCTCCCCGAGATCGCTGGTCACGCTGGCGCCGGCCACCTGCTTGTCGGGGTTGGTGGTGTCGGTGCCGAAGACCGCGCCGTAGAGAATGAGGTTGTGCGCGATGACGCCGCCGATGGCGATCCCCGACGAGAAGCCGCCGCCCACGTAGTTCGTCTTCACCCCGGCCTGGGTCGACGCAAATCCGGTGCCGCTGATGCCGGCGTGCACACGCATGTAGAACCCATCGTGGGTGTGGAATCCGTCCATCGGATCGATGGCGACCGGCGAAGCATACGGTGCGGCGTACGGCGAAGCGTACGGCGCGGCGTACGGTATCGGCCGATAACGGTGGTGGTAGTAGTAGTACGGCGAGGGGGGGCCGTATCCATAACCCGGGGCGGGCTCGACCGGCGGCGGTGGTGGCGGGGGCTGGGCGTCGGGCGGCGCGGCTGGTCCGGGCGCGGCGGCCGGCGGCGCCGGCGACGGCAGCGGCGCGGCCATCTGAGCGCGCGCACCCCGTGCGGCGGTCAAGCCGAACAGCGCGACGGAGATGACGATGAGACGAGCGACGATCTTCTCGCTGGGGGGGCGATTCGTTTTCCAATCCATTTTCCAATCGATTTTCACTGGTCGGCAATTTTCGTTCCGCACGGCCGCGTTGTCCATCGCGCGACGCGGCGGCTCTGGCACGCGATGTGATCGCGCTTGACCCCCTCAATTCGAACGACCATGCTGATTGAGAACCTTCTGCGCGGTACGACACGAAGAGAGATCTTTTCCCTACAAGCACGAATCAGGGAGCCGCCACTGACCGATGGATGTGCACGCCCGCCAGTCGGGAAGCCCGATGCGGTCAATCCAGTGACTCCCCCCTTACGAAAGTAGGGGCCAAGAATTCTTTTCGACCGGCCGAGGCGGGGGTTCGCATTATCGCGGGAGGGGCCCTAAAGGCCTCTCCCGCGTGGCTCTTCAGTACGAGAAGCGCCGGACGCTGACGTTCATCACCAGTCCGAGGGCGGCGGCGATCGTCAGGATGCTCGAGCCGCCGTAGCTGACCAGCGGCAGGGTCACGCCGACGACCGGGAGCAGGCCGCTCACCATGCCGACGTTGATGAAGACGTGCCAGAACAGCATGGCGGCCACGCCGACGCAGACCGTGGCGCCGAAGCGATCGCGCGCGTCACCCGCGATCTTGATGATCCAGAGGACCAGGACCAGGTACGCCGTCAGCAGCGCGAAGCAGCCGACGAAGCCCCACTCCTCGGCCCAGACGGCGAACGGGAAGTCGGTCCAGAGCGCGGGGAAGTGCCGCAGGCGGATCTGCGTGCCCTGCATGAACCCCTTGCCGAGGAAGCGCCCCGAGCCGATGGCGTTCAACGCCTGTCGCGTCTGGTACGCCCCCTCGGAGGTCGGGTTGAAGAACGCCTCCACCCGCTTGCGCTGATATTCGCGCAGGAGGTGTTGGTAGATCGGCGCCGCGGCCAGCGTGGCGAAGCCGACGATGGCCCCCAGCGTGCGCAGCTTGAGCCGCGCGGTCAGCATGATGGTGAAGAAGATCAGCAGGAGCAGGAAAGCCGTCCCAAAGTCGGGCTGCTTGGCGATGAGCCAAGCGGGGACGCTGACGATGATCACCGGGATGGCCAGGTGGCGCCAGGTTCGCCCCTCGAGCGAGGGCGAATCGTTGAGATATTTCCCCAGCGCGACGACGGTCAGGAGCTGCATCAGCTCCGATGGCTGGACGTGGAAGGGGCCAAGATCGAACCAGCGCCGTCCCCCGCCGACCATCTTGCCAAGCACGAGCACCCCGATCAGCAGCGCCACCCCGACGGCGTGGAGGAGGTAGGCGTAGCGGCTGATCGTCCGGTAGTCGAGCGTGGCGACGCCCAGGAAGACGGCGATGCCCAGGCCCAGCCAGGAGATCTGCTGCGAGAACAGGTTCGACTGCCGGTCGTGAACGGCGCTCCACAGATTGACGAGCCCGAAGGTGGTGACCACCGCCGCCGCCAGCGTCAGCGTCCAGTCGAAGCGGAAGCGCAGCCGCCGCCAGGCGACCCCCCGCGTCTGCATCATGGCGTCACCTCCGCGGAGGTGGGCGCCGGCTCGGCGGCCGGCGGCTCGAGGGAGGTGGTGGGCGGCTCGACCGTGGCATTGCGCCTCCGGCGCGGCAGGCCGAGGCGGGGCGTGTCCCGATCGGCCGGGTCGACGCTGTCGAAGTAGTTGTGGACGATCTCCATCGCCACCGGCGCGGCGACATCCCCGCCGTGGCCGCCGTGCTCGACCAGCACGGCCACCGCGATCTTCGGCCGTCCCGCCGGCGCGAAGCCGACGAACCAGGCATGATCGCCGGCCTCGTAACCGCCGAGGTCGGTGCGGCGTCCGTGCACCTGCGCGGTGCCTGTCTTGCCCGCCACCTCGATGTCCTTGGCCCGGCTCTTGTACGCCGTCCCCTTGGACTCGTTGACCACGCCGACCAGCGCCTGGCGGACGATGGCCAGCGTCTCGGGCGCCACGGAGATCTCCCGGCGCGCCCGCGGCGCAAACTCCTCCAGCGTCTGCCCGTCGGGTGACTCGACCCGCTCCACGATCTGCGGCAGCCAGAGCTTCCCGCCGTTGGCGATCGCCGCGTAGAGCAGCGCCATCTGTAAGAGCGTCACCCGCGTCGATCCCTGGCCGATGACGGCGTTGAGCGCCTGCCCGATCTGGAACCCCTCGGCCTTGGGGTTCTCGCGCTTCTGCTGGCGGTACCACTCCTCCGTCGGCAGAAAGCCGCCGTCCTCGCCGTTGAGGCCCAGCCCCGTCGGCGCGCCCAGGCCCAGGTCGGCGCCGAACTTGGCCAGGCGGTCCATCATTCCGGGGCGCGCGCCGAGCTCGTAGAAGTAGACGTTGCAGCTCTGGACGATGGCGTCGTAGAGGCTCACCACGCCGTGGGTCTTGGTGCACTTGAACCGGCGCCGCGCGATCTCGAACGAGCCGTGGCACTTGGTCTTGTCGTCGGGCGTGATGAGGCGGTCCTCGAGCGCCGAGATGGCCGCCACCGGCTTGAAGGTCGAGCCCGGGTAGTACGTCTCGGCCAGCGTCTTGTCGTGCAGCGGGTGATAGCGGTCGGCCAGCAGCCGCTGCTCGGCCTCGACCGTCAGGTGGCCCGACATCTCGTTGGGATCGAAGCTGGGCTTGGAGGCCATGGCCAGGATCCGGCCGCTGTTGACGTCGAGCACCACCACGCCGGCCGCCGAGACGTTGCGCAGGGCCCGTTCCGTGAAGCGCTGGACGTCGGCGTCGATCGTCAGCACCACGTTGTTCCCCGCCACCGCCGGCAGCGTGGCCGGCCCGTCGATGACGTCGTGGATGTCGGGCTTGGGCATGCCACGCCGGTCGACGACGATCTTCTGAAAGCCGGCCCGCCCCCGCAGGTAGCCGTCCCACTGCCGCTCGATCCCGGTGCGGCCGATCAGATCGCCCGCGCGGTACCCTTCGTCCTTTTTGGCGCGCAGCTCGTCGCCGGAGATCTCGTTCATGTAGCCGACCACGTGCGCGCCCAGCGTCCCCAGCGGATAGGAACGCCGCGGCCCGGAGACGATCTTGACGCCCGGAAGATCGACGCCCGTCTCGATGGCGGCCATCGCCTCGCGCGAGATATCCTCGGCCAGCAGCAGCGGCCGCTCCGCCGCGTGCGGGCCGCCGGCCCCGTCGGCGCCGCCCGCCCGGACCCGATCCCAGACGTCGATCGCCTCGTCGCCGTTCATGCCCAGGAGGGCCCGCAGGCGCGCGAACCCCTCGGCCGTCAGCAGCCGCGGCGTCACGTACACGTTGTAAGAGGGCCGCACCGTCGCCAGCACCTTGCCCTTGCGGTCGCGGATCTGCCCGCGCACCGCCGGCAACAGATCGGTGTGCACGATACTGTCCGACGTGACGCGGAAGAACGTGTCCCCCTGGATGACCTGCAGGTAGAAGAGCCGCCCGGCGATCCCCAGAAAGGCGACCAGCGCGATCAACGCGAAGTAGCGAGAGCGCCGGCGAATCTCGGGCAGCTCTGCGTCTTGCCCGGCTATCTCCATGGGGGCACGGCTCGCTGCCGCTCCCGCGCCCCCAAAACCCCCTGGCTTCGTGCGGCGGAGCCGCACTGCGCTCGCGTCGGATCTTGAGACGTTGCAGTCATGTGGTGGAGCTCTTCATCGACGTCTTCATCGACGGGGGACGGGATCGAAGCTGTGCGGGCCGCGGGCCAGGCCGACGCGCGAGCGGGCGCTGTCGACCTTGCCGTCGATGCGGCGAAAGAGTCCCAGGACGAGCGGGGCGACGATTCCGGTCAGCAGCGCCTCGAGCGGGGCCAGGCGGAGGCCGCCGTAGCCCCCCTCGGGCGCCACCTGCGCCCGCACGATGACGATCAGCGCCGCGGCGAGCAGGCTGGCCACGAACGCCGTCACCGCCGAGAGCACGATCCCCTGCACCGCCAGCCGCACGGTCAGCCCGCGGGCGAAGAGCGCCATCAGCACGAACACGAAGGCATGCACCCCTTGCGGGGCCCCCGACGTCAGATCGAACAGATAGCCGGTGGCGAACGAGACCACCGCCGCCGAGGAGATGGTCCACTTCGACGACAGCCCGACGTGCAGCACGACCAGGAGGCCCAGGCTGGGCGTCACCATGTGCATCGGCGCCAGCTCGAGCACCGTCGACTGCAGGATCAGCAGCAGGTAGGCGACGAAGAGGGTGACGCCGGATCTCATCGTTCTCTCATCTTCGTGCTCTCATCTATAGACCATCGGGCCGCGCGCAGGCAGGCGGCGGGCGGCGGGATCGGTGTCGGGGGCGGGAGGCGGGGCCACGACCACCAGCACCTCCGAGAGCCGCGCGAAGTCGACGTCGGGGGTGACCTCGACGTCCTGGTAGAGGCCGACGGCGCCCGGGATCACGCGGGTGACGTGGCCGACCGCCAGGTTGCGCGGGAACGAGCCGCCCAGGCCGCTCGTCACCACGGCGTCCCCTTCCTTGGCCGGCTCGCCGCGCGCCAGGTACTCGACGCTGCAGCGGTAGCCGTTCTCGGCCGCCTTGCCCCGCAGGATGCCGCGCCCGCCGGTGCGGGGAACGACCACGTCGATCGCCGAGCGCGGATCGACGAGCAGGAGAATGTCGGAGCTCTTGCCGGAGAGGCGGTTCACGCGCCCCACCACGCCATCGGAGGTGAGCACCGGCATCCCGTGGCGGACCGCCCCTTCGCCGTGGTCGATCTCGACGCGCGCCACTCTGAAATAGGGCGAAGCGTCGACGGCGATCACCCGGGCCGCGATCGTCTCGGCCGGCGTCACGTCACGCAGCCCCAGCAGGCGCTGGTAGCGTCCGCTCTCCTCGGCCAGCCGCCGCATCTCGGTCAACTCGGCGCGCAATTTCTGGTTCTCGTGGGTGAGCGCCTCGTTCTCGCCGCGCACGTGCGTCAGCTCCACGTAGTGCCCGGCCACGCCGGTGATGGCGCGCGCGATCAGCGACATGGCCGACTGCGCCGGCGACACCAGCCGGAGGATCCCCGATCGAGCGCCGAGAGATCGCCCGGGTTCTTGGCGCTCATCTTCATGGAGATGATCGCGATCAGAAGGGCCGCCGCCACGACGACGGCTTCGCGCAAGCGCTTCCCCGGACCCATGCGCCCCTATTGTGGCCGGCTCGAGCGAAGAAACGCCACTTCTACTGCAACGCCACTTCGCGCAGCAGGGCAAGCTCATCGAGCGCGCGCCCGGTCCCCAGCACGACCGCGCACTCGGGCGAGTCGGAGACCATCACCGGAAGTCCGGTCTCCTCGCGCAGGAGGACGTCCAGGCTTCGCAGCTGCGCGCCGCCCCCGGTGAGGACGATCCCCCGGTCGACGATGTCCGCCGCCAGCTCAGGCGGGGTCCGCTCCAGGACCGAGCGCACGGCGTCGACGATCTGGTTCACCGGCTCGGCCAGCGACTCGCGCACCTCGTCGCTGTTCATGACCAGCGTCTTGGGAACCCCGGCCACCAGATCGCGCCCCTTGATCTCCATGGTCGTGACGTCGTCGGTGGCGTAGGCGTTGCCGATCGTCTTCTTGATGATCTCGGCCGTGCGCTCGCCGACCAGCAGGTTGTACTTGCGCTTGATGTAGGCGACGATCGCTTCGTCCATCTTGTCGCCCGCCACGCGGATCGACTTGGCGACCACGATGCCGGCCAGCGAGATGACGGCCACCTCGGTGGTGCCGCCGCCGATGTCGACGATCATGTTTCCCGACGGCTCGGTGACCGGCAGGCCGGCGCCGATCGCGGCCGCCATCGGCTCTTCGATGAGATAGACCTCGCGCGCGCCGGCGGCCAACGCCGAGTCGCGCACCGCGCGCTTCTCGACCTCGGTGATCCCCGAGGGGACGCCGATGATGATGCGCGGCTTGACCAGCGTCCGCCGGTTGTGGACCTTGGTGATGAAGTACCGCAGCATCGCCTCGGTCACCTCGAAGTCGGCGATGACGCCGTCCTTCATGGGCCGCACGGCGACGATGTTGCCGGGCGTCCGCCCCAGCATCTCCTTGGCCTCCTTGCCGACCGCCAGGACCTTCTTGGTCCCGTTGCCGGAGCGCTGCACCGCCACGACCGACGGTTCGTTGGAGACGATCCCCTTGCCGCGGACGAAGGTCAGCGTGTTCGCCGTACCCAAGTCTATGGCGAGATCGTTGGAGAAGAGCCCGTAGACCCAGTCGAGCAGCATGGATTGTGCGCCCCGCGCGCCGCCCCAGTTCGCCGCGCCGACGAGACAGCAGTTTTTAGCACGGCGGACGTCACTCCGATAGGCCGGGCGCGTCGATATCGACGTTGGCGAGGCCGATCTTTTTGTTCCTCACGCTCCCGCGCGGGAGGCACCGACCCGCGCGGGGGCTTTCTTCCTCGATCGCCAGGCCCTGGGAGGGTCCCCATTTACAGGCAAAGGTTTGTGGTAGATTCCGCCCCGCCATGCTCGAGCAGATGCGGAAATCCTCGCAGTCGGTGCTCATCTACCCCTGTTTCTTGATCGTCATCGCGGTCTTCGTCATCAACTTCGGACCTCAGTCGCGCGGCAGCTCGTGCGACCAGGTGATGAACGGGAACGATCACTACGCGGCGCAGGTGGCCGGCGAAACCATCACCCAAAACAGCTTCCGGTACGGCTTCATGCTGGCGGGCGGCGCGCAGATTCCGGCCCCGATGGCCAAGCGCGACCGTCTCAAGGAGACGGTGATGGACAAGCTCATCGAGCGCGAGCTCCTGGCCAAGGAGGCCGATCGCCTCGGCTACGTGGTCACCGACGAAGAGGTCGAGGACCAGATCGCCGACTCCAAGATTATCGGGCTGGGGAGCGTCCACACCGTCCCCCGCCTGCAGAAGGACGGCAAGTTCAACTACGACTCCTTCAAGACCTTCCTGCAGTACGAGCTGGCGATCACCCCCAAGAGCTTCGTGGCCAGGAGCAGAAGAAAGAGATGCTGGCTTCGCGGGTGCGCGATCTGCTGCGGGCCGGCGTGTCTGTCTCGACCGACGAGGTCAAGGCCGACTTCGTGCGCCGCGGCCAGCAGATCAACCTGGAGTACCTGCGCTTCTCCGGCAGCCGCTACCGGACCGACGTCGTGCTCGACCGACGCCGAGATCGCCGACTACGCCGCCAAGAACGACCCAAGCTGAAGGAGCCTACGAGCAGAAGCGTTTCGTCTACGAGAAGGTCTCCGACGAGCGGCAGCTGCGCCAGATCCTGGTCAAGGTGCCGCACGACGCGACCGACGCCCAGGACAAGACGGCGCGCGACAAGGCGACGCGCTGGCGGACAAGCTCAAGAAGGGGGCCAAGGCCTCCGGCAAGGAAGGGGTGACCTTCGCCGAGGTGGCGCGCAGCTCCTCTGACGACGCCTCCAGCAAGGCGCAGGGGGGCGAGCTCGGCTGGCGCGCGCACGGGGCCGCCAACCTCCCCGGCCCGGTCGAGGAGAAGGTCTGGAAAGCGACCAGCGACGCCATCGTCGGACCGCTGCGGGGCGCCGACGGCTACGTCATCACCAAGGTCGAGGGGCAGCGCAACGGGAGCGTGTCGTTCGAGCAGGCCAAGCTGGAGCTGGCCGAGCAGAAGCTGCGCGAGGAGCGCGCCAATCTGAAGGCCAAGGCGGCCGCCGGGGATGCCGTGGCCAAGCTTGTCGCGACGCCCGACAAATCAATGAAGGATCTTTTTCCTTCCGCCGCCGCCGACAAGGACGAGGCGAGCGCGTCGCCGGCCGACGATGCCGCCGGGCCGCGCGTCGAGGAGACTGGCCTCTTTTCGCTGCGTGCCTCGCGCGAAGGGGTGATCGTCGAGGGGATCGGCGTCTCGACCCCGCTGGCCAAGGCCGGCTTCGCCCTCACCCCCGCCGCCCCGGTGGCCGGGCCGTTCGAGGTGGGCGGCACCTTCGTGGTGGTGCGGCTCAAGGAGCGCAAGGATCCCGATCTGGCCGAGTTCGAGAAGCGCAAGGTCGAGCTTGCTCGTGAGGCCCAGCAGACCAAGTGGGAGCGGGTCATGGCCGACTGGACCACCGCCCGCTGCCAGGAGGCCAAGCAAGCGAAGCGGATCACCGTGAACACGGACGTCCTTCGCTACGACGAGGGCGGCGACCCGCCGCCGCCCTATGAGCCCTGCGCCGCCCCCCACCGTCCGTTCGGAGGCTGAAGAGGCCCGCATGGCCGACGCCGCGGCGGCGATGGCCCTCGCCCTGGTGGATGGGCGGGCGATCCTGACGGTCGCCGCGCGCGATCTGGGGCCGGTGCTGGTCGAGCGTCTGGAGGTCGAGTGGCCCGGCACGCGAAGGGCGCTGGCCGTCGACGAGCTGCGCAACAGGCGCGGCCGCTTGCGCGCCGCAACCTTGGTTATCGATCGCGCGCGGCTGGAGAGCCAGGTGGCCGGCGCCCAGCTCCCCGCGGGGCGACTGGGCGTGATGCTCGAACCTGATCGTCTGGTGCTCTCCGGCGGGCAGAGCAACGGCGCAGCGGCGTTCTGGGCGCGCCTCAGCCTGGGCGCCGGCACGGGCCGCAAGCTACAGGTCACCATCGACGGAGGTGAGGCGCCCGCCGCCGATCTGCGCACCGCGCTGGCGGCGATGTTCGGCGCGCCCGCCACCGGCGAGGCCACGTTGGAGATCAATCCGCTCTCAACAGCGCTCGACGAGATCTTCGTCGCCGATGGGTTCCGCCTCCCCGACAGCGGCGACCTGCGCCTCGGCGTGGTCCGCGTCTCGGCGGGGCGCATCGCCATGCGCTGGAGCTCTGCCGGCCGGCCGGAGACCGGCGAGCTGCCGACCGACGACACCGACGAGGTCGCGGCGTTGCGGCGCGCCCTCGACACGGCGCTCCCGGGCCCGGCGCGCGCCGAGGTGGCGCACCTGCTCGCCGCCGCCTACGAGAAGACCGGCGAGGAGGAGGGGGCGCTGGCAGCGCTGCGGATCTGCATCGACAACGCGGCGGCGGGACCGCTGGTCGGCGCCGCCTGGCGGCGGCTGGTGGAGATCTTCGCCCGGCGCGGCGATCCGCACGCGGCGGCACGCGCCCTCATCGCCTCGGCCGACGATCCGCGCGTCGGGGCCAGCGAAATCGAGCGGGCCGGCACGCTGGTGGCCGCCGCCGAGATCCTGCGCAAGCGTCTGGAGCTGCCGGCCGACGCCGGGATGCTGCTCGAGCGGGCGGTGACGCTCGATCCCGCCTCGGCCGAAGCGCTGGAAGCGCTGGAGGCGCTCAGCGTCGACGCCGGCGACTTCGACCGACTGGCCGAGGTGCTCGAACGCAAGGTCGAGGTGGTGGCGCGCGGCCCGCGCGAGCAGAAGACGATCCTGGCGCGGCTGGCGGAGATCTACGACAAGAGCCTGGCGCGCCCTCCCCTCGCCCGCAGCACCTACGAGCGGCTGCTGAAGATCGACCCTGCCCACGCCGCCGCGCGAGAATACCTGGCGCGGAATCAGCCCGCCGAGCCGGCACGACCGCCGGCGCCGCCCGCCCGGACGGGGACGCTGCCGCCGCCGCCGCCTTCGTCACCCGAGGCGCCGGCGCCTGGCGGCGACGCGCGAACCGGGGAGAAATACTGGCGCTCCGCCGGCGTCGAGTCGGAGCCGGTGCTGCGCGCCAACGCGCTGGTGGCAAAGGCCCGGGTCTCGCTCTCGCGGGGCGAGATCCCGGCCGCCACCGACGATCTGGAGCTGGCGCTCGGCGCCGCCCCCCACCACGCCGGCGCGCTGGTGCTGCTCGCTGAGATCAGCTACCGGAAGCAGGACTGGCATCGCGCCCGCGAGCTCTACGCCGCGCTGGAGCTGGTCCCCGACGCCGCCCAGGCCGTCCCGCGCGAGCAGATCGTCCAGCGACGCGCGGCGCTGGCGCACCGGCTCGGCGACACCGCCGAAGCGGAGGCGCTCTACCGGGAGCTGGCGATCTTGAGCACGCGCCACGTCGAGGCACGGCGCGTGCTCGCCGAGCTGGCGCTGGCGCGGGGCGACACCGCCACCGCGGCGCTCAGGCTCGAGGAGCTGCTGCGCCTGCTGCCGCTCGGCTCGTCCGCCGACCTCGGCGATCTCCGCCACCGGCTGGGGGCGATCTACGCCGAGACCGGCGAGTGGAACGGCGCGCGCTACTACCTGGAGCTGGTCGTCGATCAGGAGCCGGGACGGCTGCCGGCGCTGGAGCTCCTGCTGCAGACCTATCAGAAGCTCGGCCTCCATCAGGAAGCCGCCGAGGCCTGCGGGCGGCTGGCGCGCCTCTACCCGGACCGGGCGCACCGGGCCGCCGTGCTCTACCGCCAGGGGGAGATTCCGCCGGACCCAACTCGGCGACGAGCCCGGCGCGCTCGACGCCTACCTCCGGTCGTCGGACGCCGATCCCGCCTTCGTCCCCTCGCGGCTGCGCCTGGTCGATCATTTTTGGGCCGAAGGGGATCTCGATGTGGTCGCCGATCTGGCCGGAGACCTGGCCTCCGTGCCGCTTTCGGCTGACGGAGACGCCGATCTGATCGCCCGCCTGGCCATCGCCGTCGCCGGGCCGCGCAGCGCGACGCCGGCGCGGTCCTCGCCCGCCGCGCATCCGGAGCTGCTCGACGCCGCCGTGCGCGTGCTGGCGCTGGCCGGGGACCGGGCGGCGGCCCGGGGCCTCGACACGATCGATCCGATGCTCACGCGCGCGCGGTTCTGGGCCGGCGCGGAGGGGGAGCGCACGCTGGTGGCGTCGCTCGTCGAGCTGGTGCTGGCCGATCCGGCGCGGCCGGGGCCGGCCTTGATCCTGGGCGGGCTGGCGGCGCGCACGCGGCGGCAGGCGCTGGCCCGCGCCGCCTATTCGCTCCCCGCCTTCGTCGAGCCCGACGGTCTGGGCGCGAAGCTGCTCGAAGCGCTCCCCGCCGCCGAGGCGGTGCGGGTGGAGGCGGTTCGCCCCGGAACGCCCGTCGACCATCCCGACGTCGCCGGTCCCGTGCGGCGCGCGCTGTCGCGCCTGGCGCCCGCGCTGCTGGGCCTCGACTACGATCAGCCGGCGCCCAAACCGGTCGAGGGGAGCGGGTTGCCGCCGGCGCGCGCCATCGAGCTGCGCCGGATCGCCGACCTGCTGGGCGCGCCGGCGTTCGTGGTCGCGCCCGACGCCGAGGGACTGCGCCGGACCCCCTCACCGCAGGGGGAGCGGCGGCGGCTGCGCCTCATCCCCTCGCAGCCGGCGGGGCTGCTCATCAGCCCGGCGGCGGTCATGCTGGGCCTGGGGGCCTGGTCGTTCGTGGCCGGGCGCGCGATCGAGGCGCTGCGCAGCGGCCTGGTGACCGCCGGTTTGACGGGCGTCGACGGCCTCGGGCGCCTCCTCGAAGGGGCGCGCGCGGCGCTGGGGGCCGCGCCCTCGGAGGATCCGCGGGCGGTGGCCGTCGCCGCCTGGTTGGCGCGCCCCGAGGCGATGGTGACGCTCGGATCGCCCGAGGCGCGCGCCGAGCTGCTGGCCGACGTCGAAGGGGCGCTGGCGGCGCTCCCCGACTGGCAGACATTCCGTCGCGGCACGCGGCACACCTGCAACCGGATCGGCCTGCTCGTCTGCGGCAGCCCGGTCGACGCGCTCACGGTCATCTCCGAGGGGGAGCTCTTCGGCGACGACGACGAGCCACCGACGGCCGCCATCCGCGGCGAGTTTTTGCGGGGGCAATCGGCGCGCGAGATCATCACCTTCATGTTCTCGCCGGTGTACGAAGCGGCGGCCGCGACCTAGCGGTGCGCGCATTTCTCTGCTCGGCCGGATCGGAGCCGGCGCTCGCTGCCGAGGTGGCGCGTGGGGGGGCCACTGCAGGGGAGCTGGCCCCCGGCGTGGTGGCCGTCGATCGCCTCGCCGACGAGGTCCTCGTCGATCCGATCTTCGCGCGCCAGGTGCTGCCGGAGGCGCGTATCGTGGAGGGGAGCTCGGTGCGCGCGCTGGCCGAGGCGGTCTATGCCGCCGTCGAGACGACGATCGATCGCTGGCCGGGACCGTTCGCCTTCCACGCGCTCGCGCACGCAGAGCCGCCGCCCGGGCTGGCCAGCCGCGCCACGCTGATCGCGCGTGAGACGCTGGCGCTGCTCGCCGAGCGCCGCCGCCGCGCATTTCGCCGACAACGCACGATCGACGAGACCGCGCCCGGAGGGCATGGACGAGAACAAGGACGAGGACAAGAACAACGACAGGACGGCTTCGGCGAGAGCTGGCTGCTGGTGCAGATCGTGGCGCTGGGGCGCGATCGCTTCCTGGTCTCCGCGGCCGCGCCGCGCGCGCTGCCGGCGGGCGGCCTCGACCTCGCGCGCTGGCCGGCGGGTGAGGCGCCGGTGGCGATCGATCGCGCGCCGCCGTCGCGGGCTTACCAGAAGCTGGAAGAGGCGTTCGCCTGGATGGGGACCGCGCCCGGCACCGGTGAGACCTGCGTCGACCTCGGCGCCGCGCCCGGCGGCTGGACGGCCACGGTGGTCAAGCGCGGCGCCCGGGTGGTGGCCGTCGATCGCGCCCCGCTGGCGCCGCCGCTCGCGCGCAACCCGAGCGTCACCTCGGTCATCGGAAACGCCTTCACCTACCTCCCCGCGGCGCCGGTCGACTGGCTCATCTGCGACGTCGTCTGCGAGCCGCCCCGCAGCCTGGCGCTGTGTGACGCCTGGCTCTCCGGTGGGCTCTGTCAGAACCTGGTGGTGACCGTGAAGTTCAAGGGGAGCGCCGGATACGGTCTCCTCGGCGACCTGCCGCCGCTGTTTGCCCGCATCGGCCCGGCGTTCGCGCGGGTCAAGCAGCTCCGCCACAACAAGAACGAGGTCACGGTGATGGTCCGTAAGGGACGGCCCCAAAGCGCGGCTGCGAAATAGCGGCTTCCCGCAGGTGGAGATACACTTCCCGCGATGAACGACGTGTTGGCGATCATCCTCGGTGGCGGGCGCGGCACGCGCCTGTTTCCACTCACGCTCAAACGATCGAAGCCGGCGGTTCCCATCGGCGGCAAGTACCGCCTGATCGACATCCCCATCAGCAACTGCCTGAACGCCAACGTCCGCAAGATCTTCGTGCTGACGCAGTTCAACTCGGAGAGCCTCAACAAGCACGTGGCGCTGACCTACAAGTTCGACGTCTTCTCGTCGGGCTTCGTCAGCGTACTGGCCGCCGAGCAGACCGAAGAAGGCGGCAACTGGTTTCAGGGAACCGCCGACGCCGTCCGCCAGAGCCTGCGTCACATGCGACGCACGCCCGGGCGCGACCTGCTGATTCTCTCGGGCGATCAGCTCTACAACATGGACTACCGGGAGATGATCAAGACCCACCGCGAGAGCGGCGCCGACGCCACCGTGGCCGTCATCCCGGTGGCGCCCGATCAGGCCTCCTCGTTCGGCATCCTCAAGATGGACAGCACCGGACGCATCGTCCACTTCGACGAGAAGCCGCCCATCGATCGGCTGCCGGCGCTGGTCTCCGATCTGCCGGGCGGCGGCCAGGGGCACCTGGCGTCGATGGGCATTCATCGTCCAGTCCCAAATCGCCACCGAGCGCCCGCAGTCCGTCGTGGTGCTGAAGGTCGTCCCATCGGTCGTCGCGCCGTACACCTCGATGAGCTGGTGGTTCGGCGGCGTCGAGCAACCAAGTAGTGGCAATCGTCGCAGCTCGATGGAGCCGCTCGGCGTGCACTCGAACCCAGGCGCTGCCGCCGACCCCGGTCGTATTCGGCGCGATGCAATCGTTGCCGGGATGTCGCTGTCGGGGGGTGTCGAGGCTCGAGTTCTGCGTGAAGGGGGACGCGACTCGACGACGCGTCGGCGTAGTAGACGTCGATCGAAAAATCGACCTGGATGTGCCCCTCGCCCCAACCGCCGTTGCTCACCCACGTGCTGATGATGGTGCTCGAGTTGGCGTCGACCGGTGCGCTGTCGACGGCGATGTTGAAGTACATCGACGAGGAGAACCAGCTCGCGGCCGACGAGGTGTTCCCCGCCCCCCCGTCGGTGGCTGGTTGACTGCTGTCGGGCGATGACGAGCTGCCATCGGGCGAAGTGCCGCCCCCGTCGTGCGACGTCGAGCTGCCGTCGCCGGTCGACGAATCGTGACCACCGTCGGCGGTCCCGACCGATGCGTCGTCCCCTGTCGAGTCGCCCGAGCCGCTCGACGACGAGCCGCAAGCAGAGAGCGCGATCACTGAAACTACGAGCGCCGGGTACCGCTTCCGCATGGGGGCCTCCTTCGAATCGTGTGCGGCGAAGTGTGTCAGTGCGCGAGCATTCTAGCCAGACAGAACGGTCGCGTC